>NZ_JBIUCF010000032.1:0-153269 GCF_044593615.1 Nonomuraea sp. NPDC051941
CGGACGCACTTGAACCGGGGGCCCGGGCGGGGGGAGCCGCCCGCGGGGGGGGGGCGGGGGCGGCGGGGGGGGGGGGCGCCGGCCCCCCGGGGGGGGGGGGGGGGGGCCCCCCCCCCCGCTTCCGACCCGGTCGCGTCAACGCGTCCGGGTCGTGTAGGAGTGGGCGCCGGCCCCGGCCAGGGCGCCGCCCTCCACGATCAGGTACTCCTCCCGGATCGGCGTGCCGTCCAGCCACGATTCGAGGATCTCGCGGGTGCCGGCGGCGTAACGCGCCTGGGCGGACAGGGAGGAGCCGGAGATGTGCGGGGTCATGCCGTGGTGCGGCATGGTCCGCCAGGGGTGGTCGGCGGGCGCGGGCTGGGGGTACCAGACGTCGCCCGCGTACCCGGCGAGCTGCCCGCTCTCCAGCGCGCGCACGATCGCGTCGCGGTCGGCGATCCTGGCGCGGGCGGTGTTGATCAGGTACGCGCCCCGCTTCATCGAGCCGATCAGCTCGTCGCCGAACAGTCCTTCGGTCTGCGGGTGGAGCGGCGCGTTGACGGTCACCACGTCGCAGTGCGGGACCATGGCGGCGGCGTCGGGGTGGAAGGTGAGCCCGAGCTCCTCTTCGACCTCGCGTGGCAGGCGGTGTTTGTCGGTGTAGTGCAGGTGCACGTCGAACGGCTTGAGCCGGCGCAGCACGGCCGTGCCGATGCGGCCGGCGGCGACGGTGCCGATGTGCATGCCCTCGACGTCGTAGGAGCGGGCGACGCAGTCGGCGATGTTCCAGCCGCCGTCCAGCACCGTCCGGTGGGAGGGCAGGTAGTTGCGCACCAGGGACAGGATCATCATCACGACGTGCTCGGCGACGCTGATGCTGTTGCAGTAGGTGACCTCGGCGACGGTGATGCCGCGGGCGATGGCGGCGTCGAGGTCGACGTGGTCGGAGCCGATGCCGGCGGTGACGGCCAGCTTCAGCTTGGGTGCGCGGGCGATGCGCTCGGCGGTCAGGTACGCGGGCCAGAACGGCTGGGAGATCACCACGTCGGCGTCGGCCAGTTCACGGTCGAATTCGGAGTCGTCGCCGTCCTTGTCGGAGGTGACCACCAGGGTGTGGCCGCGTTCTTCGAGGAAGCGGCGCAGGCCCAGCTCGCCGGAGACGCTGCCGAGCAGGTGGCCGGGGGTGAAGTCGATCGCCTTGGGGCTGGGCAGCGTCTGGCCGCCCGGGTAGCCGGTCAGCGCGGGCAGGCCGTCCCGCGCGTAGGTGGTCGGGTATCCGTCGATCGGGTCGTCGTACAGCACGCACAGCACCTTGGCCATGGCCTCTGCTCCTCGTCGGTCGGGGGATGATCTCACTGTCCGCCGCCGTATATCAGCAGGTCAAAGCGTTTGTGCCTATCGGATGATAGAGGGCTTCTATGCCAGGTGGTCGTGGGTGAGCCGGTCGAACACCTCGCGCAGGTCGAGGTCGCGGGCCAGGTCCAGCAGCGCCCGGGCCATCACCGACTCCGGGCCCGTGCCGGCCAGGACGAGCCCCACGCGCGGCTCCCGGGCGGGCCGCTCCAGCCGGACGACCCGCATGCCTTCGGGCACCCCGAACATGTGCAGCCACGCGTGCGCGATGACGCTGGACCAGCGGTGGGTCGCGACGTGCGCGAACAGGGCCGAGACGGTGTCGGTCTCGATCGCGGGCACGGCCACCGCGCCGGCCTGGCGGAAGTTGGCGTCCAGGATGCGGCGGTTGCGCATCTCGGGGGCCAGCAGGCACAGCGGCAGCGCGGCCACCTCCGCCCAGCGTGCCACCCGGCGCTCGGCCAGCTCGCCGTCGGACGGGGTCAGCAGCAGGTAGCGCTCCTCGTAGAGGGGATGCACCTCGCCGAACTCCTCCTTGTCGTCGAGGTACGTCATCGCCATGTCGATCTCGAACTCGGCCAGCCGCCGCGTGATCTCCCGCGACGACAGCGAGGTCAGCAGGACCCGTACGTGCGGGTAGCGCTCGCAGAACGGCGTGGTCAGCAGCGAGGCGGCGGTCAGCGCGGTCGGGATCGCGCCCATCCGCAGCGTGCCCGACAGTCCTTCGCGCATCTTCGACAGGTCCTGGCGCAGGGCGTCGGCGTCGGCGAGGATCCGGTGGGCCCACAGCAGCACCCGCTCGCCCTCCGGGGTCAGCCCGGCGAAGCGCTGGCCGCGCCGGACGAGGGGGACGTCCAGCTCGCGTTCGAGCTTGCGGATGGCCGCCGACAGCGACGGCTGGGAGACGTGACAGGCCGCGGCGGCACGGGCGAAATGCCGCTCCCGGGCCAGGGCCACCAGATACTCCAACTGGCGCAACAGCACGCCATAGGATGCCCCGCGGGCCCCTGCCGCGTCCATCTTTTCGCGGGGTCAGGGGCGAGGGCGCAGGGCGTCCAACAGGAACCCGGTCAGCCGACCGGCGGGGCGGTCGCTGTCGCGGGCGTGGCGTTCCATGGCGAGCGCCCCCGACAGCAGGGCCCGCAGGTCGGAGACGTCGACGTCGGCGCGGACGGCGCCGGCGCGCTGGGCGGCGCCGAGCAGGGCGCCGAAGGCCTCCCACACGTCGCGCTGGACGCCGTCGGAGGGCTTGACCGGCGATCCGGCGGCCTCCAGGGCGTCGCACAACGCCTTGTTGAGCATCGCCTGATCGATCACCCGGCCCAGGAACGCGAGGAACTCCTCGCCGGGCCGCTCCGCCGCCGAGAGCGTGCGGGCCTCGTCGGCGAACTGCCCGATCCGGTCGTGGATCACGGCCTCGAACAGCGCCTCCTTGGAGGGGAAGTGCCGGTAGACCGTGCCGGCGCCGACGCCCGCCCGCCGGGCGATCTCGTCCAGTGGCACCGCCATGCCCTCGGCTGAGAACGCGGCCTCGGCGGCTTGCAGCACGCGGTCGCGGTTGCGGCGGGCGTCGGCGCGCAGCGGCTTGTCCGGCGTCATCGATGGCTCCCTTCTAGACAAACGGGGCGCGCGTTCCGTATCGTCCAATCCTGAAACGGGGCGTGCGTTCCGATTCTATTCCGTTCTCTCCGAGGGGATTCACCATGTCCGAGAACCTTCAGGCGGTCGTCGAGCACCTGCGCCAGGCCCTGGCGAGCAGGGACGCCGACGCCTTCACCGCCGTGTTCGCCGACGACGCCGTCTATGAGCTGCGGTTCGGCATGCCCGGGCAGCCGCGCCGGTTCGAAGGCGCGCAAACCATCCGTGAGCACATGAAACGGGGCGCCTCCGGCGGGATCGCTCGGCTGCTGAGCTTCGACGACGTCCACGCCACCGTCTACGAGGCCGCCGACCCGGAGGTGGTCGTCGTCGAGTTCGAGCCGGAGGGCAGCGCCGGTGGCACGCCGTTCCGGTTCGCCTCGTCCCTCGGGGTGATCCGCGTCCGCGACGGCGCCGTGGTCTCCTACCTCGACTACCCCAACGCCGTGGGCGCCGCCGAAGCCGTCGGCATGCTGCCCGAACTGGCGGCCGTGCTCGCGCCCGTGCGGCCCGGGAGCGCCAGGGAGGTCGCCGCGCGGCTGATCGAGGTCTCGGCGACCGGCGACTACGAGGCGATGCTCGCCCTGTACGCGCCGGACGTGGTCATCGAGATCCCGTTCGCCCCGCCGGGCGTGCCCACGCGTTCGGTCGGCAGCGACCTCCTGCGCGCCCGGGTCGAGGCGGTGAAGGGGCTGTGGCGATTCGAGCGCGCGGACGCGGTCAACCTGCTGGAGACCGCGGACCCGGACGTGGTGGTGGCCGAGTTCACCCTGCACGGGTCCGTCACGGCCACGGGCAGACCGTTCGCCTCCACGTACGTCATGATCGTGACGGTGCGGGACGGGCTCATCGTGCACTCGCGCGACTACGGCAACCCGATGGCCTCGGCCGAGCTGATGCGCGAGGTGGCCGGCGCGTGAGAGCCCCGGTCAGGGGGCGGTGAGCACCTCGATCAGTTGCTTGGCGAACTCCTCGGGGGCGTCGGTGAAGCTGTGCCCGCCGGGGAACTCGACCAGCCCGAGCCCGAGCCGCTCCGCCAGCAGCGCCGCCGGCCGGTACGGCAGGTGCCCCCTGGTCTCGCGCCCGGCGGCCAGGACCAGCCGGTCGGCGACGCGGCCGAGCGCGGCCAGGTCGGGGACGTACGACGTGAACTGCCGCAACTCATGCTCCATCATGATCGGAGCGTTGTTCATCAGCCGGGCCATCATCTCGGCGGCCCGGGGCGGCAGCGAGACCGGGTCCGGCAGCGGCCGGAGGGTCCCGCCGATGCCCTCCATGAACCGGGCGGACGCGGCCGCGAGCCCCTGCTCGCGGAAGAGCCGGTGAACCTCCTCGACGAAGGCCCGCTGCGCGGCGGCGTCGGGGAGGACGGCGAAGCACGGCGGCTCGTGGGCGACCAGGCGGCGCACCCGCTCAGGGTGCCGGGCGAGCAGGTCGAGGCCGACGATGGCGCCGCTGCTGCCGCCGAAGACGTAGGCGGGCCGGTCGGGGGTGACGGCGTCGAGCAGCCGGCGGGCGTCCTCGCTCTGCACCTCGACCCGCTGGTCCACGGCCGGGCCGTCGAGGTGGCTGCGCGAGTAGCCGCGCGGGTCGAGGGTGATGAGCGTGAAGTGCTCGGCGAGCGGGCCGGCCAGTGCGTCGAAGATCGCCGCGTCACCGCCGCCGCCGGGCAGCAGCAAAAGTGCGGGTCCGTCGCCGCTGACCTCGTAGTAAAGCCTGGCGCCTGGTACGTCCAGCGTGGCCATGATGATCCCCTTTCGGTCGCTCCTAGGAATGCTAGCCTATTTCCTAGAGTCCCTAGGTTTTGGGGACGCGCGGAACGCACCACAGGTGCCTGGACGTACCGAGAGGGGCTACTGGGGGGTGAAGGGGAGGTAGACGGTGCGGGTGTCCTTGCGTGCCCGCCGTGCCGCCGGGATGCGGGCGGTGGTGGCGGCGGGGAGCAGTCCGGCGGCCTCGTCCCAGGGGAAGAAGCCGAAGTCGTCGAGCTCCGAGGCCTGCAGGACGATCTGGCTCGGATCCGTGACCGTGCCGCCGTCGAACAGGAAATTGGCCATGCTCTGCGGCCGGTCGCCCACCGGCAGCACCCAGTCCACCACCAGGAGCCCGCTCACCGTCACGCGCAGTCCGAGCTCCTCCTCGACCTCGCGGACCGCGCACTCGTGGGGGTGCTCGTCGGCCTCCATGATGCCGCCGGGGATCGCCCAGTGGGGCCGGTAGTTGGGCTTGACCATGAGGACCCGGTCCTCGGTATCGGTGAGCAGCACGCACGCCGAGGCGTAGAACGCCGGAAGGGTCGCGTACCACTCGGCCGGCTCCAGGAACGACTTGCTCATCCGTCCACGCTACCCGTTCCGCCCCCGGGATCCCGGTAGCGCCGGGCCGTCTCTCAGCGCGCCAGCCCGGCCGCCACGCCGGCCGCGCGCTCGGGGGCACCCCCGCCCCGATCGCGACGGCGTCGCGCCGCGCCGGGTCCGTCAGGCTCGCAGTCACAGGACGCACTCGACCACCTCTCCCACGTCTTCCCCGAGGTCAGCGGCACGTCGGCGCGGATGGTGGTGGTGATGCCGGAGCACGCTCGCGCCGACGTGCCCGCCGTCAGGAGCGCGGTGGAGGCGGCCGTACGGGACATCGAACGGCTCGACCAGGTCGCGCTGGTGACCAGCCCGTTCGCCGGGAACGTCAAGAACGCCGTCTCCGCCGACGGCCGGGCCGCCATCATCGCGATCCCCCTCGACGTCCCGCAGGCGGAGACCGGCGCGCTGTCGTCGATCCCCGCCCCGCTCGCGGCGGCTGAGCCGCCGCTGCCCAGCCACGGCGATCATCGCCCTGCGGCCGGTGCTCTGAACGCTTCTTAAAGGGACCCGACGCCCGCGGGCCCCGGCGGGCCGGGCCCGTCGGGTTCCAAACCTGCGCCGAGATATGGCGGGCAAAAGTTGTGGTGTACGGCTTTTGTGGCTTTTTGGGTGAAATGTAACTCCCGTGTTCTCAATGGCTGCCCACACTGGAGAGGCAGCCGGGGTGCGAGCCCGGGGCTGCGTTCGAGCCGTGGCAGGTTCGCCCGCCGCGGCACTCCGAACTCGGGGGGATCACAGTGAAACAAGTGCTTCTCGCGGCGGCGCTGGCGCTGGCCGCCGGTGCCACTGGTACCGCCGGCGCAGCTGTCCACACGCGTACGCCGGTGCCATCGCCGGAGGAAACGACCGCCGCCCCGGAGATGTCGCCGACTTCGCCAGAGATGTCGCCCACCTCTCCGGAAATGTCGCCCTCGCCGACCGCGACCGCCGCCGCCAGCCCGTCCGGACCCGGCTGCTCCGCGATCGAGGGCAACCTGGCCGAGGCCGCGGACCAGCCCGTCGGCACCGCACTCTCCAAGATCTCCGAGCTGTCCAAGCTGTCGGAGGCGGTGAAGAAGGCCGGGCTCGAGGAGAAACTGGACTCCGCCACGGACATCACGGTCTTCGCGCCGGACAACAAGGCGTTCGACGCGATCCCGAAGGAAGCCCAGGACAAGCTCATGGCCAACAAGGAAGCGCTGACCAAGCTGCTGTCCTACCACGTCGTGATGGGCAAGAAGGCGCCGTCCGACCTGGTCGAGGGTGCCACGCTCAAGACCATGCAGGGCGGGTCCCTGACCGTGAAGGGCTCCGGTGAGAACCTCACCATCAACGACGCCAAGATCGTCTGCGGCGGCGTGACGACGAGCAACGCCACCGTCTACATCGTCGACAAGATCCTGCTGCCCCACTGACGGGATCTGTCCTATCGGGGAGCGCGGTCACCATCGGCCGCGCTCCCCGCCGGCTCCCGTCCTTCCCATGCCAGGGTTGCCGCCATCGAGGCGGTTGAGCGATCGCTTAAATCGGTCTATGGTCTGATTAAGCAGTCGCTCAAAAGGATGTCGGGGGTGCGGGTCGTGCCTGCTGCGGTCGTGGTCGGCGGGGGGATCGGAGGGCTGGCGGCGGCGATCGCGCTGCACCGGATCGGGTGGCGGGTGACCGTGCTGGAGCGGGCCATCGAGTTCGGCGAGATCGGGGCGGGACTGGCGCTCTGGCCGAACGCCACGCGCGCCCTCGCCGCGTTGGGCCTGGCCGACCGGGTACGGGCGATCGCCGGCGTGGAGACCGTGGGCGGGGTGCGGGACCGGGCCGGGCGATGGCTGTCCAGGACCGACAACGCCGACGTGGCGAGGCGGCACGGGTGGCCGCTGCTCATGGTGCACCGGGCCGAGCTGGTGCGGGTCCTCGTGGCGGCACTGCCGGCGGACCTCCTGCGGCCCGGCATCGAGGTGCAAGCCGTGCGGCCGGACGGCGACGGGGTGGTGGTCGAGTATCGGGACGTACGGGCGCGGGTGGACGGCGCGGGGGTGGTGGTCGAGCACCGGGACAGGCGGGTCTGGGCGGGCGGTGAGGAGGAGTCGGCCGAGCGCCGAGCCGGGCGGGTGCGGGCGGACCTGGTGGTGGGGGCCGATGGGATCCGTAGCCGGGTGCGGCGGCAGGGGTGGCCGGAGGCGCGGGCGCCTCGGTATGCCGGGTGTACGGCGTGGCGGGCGGTGACCGAGCCGCTGGGCGGGCGAGGCGCCGAAGGGGCGATTTTCTGGGGGCGCGGGGAGCGCTTCGGGTTCGCCGCGATGCCGGGCGGGCGGTTCTACTGCTTCGCTGCGGCCCGGGCGCCCGAAGGCGGCGAGGAGGACGCGTACGCGGGGCTCGTGAGCAGGTTCGGCGGCTGGCCCGATCCGGTGCCCGAGTTGCTGGCGGCCGTGCCCGAGGACGCCGCGCTGCGGCACGACGTGTACGCGATGCCGCCGCTGGCCACGTACGTGCGGGGGAGGGTGGCGCTGCTGGGGGACGCGGCGCACGCGATGGACCCGGCGCTGGGGCAGGGGGCGGGCACGGCGCTGGAGGACGCGGTCACGCTGGCCGCCTGCCTGCGTTCGGACCGCGACGTGGACGTGGCGCTCGCACGGTACGACCGGGTGCGGCGGCCCCGTACCCAGGCGATCGTGCGCCGATCGGCCCGGATGGGGGCGGCGTCCCTGATGGCGTGGGGACCGGGGGCGTGGTCACGGAACCTCGCCGCCCGCCTGGTGCCGCCCAGGCTGCTGCTGCGGTCGATGGATCCACTCCTCGGCTGGACGCCACCCGAGTCGGCGGAACGGGGCACCGACCCGCCGCCCGAGCTCGATGGAATGCCGGGTGGAGGGCCGAACGGAGGGCCGGGGAGCGATGCCTGACTGGACGTACCAGCCGCTGCGGGGGGTAGCGGGGGCGCTGCTGGGCGTACGGCGGTCGCGGCGGGTGGCGCTCCGGACGCTGGCCTGGACGGGATCGCTGCCCGGCGGCGGGCGGGCGGTCGCGCGGTTGCTCGGGCATCGGCACCCGCCCGCGCACCTGTCGGGCACCGTGGGCGGAGTGGCGGTGCGCAGCCGGCTGGGCGCGGCGGTGCCGCCGGAGGTGGCCCGGGACGCGGTACGTGCGCTGCCGCCGCTCGGGGCGGGGCTCATCCTGGTAGAGCCGGTCGGGCTCGCGGACGTGCCGCTGGTACGGGAGGCGGCCGCGGGCAGGCGGGTGCCGCTGCTGGTCCGCACGGGGGACCCGGCCGTGACCGCCGCCCTGGCAGCACACGCGGACGCGATCCTGCCGACGGACGACGAGGAGCAGCCTCGGGCGGAGCGCGGCGAGGAGGAGCTTCGGTCGGGGCGCGACGTGGAGTGGCCTCGGTTAGACCAGGGCGTGGAGGAGCCCCAGGCAGAGCGCGGCGTGCCCCGGGGGGAGCGCGGACTGGAGGAGGGTGAACTTGAGCGCGGCGTGGGAGTGGGCGGGGCCGAGTGCGGTGTGGGGGTGTGTGAAGGGGGCATCGTGTTGCCCGCTTCCCCGGCCGTTGGAGCGGCGGCCCGCATTCTTGCCGATCCCGCCAAGATCGTGCTCGCCACACCGGCCCTGCTGATCGAGGCAGGCCCCGGGTGGTTCGGGCGGGTGATGGAGGCGGCGACCACCACCGCGCCCGCCCCCTCGCTGCGGGCCGTCGGCCGTGACCCCCGACGGTGGCCCGGCTGGTGGTGGGGGCTGGTGACCGGGGCCGTCATCGCGGTCGCCGGGCTCGTCGCCGCGGCGGTCGCGCTCGGGCCGGTGCTGCTCTGGTACGACCGCGCCTTCCTCGACATGGACCAGGAGGCGTTACACGCCGTCAACCACCACCTGGTCCACTTCCTGCGGCACGACCGGATCACGCTGGCGGGCACGATGGTGGCCGTCGGCGTCCTCTACCTCGGACTCACCGCCGGAGGCATGCGCCGCGGGTGGCCGTGGGCGCGCGAGGCGTACCTGGTCTCGGGGGCGATCGGGTTCGCCGCCGTGCCCTACCTCTTCACCCACGGGTACGTGGAGCCGCTGCACACGGCGCTGGCCGTCGTGCTCCTCCCCATGTTCCTGGCCGCGGCCCGGCGGCCCCGGGAGCGCCCTCGATGGATCTCCCGCCCGGACGGACCCGAACGCGAACGCCGCCGGGCGCTCACCGGCCAGCTCCTCATGGTGGTCACCGGGGCCGGGCTGTTCGTCGGCGGCGTGGCCGTGTCGGCCGTCGGTCTCGGCGGCGTCTTCGTCCCGAGCGACCTGGAGTACCTGGGAACCGGGCCGGACGCGCTGCGGGCGGCGGCCGGGACGCGGCTGCTGCCGTTCGTCGCGCACGACAGGGCCGGGTTCGGCGGGGCGCTGCTGGCCGCCGCGGCGGCGATCACCCTGCTGAGCGCCTGGGGATGGCGGCGGGGTGAGTCGTGGGTCTGGTGGACGCTGTCGCTCGCGGCCGTCGCCGGGTTCGTGCCTGCCGTCCTCACCCACCTGGCCATCGGGTACGTCGACCTCTGGCACCTCGCGCCGGTCCTGTTCGGGATGGCCCTCACGGCGACCGCCCTGACACTCTCCCGCCCGTACCTGTGCTCCCCATAGTGCTGGTCGCCCTGGTTCAGCTCAGTGCGGCGGCGGTCCGCTCCCGGAGCAGGGCCTCATGGGTGGGCTCGGTGTTCAGGGTGACGGTCAGCCCGGCTTCGGCGGCGTCGGAGAGGACCGCCAGCAGCGTGGCGAACTGCTCGGGAGGCTCGTCGCCGAGCAGTTCCTCGGCGTGCGCCACGAACAGGGCGACGGCGCCGGTGTCGCGCAGCGAGTCGGTGAGCGCGTCCCAGTTGCGGCCGAAGTAGGCGGGCAGGCGCAACACCCGCGCCACCTCCTCGAAGAAGGTGGCGCGGGTCCGGCAGGCCCGCCCGTCGACCACCGCCGGCGCCGGGCCGGTGGACACCGTGAGCCAGGACGGCAGGGGACGTTCGGCGGAGGTCATGGGCGTGCGTCCCTACAGGCGGTAGAAGTCGGTGTAGTGGTTGGGCGAGAACCACACCACGCCGGTGCTGCGGTTCACGACGATCCGGTACGCGTCACGCGCGGCCCCGCGCGCCCGGGAGTACACGTCGTACTCATAGTAGGTGGCGCCGCTGGGCAGCTGGCCCTCGCGGTTGTAGAAGCGCCCACCGGTGTAGTTGTAGCGGCCGTCCGGCCAGGAGTACCAGCCGCTGGAGGTGGGGTAGCCCTTGGAGGCCCAGGTCGAGCTGGCCGAGCGCGCGTCGGAGCACCGCGAGATGGTGCAGGAGTTGTAGACCGAGGCGTTGGCGGGGGTGATGCCGACCAGGCCGATGAGGGACACGAAGGCGGTGAGGACGACGGTGAGCCTCACCGGCCAGGAACGTCCGGAGCGTTGCGGGGTGTGCACGAAGCCTCCTCGTGGGGGGTGCGACGGACACCGCAATGATCCCCGCAGAATGGGGCAAATAACGACAAAGATCACTAAAGGAAAGATGAACACTGGGAATTGGTCCAATCGGTCGGACCGCAAATGGCCTATCTCATAGGGCCGAATGGCCCATAGCCTCCTGGACATGCAATCCAACACCGTCCTGACCCTCCTTCAGGAGCAGCACCCCACGGTCCCCGAAGGGGCCTGCTCGATGACCGCCCTGATCGAGCTGCCACCGGGGGACCCGGGCACCCCGCCGCACCGCCACGCCGGCCCGGTCTTCGGCTACATGCTCGAAGGAGAAATGATCTTCGAGCTGGAGGGCGAGCCCGAGCGGGTCATCCGCGCCGGCGAGGCCTTCTGGGAGCCGGGCGGTGACGTCATCCACTACCAGGCGGCCAACAACCTCCCCGACACGTGGAGCCGTTTCGTCGTCGTGATGCTGTGCGCCCCGGGCGAGCCGATGCTCACCCTGGTCGGCGAGGAAGAGCTCGAACGCCGCCGCGACCGCCGCGCCCCACGCGGCTGACCGGCTCATGAGGGGGCGTCGGTGCGGCCCCCGGGGTGGCGTTTGCGCCAGATCAGGAAGACGACGCAGGACACCAGCGACCACGCCCCCAGCACCAGGAACGGCATCAGGCTCTGGTGGCCGTGGAAGTAGACGGCGGTGTGCTGGGCGTTGACCGACGCACCCGGCGGCAGCCAGCGGCCGATGACGCCCAGCGGTGACGGCAGCAGCGGCCACGACACCGCCCCGCCGGAGGAGGGGTTGCCCAGCAGCACCATCAGCCCCCAGGTGGGAAGCATCGCCCAGCGTCCGAGGAAGGCGTGGAACATGGTGAACACCATCCCCGTCGCGAACATGGTCAGCGCCAGGATCAACCACGACTCCAGGACCGGCAGCTTCAACGCGCCCAGCAGCCAGTCCACGATCGCCACGATGGCGAACGCCCCGAGCCCGGCGTAGGCGGCGGTGAAGGCGATCCGCTCGCCGGGATTGAGCTGGGCGGCGTTGGCGCTCAGCTGGGCCGCCCCGGTGAAGCCGATGATCACGGCGGCGAGCGTGATGTAGAAGATCGCCAGGCCGCGCGGGTCGGCTCGCTGGAGCGGCTTGATGTCCCTCATCGTGAGGCGCACCCCCACCCGGGCGGCGACGCGTGGAGCCTGCTCGACGAGCAGCAGCGCCACCGACGCGCCCGAGGCGCTCGAGACGTCCATCTCGACGTCGTTCCCGCGCACCGCGAATATGGCGAAGGCCCGCTGCTCCTCGATGGCTCTTACGGCGTCGGCGTACGTCCGCTGGAAGCGCAGGACGAGCGACGACTCCAAAGACTGCTCCAGACCGGCGACGAAGGCCTTCCCGCGCACGGTCTGGGCGCTGACGCCGACGACCGCCACGGGCATGTGGTGCGGCGTCGGGGAGGCCATGGCGTACGTGTACGACCCGGCGAACAGCCCCGCCCCCGCCGAGAGGATCAGCGCCAGGACGGACGCGGGAAAGTACGGCGATCGCTTGAAGGCCGCCCACCAGTCACCCATGCGCCCACGCTAGGCAGGCGCCCGCCGGTCAGGGCCGCTGACATTCCCTCCCTGACGGCTAGCGAAGCTTTTCGTGACGGGCCCGTTCCCAGAACGCGCCGGCCCGCGGTGGAGCACGTGGCCGACCGGCCGTCGCCGTGCGGAGCGGGCGGTTATCCGGCCGCCGCCGTGCGCAGCGCGCGGTAGAGCAGGCGGCTGTCGCCCAGGTGGTGGCGCAGGAGCTTCTCCAGGCCGCCGATGGGGACCAGGTTCTGCGGCGCGCGCGGGTCCTTGTAGTCCACGCCGGCCAGCGGCGGCAGGGCGAGGGTGACCGCGTCGGCCAGCCGTACGACCTGGGCCGGGTCCAGCTCGGCGCTGGCCTCGCAACGCGCCACGCCCGCCCACGGCGCGGACGACTGGACGGGAAGCCGCAGGTACCAGGCGTGCCGCCGCCAGCTCGTGCCCATCAGGAACACGGGCGTGCGCTGGCCCGGCGCGAGCGCGGCCACCACCGCGGACTGCGGCGGCGGTAGGTAGGCGGTGTGGTGGGTCTTGATGTAGCCGATCGTGCGCGGCAGGTGCGTACGCCCCCGCAGCGGCCCGTCCACCAGCAGCAGGTCGTCGCCGCGGTCGCGGTGCCGCACCGCCAGGTCCACCTCCAGCTGGGTGACCAGCCGCTGCAACGCCAGGGACAGCTCCTCGAAGCTCGCGTCGGCGGCCTTGCTGGGCTCGTACGTGGCGTGCGTGGTCTTGACCTCGGGCGTGTGCGGCGAGGCGGAGATCAGCGACCGGTTGACCTGGATGGCCGCCAGGTCGGCGCCGTCCGGGCCGCAGCGGACGATGCCGGCCGCGTACGACGCCGCGATCCCCGGGACGGGCATGGGCGCGTCGGGATCGTCGACCCACACGCGGGCGTCGATCCTGCGGACCCCGTCGGCCACCAGCAGCGTTTCGGGAGGGGAGGCGTCGGGCCCGGGCGTGACGGGCTTCCAGTCGGCGGCCGGCCGCTCGATGTCGATGACCAGCTCGGCGCTGGTGGCGCCCATCTCGGAGAGGTTCTCGACGGCGAGGGCGGCGGCGTAGCCGGGGTCCCACGGGTCGACGGTGAATCCCGTCATGGAGCGATGGCCGCCTTCCGCACGTGGGAGCCCTTGCCGTCGCGCCTGACCTCGAAGCGCACCGGCACGCGATCGGCCAGCGCGGGCACGTGCGTGACGACGCCGATCAGGCGGTCCTGGCCGGCGGCCAGGCGTTCGAGGGTGCCGGCAACGGTGTCGAGCGTGGCCGGGTCGAGCGTGCCGAACCCCTCGTCCAGGAAGATCGAGTCCAGGCCCCGGGCGACGGCGCCGGACAGCGCCAGGGCCAGCGCGAGGGCGGCCTGGAAGGTCTCGCCGCCGGACAGGGTGCGGGCGCTGCGCCGCAGGCCGGCCTCGCCGTAGTCGATGACCTCGATGTCGCCGGTCTTGTCGCCGAGGGCCAGCTCGTACTGGCCGTCGGACAGCTCGCGCAGCGTGTCGGAGGCCGAGGCGACCAGCACGGCCAGGGCCTCGGCGCACAGCCAGCGCTCGAAGGCGTTGGCCCGCAGGCGCAGGGCGAGCTCGTGGGCGACCTTGGCCTCGTGCTCCTTCCCCGAGACCTGGAGCTCGAGGTCGGCGGCGCGCTTGCGCTCCTCCTTGAGGCGTTCGAGAGCGCTGTCGGCGCGCGCGACGGTCCCGGCGACGGCGGCGCCGAGCTGGTCGGGCGAGGCGTCGCGCGGGGCGACCACGCCGTGCTCGGCCAGCCGCTCGGTCAGCCGGCGGCGGTCGGCCGTGAGCCGGGCGCGGGCCTGCGCGAGCTGCTCCTCGCGTTCGGCCAGCTCGGCGCGGGCGGCCTGCGCGGCCCGGTCCCGCCAGCCGAGCAGCTCGGTCCACGCCTGGTGCAGGTCGCGCCGGTCGAGGAGCGGCGGCGGGTCCTCCTGCCGGCCGGAGACGAGCAGCCGGTCACGGGCCGCCTCCAGCTCCCGCCAGGCGCTCTCGGCCTGCCGCTCGGTCCGCTCGGCGCCGGCCCGCGCCTCGTCCAGCTTCCCGCGGGCGGCGCGCAGCGCCCTGCGTGCCTGGGTGGCCAGCTCGTCGGCCTTGGCGATCGCGGCCAGCCGGCCTTCGAGCTCGGCCCGGTCCCCGGGGGCGGGCAGCGCGGCCAGCTCGGACTCCGCCCGCGCGGCCTGCGCGGTGAGCATCGACGCCGAGGTCTCGGCGCGCGCGTGGGCGGCCCTGGCGCGCTCGGCGCGTTCGCGCGTGCCGGCGAGGACGCGGTCGGCGGCGCGGATGTCGGCGGGCGGCTCGTGCCGGGGCAGCTCGGAGACGGGGTGCCGGCAGACCGGGCACGGCTCGCCCACGGCCAGTCGCGGGACCAGGTGGGCGGCCGCGTGGGCGTCGCGCAGCCGTTCCCGCTGGGTCTCGGCGGCGGCCAGCGCCTCTTCGGCGGCTTCCCGCGCGCCGGCCAGGTCCCGCAGCGACGCGGCGGCCGTCGCGGCCTCGGCGCGCGCGCGGGCGGCGTCGGCGGCCAGGCGCTCGCGGGCGTCCAGCGCGGTCAGCGCCGCCCGAGGCGCGCCCCGGTCGCCCAGCGCGGCCAGCGCCTCGTACGCCTCGTGGTCGTCGGCCTCCAGCGTGGCCACCTCGCCGGTCAGCGCCTCGACCGCCTCGGCGGCGGCGCGGCGGGCCGAGGCCAGCGTGGGTACGGCGGCGGGCATGCGCAGCGCCGACAGCATCGACCGGCGCTCGGCCATGACGGCCAGCTCCTGCTCGGCCCGGCGGATGTCGCCCTCGCGGGCCCGCAGCAGGTCAAGGTCGGCGCCGATGGTCTCGGCCAGCCGCCGCAGCGCCTCCAGCCGCTCCGCCAGCTCCCGCTCGGCCTCCGCGGTCGCGCCGGACAGCTTGGTGAGCTGGTCGCGGGCGAAGGAGGCGGCCTGCTTGGCGGCCTCCTCCTCGCGGGCGGCGCTCTGCCTGATCCGCTCGTAGACGTCGGCGTCGAGCAGCTGCACCAGCAGGTCCTGCCGCTCGCGCGGCGCCGCGTGCAGGAACTCCGCGAAGCGCCCCTGCGGCAGCACCACGCACTGGGTGAAGAACCGGTATTCCAGCCCGGTCACCCGCTGTGCCTCCGGGGTGACGTTCTCGCCCTCGGCGAGCGGCTTGACCACCGCGTCGAACGCCTGCTCGAGCGGCGCGGCCGGGTCGAGCTCGTCGAGCCTGGCCTCCTTGGTGCGCACCGCGCCCTTGGCGTCGCGCACCATCGACCGGGCCACGCCGAAGCGCCGCCCGTTGCTGTCGAACACCATCGCCACCTTGCCGGCCGCGACGGACGGGGCCAGGGCGTGGGCGATGGAGTTCTCCCTGCCCCAGCGCGGCACCGTGCCGTACAGGGCGAAGCAGATCGCGTCGATGATCGTGCTCTTGCCGGCGCCGGTCGGGCCCACGAGCGCGAAGTATTCGGTGTCGGAGAAGTCGACGGTCACCGGCTCGCGGAAGCTGCCGAAGTGGTCCAGGTGCAGCAGGAGGGGTCGCATCAGCCGGTCACCTCGTCGTAGAGCCGGTCGAACAGCGTGGCCACCTGCTCGTCGTGGCGGCCGGTGGCGGTCAGGTATTCGCGGAACAGCTCGCGCGGGCTGTGCTCGGCCGAGCCGGTCCTGCGCGTGGCGGGCACCGGCCGGAACCGCTCGTCCAGGACCACGTCCACGGCGCCGTTCAGCAGGCCGCGCACGTCGTCGGCGAGACCCACCCGGGGTTTCTCCTCCACGATCACCTTGAGCCAGTCGTCGCCCGGCTCGATGGCCTCCAGCTGCTCCAGCGTGCCGCGTACCGTGCGCAGCCGCCGCGCCGAGGCGAAGGCCAGCTCCCGCACCACGGCGGGCTTACCCGGGGTGACCTCGACCAGCAGCGCGCCCGGGGTGTTGCCCTCCTCGCCGAAGTCGACGGCCAGCGGCGAGCCGCTGTACCAGATCGGGCACGGACCGGGGATCTGCTGGCGGCGGTGCAGGTGGCCGAGGGCGGCGTACTGGGTGGTGGCCGGGAACGCGGTCGGCTCGAAGTAGTAGGAGAAGATCGACTGCGCCTCCCGCTCGCCGCCGCCGAACGCCCCGCCGGGCAGGGTGCCGTGGGTGGTGACCAGGTTGACGGTGTCGGCGTGGAAGCCGGCGGTGAGCGCGCCGATCAGCTCGCCGATGCGGGCGGCGTAGTCGCGGTTGTGGTCGGCGGCGGTGCCGGTGAGGACCTCGGCGGCGCGTACGACATAGCGGTGCGACAGGAACGGCAGCACCGCCAGCCGCACCGGCTCGCCCGAGCGCGCCGTGAAGGCCAGCGTGCCGCCCGCGTCCGGGCGCCGGAACGAGCCGATGACGTGCAGGCCCAGCTTGCCGAGCACCGGCCGGTAGACCTCCAGCAGCTGCGGGTTGTCGTGGTTGCCGGCCAGCACGACCACGTCCCTGCCGTCGCCGCGCAGCGCCATGAGCGCGTTGAGCACCAGCGACTGGGCCTCGGGCGTGGGCGCCGAGGTGTCGAACAGGTCGCCGGCCACGATGACGGCGTCGACGTCGTGGGTGCGGGCGGCGGCGACCAGCTCGCGCAGCACCTCCCGGTGCTCGTCGAAGCGGGGGCGGCCCTTGAGCACCTTGCCCACGTGCCAGTCCGCGGTGTGCAGGATCTTCACGAAACCACCTGTGGTCAGAAGGGCGGGATGTCGTCTTCGACGCCGGGCAGGCCCTGGAACGGATCGGCCGACACCTTCGCCGGCTCGGTCGCGGCCTCGGCCGGCCGGGTCGCCCAGGCCGGGAAGGGGAACGCGACGGCCAGCGGGACCGGGATCTCCGGCTGGGCGACGAACATGGTGCCGGGCTTGGCGATCGTGGCGCGCTCCCTGACGGCCGGAGGCAGCCAGCCGTACTCGGACCGGGCGGCCTCGGCCGGGTCGAGGCGGCCGGCGACGCGTACGGCGCTGTTGGAGACGATGCGCCGCTCCACCTCCGAGGCGGTCTGCTGGGCGCCGATGAGGATGACGCCCAGCGAGCGGCCCCGCTCGGCCACGTCCAGCAGGATCTCCTTGATCGGGGAGTCGCCCTCGCGCGGGGCGTACTTGTTGAGCTCGTCGAGCACCACGAACAGCAGCGGCCGGGCCGTGCCCGAGGACTCCTTGCGGTGGAACTCGCCGCGCAGCACCACGCCCACCACGAACCGCTGCGCCCGCTCCGGCAGATTGTGCAGGTCCACGATCGACACCTGCGCGTCGGAGGTGCGGACCGAGTGGTTGCGGTAGAACGGCAGGTCGCCCCGGACGATCGGGGACAGCGGCCGCACGGCGCTGCGGAGCCTGCGCAGGAACGCGTTGACGGTGCCGAGCGGCGTCTGCGCGCCGGTCCACTCGCCGCGCGTGCCCTCGTCCTGGAGCTCGTCGGACAGCAGCTCGACGAGGTCGGTGAACGTACGGCAGGACGTGCCCCGCACCATGACCGCGCCGCCGTCGCCGACCGGCTCGGCCCACGCCTTCAGCCGGGCGGCGACCTGGCCGACCAGCAGGGAGTAGCCGGCCCGCTCGTCGTCGGAGTCGGCGAACACGAAGCGCAGCAGCTCCTCCTGGCAGAACTCGACCAGCGTCCAGTAGAAGGAGCTCACCCCCTGCGTGCGCGCCGAGACGTGCGGCACGCCGTTGGGGTCGTTCGGCCGGGGCGGGGCGAAGACGTGGACGCTGCCGAACGCCCTGGCGGGCAGCCCCAGCCGGGCGTAGACGCCTCTGGCGCGCTCGTCGAGCCGCACGTTGTCGTGGTCGAGGAAGAGCAGGTCCTCACCCTTGACGGAGAAGATCAGCGCCTTGGTGTTGGCGGCCTCTCCCTCCAGCACGCCCGAATTGAAGATCGAGTAGAGCAGGAAGGTCGCGAAGGAGGTCTTGGTGGCCACGCCGGAGACGCCGGAGATAGACACGTGGGCGCCGCGGGTGCCGTCGAGGAAGTCGAAGTTGACGTAAAGCGGCTGGCCGTCGCGGCCCATGCCCAAGGGGATGCGGCGGTCCATCACGTCGAAGTAGAGGGCCTGGTCGCGGTCGCCCGAGCCGGCCAGGAAGACCTTGGAGCCGGGCAGCGGCGGCACGAACACCTCCGGCTCGACCCGCGTCACCCGCACCTCCGCCACCTCGACCACAGCGGCCGGCAGTGCGCCGTCGGCGATCAGGAAGACGTCGGAGTCGTACGCGGCGCCCTCGTGCCTGGCCTCCACGGTCGTCACCACGCCGGCCACGAGCACGGTACCGTGGCCGGGCACCTCGCGCCTGGTCACCACCACGTCGTCGAGCTGGACGACCTTGCCCGGCTCCAGGCCGACCCAGAACGACAGCGGCGAGGCCGCCTGCGTGCCGAGCACCCGCCCGACGGCCTCACCCGCTGTGGCCGCCGCCGTGCTCACCTGATGGTTTACCGCCCCGTTGACCGTCACTCATCCCTCCGCCCCCACGAAACGCCCTTCTAAAGGAGCGTAGTGGCCCCGAGGTGTGCGTCCGGCGCATTTCACGTGCGCTCGCGTCCTGCGGGATCACATGGTTGACACTCGACCGGTGAGCAGAAAAGATACGGTCGTCCGTACAACTGAGGCGGAGACGTCATGACCGACTGGGAACGCAGGCTGGCGCTCGACCCGTCAGCCGCGGTGCCGCTCTACTACCAGCTGCGCGAGCGCCTGCGGGCGGTGATCCGCGACTGCGAGCCCGACACGATGATCCCCGCGGAGAAGGACCTGATGGTCTACGCGGGCGTGAGCAGGGCGACGGCCCGGCGGGCGATCGGCGACCTGGTCCAGGAAGGGCTGCTGGTGGCCAGGCAGGGGAGCGGCACCTACACCGCCCCGCAGGCCGTGGCCCCCGAGCTGGGCTCACGGCCGGTCGGGTTCACCGAGACGATGGCGCGGCTGGGCCGCAAGCCCGCGACGCGGCTGCTCAAGGCCCACCTCCAGCAGGCCGGGTCCGACGCCGCCGCCGCGCTCGGCGTGCGGGAGGACCAGGAGATCGTCTTCGTCGAGCGGCTGCGCCTGCTCGACGGCGTGCCCTGCATGCTCGAAAGCGCCCACCTGCCCGTCGAGCTGGTCCCCGGCATCCTCGACGAGGACCTCACCGGCTCCCTCTACGACCTGCTGCGCACCAAGTACGGCCTCACCCCCGCGAGCGGCCGGGAGACGATCGGCGCGGTCAACGCCGACTACCGGCTCGCCGAGCTGCTGCGCGTGCCCATGGCCGCGGCCCTGCTGGCCACCGCCCGCAGCACGTGCACCGAGAGCGGGATCGCCCTCGAATACACCATCCGCCACGCCCGCGGCGATCTCACCGTGTTCTCCGTGGAGCTCAACGACCCCAACAACGCTCTCATGGGCCAGTAAACCCCCATACCGGCCCCATACCGGGAGGTCGAGCATGACCAGGTTGACCCGCCGTGCCCTGCTCAGAACCGCCACCCTCGCGACGGCGTCCGGCCTGCTCGCCGCCTGCGGCTCGGAACCGGCCGCCACGGTCCCCGCCGACGGGGTGCCGCGCGGGAAACTCTCCGTCTGGCTGCACCAGACCAAGGCGTACGACAAGGTCTTCAACCCGCTGCTGCGCAGCTACATGCAGGAGTTCGGCGGCGTCGACATCACCCCCTTGTACGTGCCGGTCGACAAGCTCGACGCCAAGCTGCTGACCGCGTTCGCCGGCGACGTCCCGCCCGACCTGGTCAAGATCGGCGGCTGGACGATCCCGGGCCACGCCCGCAAGGGTCGCCTCGCCCCGATCATCCCCAAGGCCATGGGCGTGGCCGACGAGAAGGCGCTGGTCCAGGCGTACGACGAGCACGCGATCGGCTCGCTGTCGTACGAGGGCAAGCTGTACGGCGTCCCCATCGACTACACGATCTGCTACCTCTACTACCGCAAGGACAGGTTCGCCGAAGCCGGGCTCGACCCGGACAAGCCGCCCACCACCTGGGAGGAGGTCGCCGAGTACAGCAAGCGGCTGACCTCGGCCGACGGCAAGAAGGTGGGCCTGCAGTGGATCCTGGGCAGCCCGCAGTGGACGTTGATGCAGCTGCTCGCCCTGGTCAAGGGCAAGGGCGGCACGATACTCAGCCCCGACGCCACCAAGGCCACGCTCGCCTCGGACGCCGGGGTCGAGGCCCTGCGCTACTACGGCAGTCTGGGCAACCCCAAGCTGTCGAACCCGCTGTCCGGCTTCGGGCTGTTCGCCACCGGTGAGGCGGCCATGCTGGTGTCCGGGCTGTTCGCGATGGACCTGTTCCCGACGCTGAACCCCAAGCTGACCTTCGGCAAGGGCTTCGACATCGCGCCGATGCCCCGCTGGGAGTCGGGCCGGCCGGTCGCCCCCGCCTACACGTGGGGCTGGGCGGTCGCCCAGAAGTCCAAGCTCCAGTTCACCGCCTGGCACTTCATCGACTACCTCCAGCGCGAGGACGTCGCCGCCAAGCAGCTCAAGGACGCCAGCCTGCTCACCCCGGTCAAGGGCTGGGAGAAGCTGCCCGGGGCCGACCAGAAGGCCATCGACATCATGGCCGCCTCCGCCCCGCACGCCGACTTCGGCCCGCAGACGCCCGTCTGGAACGAGATGGCCAAGGCGCTCACCGACGCCGGCGACGCGGTGGCGTTCGGCAAGAAGACCCCCGAGCAGGCCGCGGCCGACTTCGACCAGGCGATGCGGATCGCCCTATGACGCTGTCGCTGGGGCTCGCACCTCGCGTCGCGCGGGTCTCGGGCCAGGGGCAGCGCTGGGTGGAGGCGCGCACCGGCGCCCTGCTGTCCCTCCCCGCCGCCCTGTACTTCCTGGTCTTCTGGGTCGTGCCGTTCGTGTCGGCGGTCTACCTCAGCTTCACCAGCTACGACCTCGCCGGCGCCCCCGAGTGGACGGGCCTGGACAACTACCGCAGGATGCTGGAGGATCCCGGCTTCTGGAACTCGGCCAGGGTCACCGCCGTCTACACCGCCGGCTCCGTGGTGCCGTCGATCGTGCTCGCCCTGGCGATCGCCGTGCCGCTGAGCAAGCCGGGCCGCTACAACGCCTTCCTGCGCGGGCTGATCATGATCCCGGCCGCGATGCCGCTGGTGGCCACCTCGCTGACCTGGTCGGTGATCTTCGCCGAGGACGGCCTGGCCAACGCGCTGATCGGGCTGGCCGGCGCGGAGCCGAAGCCGTGGCTGACCGACGAGGGTCTGGCGCTCTGGGCCCTGGTGATCATGACGACGTGGAAGCACCTCGGCCTGTTCGTGATCATCCTGACGGCGGGCCTCCAGGGGCTGCCGCTGAGCGTCTTCGAGGCCGCCGGGCTCGACGGGGCCGGGCCGGTGCGGATCTTCTTCCGCATCACGCTGCCGCTGCTGCGCCGCACGCTGCTGTTCGTGCTGGTGATCGCGGTGGTCGGGGCGATGCAGTCGTTCGTGCCGGCCTTCCTGCTGACCAAGGGCGGCCCGGCGGGCGCGACCGAGGTGCTGCCGCTCTACATGTGGGCGACCGGCTTCACGTTCGAGCGCATGGGCTACGCGTCGGCCATCGCGATGGTGCTGCTCGTGGCCATGCTGGCGCTGTCGATCGCGCAGTTCCGCGTGCTGCGGGGAGGCGATGACGGGTGAAGGTCTTACGCGGGACCGTCTTGACGCTGGTCGTGGCCGTCATGCTGCTGCCGGTGTACGCGATGTTCGCGGTCTCCTCGGCCTCGGACGCGAGCGATCTCGGCGGGCTGTCGTTCGACGTCTCCCAGCTGGGCGCGCACGTGGCGCAGCTGTTCGGCCAGGGCGGCTTCCCGCTCTACCTGCGCAACAGCCTGATCCTCTCGCTCGG
Organism: Nonomuraea sp. NPDC051941; assembly: GCF_044593615.1. Lineage (NCBI taxonomy): Bacteria > Bacillati > Actinomycetota > Actinomycetes > Streptosporangiales > Streptosporangiaceae > Nonomuraea > Nonomuraea sp. NPDC051941. Next base: position 22,096 of record NZ_JBIUCF010000032.1, read on the forward strand.
CATCGCGGTGCTCGAGGTGATCCTGTCCGCCGCCGCCGGGTACGCGCTCGCGCAGCTCCGCTTCCCCGGCAGCCGCGCGCTGTTCGCGGTGATCGTGGGGACGCTGTCGCTGTCGCCGATCGTGGTGCTCGTGCCGATGTACCTCATCGTCAAGGCGCTGGGCTGGATCGACACCTTCCAGGGCATGATCGTGCCGTTCATGATGAGCGCCTTCGGGGTGTTCCTGGTCCGCCAGTTCGCCCTGGCGCTGCCGCGCGAGCTGCTGCTGTCCGCGCGGGTGGACGGGGCGAGCGAGCTGCGCATCTTCGCCCGCATCGGCGTGCCCCTGCTGCGGCCCGCGCTGCTGACGCTCTTCCTGCTGCAGTTCCTCGCGCAGTGGGACAACCTGCTCTGGCCGCTCATCGTGGCCAACAACCCGGGCCTGTGGCCGCTGCCGGTGGGGCTGTCGCAGCTCCAGACCGAGTACGACTTCAGCATCGGCCTGGTCAGCACCGCCGCGCTGATCACGGCGGTGCCGCCCCTGGCGCTGATGTTCCTGCTGCAGCGCTACTACGTCGCCGGGCTGACCCTGGGAGGGGTGCGCAAATGAGCTCGTACGGGGAGTGGACGACGGCGTACGGGCTGCCCGCGTTCGCGTACACGCTGGACCAGGAGCGGGACCCGCGCGCCGAGTGGGACCCCGTGCTGGACCCGCCCACGCGGCGGCACTTCGCGCACGTGGGCAACCGGCGGATCACGCTGGTGTCGGACAACTACGGGCTGAGCGACCTGTTCGACGAGCACACCGGCCTGCTGTGGCTCACCCGGGGGACCGGCGTGACCCGCATCGGCGAGCTTTCCACCGATATTTCGGGATCTGAGCGGATCTTCGGGCCGACCTTCGCCGTCGTCCGGGTGGCCGACGAGCGGGTGGCGCTGGAACGCACGGTCCTCTGCCCGGAGGGCGAACAGCCGTGGGTGCTGATCCGGCTGCGGGTGCGCAACCTGCTCGACACGCCGGTACGGCTGGAGGCGACCGAGGAGTGGGCGGCCAGGCCGGCCCGGGTCGAGCTCATCACCGGCCCGGTCGAGTGTCGCGCCGACGCCGACGACCCCGGGCTCGAACTGGAGCTGATCAGCGGCGCCAGGACGCGGACCGGGCGGCTCGTGCTCCCGCTGGAGCTGGCGGCGGGCGAGGAGCGGGTGCTGGACCTCCGCTACGGCCTGCTCGGCTCCTCGACCGGGACCGCGACGTTCGAGGAGAGCCTGGAGGCCCTGCGCGGCCGGCTGCCGCGCGCGTCCGCCGCGCGGGCGCCCGAGGCCGAGCGGGAGATCCCCTGGCACGCCGCCCTGCTCACCGGCGCGGCCTGCGCCGACGGCGTGCTCGGCGGCCACACCCTCGACCAGGGATCCTGCTACTCCTTCCGGCACGGCTTCAACGGCGCCGCCCGCGACCCGCTCCAGCACGCGCTGCCGCTCGTCTACATCGAGCCCGATCTGGCGCTGTCCGTGCTGCGCAACACGTGCGCGTGGGGCGGACCCGACGGCGACCTGCCGTATGCGCTCGGACCGGACAAGCGGCCCTGGACCGACCTGTTCCGCCCGTCGGACCAGAACCTGTGGGCCCTGTGGCTGGCCGCCGAGTACCTCAGCGCGACGGGCGACGAGGCCGCCTTCCACGCGGACGTGCCGTACCACCCGGTCCACGAGACCCCTGGCGTGCCGCTGCTGGAGAACCTGCGCAGGCAGTTCAGGTTCTTCGCCGAGGTGGTCGGACGGGGCGAGCACGGGCACGTCCGCATCCTCAACGCCGACTGGAACGACATGGCCATCACCGAGAGCGGCGTGCCGCGCGAGGTGATGATCGCCCGGGGCGAGTCCGTCCTCAACTCCGCCATGGCCGCCTGGGTCCTGCCCCGCTACGCGACGCTGGCCGAGCGGCTCGGCGACCAGGCGACCGCCGCCGAGGCCCGCAAGCTCGGCGAGGAGCTGCGCGACCTGGTCGCGGGGGAGTGGAACGGGCGCTGGTACCGCCGCGCGTACGGCCCGGGAGCGGTCGTCGGCGACGACGATCTGTGGCTGGAGGTGCAGCCCTGGGCCATTTTGTGCGGCGCCGCCCCACCTGAGCGGGCCGTGGAGCTGCTGCGCACGATCGAGCGCACTTCAGCCGCCGATTCCCCTTTGGGCGCCCGGCTGCGCTGGCCCGCCGCCGACGCGTACGGCCCCGGCGGGGTCGGCACGATCTGGTACGCGATCAACATGACGCTCGTCTGGGCCGCCGCCGAACACCTCCCCGACCTGGCCTGGGACTGGTGGCGGCGGATGACGCTGGCCGCGCACACGGCCGCCTACCCGGACGTCTGGGAGGGCACGCTGTCGGGCCCCGACGCCTACCTGGCCCCCGAGACCGGCCGCCCCGGGCGCACCTGGGACCTGGCCGAGGTCGGCGTCGCCATGCAGGCGTACCCGGTCGCCAACCTGCACAGCCACTCCCAGCCGCTGCTGGCCTACCTGCGGCTGCTCGGCGTCGAACCCTTCCGGCGGCCGCGCGGCGGGGCCCGCTTCGCCTCCCGGGCGCTGGAGGTCGGGCCGTGACCGCGCTCGGGGTCGACGTCGGCGGCACGTACATCAAATGGGTGACGCTGGAAGGCGACGCGGTCTCCGGCTCGGGCACCGTCGCCACGCCGCCCGGCCCCGACGAGACGGTGAAGCTCGCGGCCTCGCTGGCCCCGCACGCCGGATCCATCGGGATCGGGCTCCCCGGCCACGTGGACCGCGACACCGGGACCGCCCTGTTCGTCCCGAATCCGCCGGGTGACTGGGACGGCTACTCCGTGGGGGCCCGGCTGCGCGAGCTGACCGGGGTCCCCGTCTCCGTCGTCAACGACGCCCGCGCGTTCGCCCGCGCCGAGCTGGCGCTGGGAGCCGCCCGCGGGCTGGCCGACGTGCTGTTCGCCGTGCTCGGCACCGGCGTGGGCGGGGCCGTGGCGCTGCGCGGGACCGTCCTCGTCGGGCCGCGCGACAACCTCGGCGAGATCGGTCACCTGACCGTCTCCCCCTGGGGGCCGGTCTGCTGCTGCGGCAACCGGGGCTGCGTGGAGACGTTCGCCGGCGGGCCGGGCATCGTGCGGGCCTTCCGCCCGGGGACGCCGAAGGCCACCGCGGCGGAGGTGGCCGAGGCCGCCAGGGCCGGGGACGAGCGTGCGGCCCAGGTGTTCGAGCAGGCCGGATGGGCGCTCGGCGTGGCGCTGGGCGACGCGGCCGCGTTCTTCGGCGTCGGCTCGGTGGTCGTCGGCGGCGGCGTCTCCGGCGCGCTCGACCTCATGCGAGACACCCTGCACAACGAACTCGCGCGCAGACGACCGCTGATCGGAGACGTCACGGTGCTGCCCGCCGTACTCGGCCCGATGGCGGGGGCCATCGGCGCCGCACTCTATGGGAGGAGATCTGGATGAAGTGGATAAGCCGCGCCATGGAGCTGCTCGGCGAGATCGAACGGACACAGGAGGACGCCCTCGCCGAAGCCGCTCGCATCGCCTCTGAGGCGATCCTCGGCGGAGGAGTGGTGCACACGTTCGGAACCGGACATTCGCGGATGGGCGTGGAGGAGATGTTCCCCCGCTACGGCTCCTACCCCGGCTTCCACCCCATCGTCGACCTGTCCACGACCTTCTACACCCAGGTGGCCGGCTCGAACGGGATGCGCCAGGCCATGTTCATCGAACGCGTCGAAGGGCTGGCCGAGGCCATCCTGGGCAACTTCGAGCTGCGGCCGAGCGACGCGGCCATCGTCTTCAGCGTCAGCGGGCTGAACGCCGTGCCCATCGAGATGGCGATGGGGCTGCGCAAGGCGGGCCTGTCCGTCGTGGCCGTGACCTCGATGAACGAGACCATGGCCGTCGAGCCCGGACACCCCAGCGGCACCCGGCTGGCCGACCACGCCGACGTGGTGGTCGACCTGCGCACCCCGGTCGGCGACGCGCTGTGCCACGTCGAAGGGCTGGCCGAGCCGGTCGGCCCCGGCAGCACGCTGGCGGCCGTCTCCGTGGTCAACGAGATCAAGGTGCGCACGGCCGAGCTGCTGGTCGCGGGCGGCTGGACGCCGCCGGTCATCTCCAGCGCCAAGCTCGTCGGCGGACCCCGCTCCGAGGAGCTCTTCGAGGCCGCCTACCTCGAACACGCCCGCCGCGCCGCCGCCGTGCTCAGGAAGCCATGAGCGCCGTCCTGGTGGCGGGCTCGGACGGCGGCATCGGCCGCGCCTGCGTGGAGGCGGTCGAGGCGTCCGGCACGAGCGCGTACGGCGTGGACCTCGCCGGCGGCATCGACATCACCGAGCCAGGCGGGGTCGAGAAGGCGCTGGCCCAGGCCACGGCCCGGCACGGGCGGCTGGCCGGAGTCGTGCACGCGGTCGGCATGTCCGGCCGCAGGTTCGGCGACGGCGGCGTGACCGAGTGCACCGACGAGGCCTGGCACGAGGTGCACCGGGTCAACCACGAGTCGGTGTTCCGGCTGCTGCGCGCGGCGATCCCCGCGCTGCCCGAGGGCGGGTCGATCGTGGTGATCGGCTCGGCGCTCGGCACGTCGATCGACGACGACTTCCGCACCGTGGCCTACGCCTCGGCCAAGGGCGCGCTGATCCCGCTGATCAGGACCGCCGCCCGCGAGGCCGCGCCGCGCGGGGTGCGGGTCAACCTGGTATCGGCCGGCCTGGTGGCCACGCCGATGAGCGTCCGCGCCCGCACGTCCGCCGCCGTCCAGGCCAGGATGCCCGCGCTCATGCCCCTCGGCGCGAGCCCCTGCGGGCCGGAGGAGGTCGCGCAGGCCGTGCTGTGGCTGCTCTCGCCCTCGTCGGGGCGGACCACGGGCGCGGTCATTCCCGTCGACGGAGGGTGGCATCTGCGGTGAACGTCCTGTGGGAAGGCGACGTGGTCGTCGCCGGTGGCGGCAGCGCCGGGTGCGCGGCGGCCGTGGCGGCGGTCCGCGCCGGCGCGTCGTGCCTGCTGGTGGAGCCGTCCGGCTTCCTCGGCGGCACCGGCGTCGCCGTGCTCGACACGTTCTACGGCTTCTACGCCCCCGGCCCGGTCTCGCGGCGGGTCGTCGGCGGGATCGGCTGGGAGGCGTGCGAACGGCTCTTCTCCGCCGGAGCCGCCTTCGAGCGGCCCAACACGTACGGAGCCGGCACCGGCGTCACGTACGAGCCGGAGGAGCTCAAGCTCGTCTGGGACGAGCTCACCTCCGGCGCGGGCGTGCTGCTGCACGCGCGGGTGTGCGCGTACGTGCCGGGGACCGGGGTCGAGGTGGAGACCGTGGCCGGCCGGTTCCTGGTCAAGGCCCGGGTGGTCGTGGACGCGACGGGCGACGGTGAGGTGGCCTGGCGGGCCGGGGCCACGCTGGAGCGGCCGAGCATGCGCTCGCAGCCGATGACGGCCACGTTCCGGATGGGCGGGGTGGACCTGTCGGCCACCAGCACGGCCGAGCTGCACGCGCTGATGGCCGACGCCGACCTGCCCAGGCGCGAGGGCTCCGTGCACAGGACCGTCAACGACGGGATCGTGCACACCAACCTGACCAGAGTGATCGGGCTCGACCCGACCGACCCGTTCGAGCTGTCGCGCGCCGAACGCGAGGGACGTGCGCAGGTGCGGGAGTACGTCCGCTTCCTGCGGGCCAAGGTGCCCGGGTACGAGTCGGCGGTGCTGCTGAGCACGTCCGTGCGGATCGGGGTGCGGGAGTCGCGGCGCCTCGTCGGACGATATGTCCTGACTTCTGATGATGTATTGGCCGGGAGGGATTTTCCCGACACGATCGCCCGGTGCGGCGCCCCCATCGAGGATCACGCCGCCGGGGCGGCCACCCGGTGGGAGTACGTGCACGACTACGGCACCTACGGGATCCCGTACCGGTGCCTGCTGCCGGTCGAGGTCGAGGGGCTGATCGTCGCGGGGCGGTGCCTGTCGGCCACGCACGACGCGCACGCCTCGGCCCGGTCGATGGGGCAGTGCATGGCGATGGGGCAGGCGGCCGGGACGGCGGCGGCGCTGGCCGTACAGGCCGGGGTGGAGCCCGCGGCGGTGGACGTGGACCTGCTGCGCGCCCGGCTTCGCGAGGAAGGAGCGCTCCTGTGACGGTTCGTACGGTGCTGGGGGACGTCGAGCAGATCGGCCTCACCTATGCGCATGAGCACTTTTTCATGACCGGTGACTGGCCTGTCCGCAACGAGCCCGACTACCGGCTCGACTCCCTGGACGCGGCCGTCGCCGAGGTGACGGCGGCCCGGCGGCTCGGGCTGTCTGCGGTGGTCGAGATGACGCCGCTCGGGTTCGGCCGCAGCCCGTCGCTGATGAAGGCGCTGGCCGAGCGGACCGGGCTGCACGTGATCGCGGTGACCGGCTTCCACAAGAGCACCTACTACAGCGACGCCCACTGGCTGCACCACTACTCGACCGACGAGATCGCCGAGCTGCTGGTGGCCGAGATCGAGCTCGGCATGGACGAGTACGGGCTGGTCGGGCCGCTGGTGCGGCGGTCGCCGGCGCGGGCGGGGGCCATCAAGATCGCGACCTCGTACCACGCGTTCGGGCGCGGGGTGGAGCGGCTGGTCGGCGCGGTGGCCGCGGCCGCCGTGCGCACCGGCGTGCCGGTCGTCACCCACTGCGACAAGGGCACGATGGGCCACGAGCTGCTGGACGCGCTGTCCTCGCACGGCGTGGAGGCCGATCGGGTGGTGCTCGGGCACATCGACCATAATCCCGACGCCGGATATCTCACCTCATTGGCGGAGAGGGGGGCGTACCTGGCCTTCGACCGCCCCGGGCGGATCAAGTACGGGCCCGACAGCGAGATCGTCGCGCTCGTCGCCGAGCTGGCCGGGCGCGGGCTGGGGGATCGGCTCCTGTTCGGGATGGACCTGGCGCGGCGGTCGTACTGGCCGGGGCTGGGCGGCGGGCCGGGGCTGACGTATCTGCTGGAGCGGTTCGTGCCGCGGCTGGAGGCGGAAGGGCTCGGCGAGGCGGCCAAGGCCGCGCTGATCGCCAACCCGCGCGTCGCCTTCGCACTACGGCCGCGCTGATCGCCAACCTGGCGTCGCCTCCGTGCTGCGGGCGGGCCGTCAGGCGACTCGCGGGCTCAGGCGGCGTCGCTCGGGGACTCGCTTGGTGAGAGCTCGGCGGCGACGAGGTCGGCGGCGCGCACCGGGTCTCCGCTCACCCGGTCGCGGAGCCGCTCGACCGACCAGATGTAGCCGGACGCCGCCAGGGTGAGCCCGGGCTCGCAGAGCTCGCCGTACACGCCGAAGTCCAGCTCGGGCAGGCGGGCGTGCAGGGCCTCGGCCAGACCGGCGGCGAAGGCGTCGCGCGCCGCGCGCGACGCCGGATCGCACTCGCCCAGCGCATCGGTGATTCCCTGGTCCTCCTCGTAGTCCTCCAGGTACGGCACCAGCGCCGGATCCCCGAGGCAGGCGATCGCCGTCAGCGTGTTGGGGCTGAATCCGCCGTTGTCCAGCAGACGGGCGGCATGCGGCACGACGCGGCGATCACGACGGCGGGCCAGCCCGGCGATCGCCTCCTCGCGCGCCTCGGTGTCCTGATCGCCGACCCGGGCCCACAGCGCCTCCCGGATCGCCCGGCTGTCCGCCTGGCACTGGGTCCCCAGGGCGAACGTGGCCCAGTCCCGTACCTCGTCCTCGGGGTCGGTGGTCAGCCGGATCAGCGCCTCGATCACCGCGTCGTCGTTCGCGCGGCCCAGCGGCAGCGACCACGCGACGTTGAAGCGCACGTCCTCGTCGGGGTGCTCGGCCAGGCGCAGCAGCTCGGGCACGGCCCGTTCGTCGCCCGTGCAGCCCAGCGTCCGCGCGATCGAGGCGTGCACGGCGTCTTCGGTCTCGGTCGCGACCAGCTCCAGGGCCGCGAGCAGCACCGGCTCCCGCAGGGACTCCTCGACCTGCGCCACGCTGCCCAGCAGGTCGCAGCCGATCCTGCGCTCGGCCGGATCGGGCGACCGCACCAGAGCGAAACCCCGCCCCGCCGCGGTCTCCCGATCCTGTGTGGCCTTGCCCACGAGTTCCCACGCCTGGTCGTAGTCGCCCGGACAGGTGGCGTTCCTGATCAACTCGACCGCTTCGGCGATGACGTCCATGGGAGGCATGGTCGCGCGCCGAGCGTCGTGCGGCCATCCGTTTTCCTCAAGGCAGGTTCTTCTCGACCTGGTTCTGCCAGCTGGCGTTGGTGTTGATCTCGGGCGAGGTGCCCGCGAAGGCGCCGCGCGCGTACGTGTCGCCCTGGAGCTGGTACATCAGCCACGCCGTCACGTAGCCGAGGAAGCCGCCGCCCGTGCCCTGGATCGTGTTGTGGCCGGCTCCCTTGAGCAGCGCCTTGGCCGCCGCGCCCGGGACCTGGTCGTAGTACGTCTGCAGCGCCGAGTTGGGGGAGATGATCGTGTCGCTGGACCCGCTGACGAACAGCACGGGGCAGGTCAGCTGGTCCACGTGGAACGCGTCGCCCGCGCTCACCCAGATCGGGGCGGGCAGCGCGATGGGGACGACGGTGTCGATGAGCCCGCCGGACTTGGTGGCGGTGTTCACCGAACCGCCCGCGCCCTGGGAGTGGCCGACCGCGCCGACCTTGGTCACGTCGAGCTTGCCGTAGAAGACGCTGGAGCTGTCGGTGTTCCGGTCGATCAAGTACTGGGCCGCGGCGATCATCTCGGACCCGGTGCCCGTCGTGGTGTCGGTGGAGGCGACCACGGCGAACCCCCAGGAGGCCAGCTGGTTGAGCAGCCCCGGATACTGCGTGGGCACCGCGTTGGTCCCGTTGCCCCAGGTGATGATCGGGTGCTTGAAGCCGCCCGCCCCGAGGTCGGCCGGATAGTAGAGCTTGTATCCGGTCGCATCGGCGGTCGCGACCGTCCACGGGCCCGCGACCTTGTAGTGCGCCTCGATGGTGTCCGCGGCCTGGGCGGGCCTGGCCAGGAGCCCGAGTACGAGCGCGACGGCGGCCACGACGAACTTCATACAGCCTCCATAATTTGTACGGATGACCGAAACTCTCGCTTCACAAGTGGGTCGTGTCAATGGTTGGATCGTGGCCATGGAGCACGTGCCTTCCGCGGCGGAGATGCTGGGCTGGATCGAGACCGTCGTGGGGCAGGGCGTCCGCCGCCCCGGCTACCCGGCGGACGCGTGGACCGAGCGGTGGCTGGCCGAGCGCCTGGCGGAGTTCGGCCTGGAGGTCACGCTCGAGCCGGTCGAGGTGCCGCGCTGGCAGCCGGGCACCGGGCTGCTGCGCCTCGACGACGGCACCTCGTGGACCGGCATGCCGCTGCCCCACACCGCGCCGACCGGCGGCCTGCGGGGCCGGATCGCGCGGCTCGCCGACGCCCGGCCGGGCGACATCGTCGTGGACGAGGTGACCTTCGGCGAGCTGCCGCAGTCGTACGTCAAGACGCTCGCCACCTCGGCGTACGACCCCGAGGGCGTCTTCGACACCCTCGTCCAGACGATCCCGTTCGGCCCGCGGATGATGGAGGTCGTCGAGCCCGCCCTGGCCGCCGGGGCCGCGGGCTTCATCGGCGCGCTGACCGGCCTCCCCTGGGAGACCCGCGACTACTACGTGCCGTACGACGCGGTCGAGCGGCCCATCCCCGCGCTGTGGCTGTCCGGGACGGACGCCCGCCGGCTCCTGGCCCGCCTCCCGTGCGAGGGGGAGCTGATCGCCGAGTCCGCCACCGACACCGTGATCACCCACAACGTGGTCGCCACCCTCCCGGGCAGCTCGCCCCACACGGTCATCGTCGCCTCGCACCACGACGCCCCGTGGGCCTCGGCCGTGGAGGACGCCTCCGGCCTGGCCCTCGTCCTGGCCACCGCCCGCCGCTGGGCCCGCGTCCCGGCCGAGGAGCGCCCGCACAACCTGACGTTCCTGCTCACCTCCGGGCACATGGCCCACGCGGCCGGCACCCGCGCCTTCATCGACCGCCACCGGCCGGAGCTGGCCGGCGTCGTGCTCGAACTGCACCTGGAGCACGCCGCGCTCCGCTGCGAGGCGGTGGACGGCACGCTCGTGCCGACCGCCGAGCCCGAGGTCAGATGGTGGTTCACGACACGAGCCCCCCGGCTGGAGAAACTGGTCGCCGCGACGCTGGAGGCGGAGGACCTGCGGCGGTCGTTCGTCCTGCCCCCGGACGTGTTCTCGCCGATGCCGCCGACGGACGGCGCGTTCTTCCACCCCGAGGGGGTGCCGCTGGTGCACTTCCTGTCGGCGCCGATGTACCTGTTCGACTCGGCCGACACGATCGACAAGATCGACGTGGCAGGGCTGGAGCCGCTGGCCCGCGCGGCCGTCCGGATCGTGGCGGGCACCGCCGGCTGGACCCCGGCGGACCTCCGCGGGTAGCGGCGCCCCGCCGGCCATGGTCATGCTGGGGGACAACGCCCCCAACGCCGCCAGGACGTGATCACGATGTCACAGACTCCCGTTCGGTTCTCCGAAGAGCGTTCCGAGGACGTCGTCGCGGCGTCGTTCGCCGGTGCCCATGACGCCCGGCTGCGGCAGGTCCTCACCAGCCTCGTCCGCCACCTGCACGCCTTCGCCAAGGACGTCGAGCTCACCCAGTCCGAGCTCGACGCGGCCGTCGGCTTCCTCACCAGGACCGGGCAGACCTGCGACGACACCCGCCAGGAGTTCGTCCTGCTGTCCGACGTGCTCGGCCTGTCGATGCTCGTCGACACCATGGCCAACCGGGCGCCCGCCGGGGCCACGGACTCCACCGTCCTGGGGCCGTTCCACATGGTCGACTCCCCGCCGCGGCGGCTCGGGGATCCGATCTCCCTGGTGCCCGGCGGCGAGCCGACGCTCGTCACCGGGCAGGTGCTGGCGGCCGGCGGCGACCCCCTCCCGGGCGCGGTCGTGGACGTCTGGCAGGCCGACGAGAAGGGCTTCTATGACGTCCAGCGGGACGACGTCCCCGCTGGGCACCTGCGCGGCCTGTTCACCTGCGACGACCAGGGACGTTTCGCGTTCCGCACGATCCTTCCGGCTCCGTACCCGATCCCCGACGACGGGCCGGTCGGGGAGCTCCTGGCGGCGGCGGGCCGCCACCCCTACCGGCCCGCGCACATCCACTTCATCGCCGGCGCCGACGGCCACGCGCCGCTCACCACGCACGTGTTCGTCTCCGAGTCGCCCTACCTCGACTCGGACGCGGTGTTCGGGGTCAAGGACAGCCTGGTGCTGGACTTCGTCCGCGCCGAGGACGCGGACCTGGCGGCGGCGTACGGCGTGCCCGTCCCGTTCCGCCACGCGCACGTGGAGCTGCGGCTGCGCGAGAGCCGGTGACCTATCGGCGGCCGCGGAACGTGCGCCGCAGGTCGTCGACCCACTCCCCGGGGATCTCCCACGGGATGAAGTGGCCGCCGTGGTCGTGCACGGTCAGGTTGACGTGGTTGTACCAGGCGCCGCGGTCACTGCCGGCGAAGTGCCGCACGCGCTGGTCGGTGGTGACGCCGGGCGGGTTCTCGTAGCCGACGAAGGTGATGCCGGTGGGGGCCTCGACGGGCGGCTGCCGGTCGTGGGAGGGGGTCCAGGGGTAGCGGTTGTTGTTGGCGTACGTGCGGATCGAGGTGCCGATCGAATTGCTCACCCAGAAGATCATGGCGTGGGTGAGCAGGTCGTCCTTGGTGAAGACCGACTCCAGGTCGCCGCCGTGGTCGCTCCAACTGGCCCAGCGCTCCAGGATCCAGGCGAGCATTCCGGCGGGCGAGTCGGTCAGGCCGTAGGCGAGCGTGCTCGGGGCCAGGACGTGGGCGGCGAGGTGGACGGCGAAGCGCCTGTCCAGGGCGACGATCCGGGCGTGGACGTCGGCGGGCAGGCCGTCGGGGATGGGCTGCCCGCCGCTGAGGTCCCAGGCCCGGTCGCCGTTGAACAGCGTGAGCTTCTGCCCGGAGCCGATGTGGATGCCGTGCAGCTCGGCGGCGTACTTGTGCCCGAGCTGCCCCGTGACCATGGCTCCGACGTCGCAGCCGGCGGCGGCGTACCGCTCGTGGCCGAGGACCTGGGTCATGAGGATGTGCCAGAGGTCGGCGACCTTCCAGAAGTTCATGTCCGGGTGGTCCGGCAGCGGCGTGGAGAAGCCGAAGCCGGGGAACGAGGGGACGATGACGTCGAAGGCCTCGGCCGGGTCGCCGCCGTGCGCGCCGGGGTCGGCCAGCGGGTCGATGACCTTGGACCAGTGCCAGAACGTCCACGGCCAGCCGTGGGTGAGGATCAGCGGCGTCGGGCTCGGGCCCACGCCGGGCTTGCGCATGAAGTGCACGGGGACGCCGTCGACCTCGACGCGGTAGTGCTCGTAGGCGTTGATCGCGGCCTCGGCCTTGCGCCAGTCGTAGCCGGTGTGCCAGTAGTCGACGAGCTCCCGCAGGTAGGCGCGGTTGACGCCGTAGCTCCAGTCGTCGTTGCCCGCGTCGTCCGGCCAGCGGGTCAGCTCCAGGCGCCGCCGCAGGTCGGCGAGCACGTCGTCGGGCACGTGGATCGGCTCCGGCGCCAGCGGGCTCCGGGTCTCGTCGCTCATCGTCGTCTCCTGCTCAGGTGCCATCGACGGCAAAATATATCAGAGATTTATTTAATTTCGTGATGTATCAGAGTGCGAGGCCGAGGTCGGCGATGAAGCGGGCCAGGCCGACGCGCTTGCGGAACAGCTCGCGCAGGTCGTCGGTGACCGGCTCGCCGAGGTGCTCGGCGGGGATCGCGGTGAAGGCGCTGCGCAGGACCAGCGTCGTGACATACCCGGCTGCGGCGTCACCGGCGGGCACGCCCTCGTCGGCCAGCCCTCGCTGGTACGCGGCCAGGATCGCGCGATGGATCACGGGCAGCTCGCCGGGCTCGGTCAGGCCGTCGTGCGCCAGGCCCACGAGCAGCTGGCCGAGGTCGAAGCCGATCGGCACCGGGTCCTGCCAGCCCCAGTCGATGGCCACGAACCGGCCGGGGTCGTCGGCGGGCACGAGGAGGTTCTGCGGCCCGGCGTCGCCGTGCGCCATGGTGTGCGGCAGGCGGTCCGCGGCCGCGAGCAGCGCGGGGATGCGGCGGGCCAGGGTGTCCAGGTCCATCTGCAGGAGCGGGTCGGCGTGCGCGGCGACGAGCGGGTGCCGCCAGAGGGCGGGGTCGCGCAGGATGGGCAGCGCGTGTCGGGTGAGCAACTGGCCGACGTAGGTCCGCAGCGCCGTACGGGGGCGGGAGTCGTCGGCGGGACGCCGCCCGGCGAGCCGGCCCAGCGCGCGGGCCGCGGCGGCGTACCTGGTCAGGTCCCACTCCCCGGGGGCGGTGCGGACGTCCTCCAGCCACAGGTCGAGGCGCTCGTCACCGAGGTCGTCGACCAGGAACAGGCGGGGCAGCCGCAGTCCGGGCGGGAGGGGCAGGCCGGAGGTGTACACGTCGGCCTCGGTCCGCCACGGGAACCCGGCGACGAACTCCGTGCGGGCGGGCTCGGGGATCACGTCGATGTTCGCCCAGTGCCGGGCGGAATGCAGGGATTTGACGAAGAAGGACCAGGTGCGGCCGCACGCGGTCGTGCCGCTGACCCGGCGCAGGCCGCCGGTGGACGGGGTGCCGGACGTGTGGTCGATCGGCTCCACGCGGATGGACTCCACCTCGGCGCCCTCATCGTCCAGATATTTCCGTACAAGAGGGGTGAGGTGGGCGCGGGATGGCATCGCGGTCATGTACAGAACCGTCTCCCGCCCCGCGAGGTCCCGCATAGAGCATGGCCTACTCAAACGTTCGCCCGTACCATCCCTCTGTGCGTCATCTGTGGCCCTTCGCCGGTCGGGAATCCCAGCTCGCGGCGATCCGATCGGCGGTGGAGGCCGGCGGCGCCGTCGTGGCCGGGCCGGCGGGCGCGGGCAAGAGCCGCCTGGCGGCCGAGGCGCTGTCCGGCGCCGGCGACGTGACCTGGATCCTCGCCACCGCCGCCGCCTCGGACCTGCCGCTGGGCGCCATGGCCCACCTGCTGCCCGCCCAGCCGCCGCACGGCAACGTGATCCGCTGGGCCGCCGACGCCCTGGACCGCGAGCGGCTGGTGCTCATGGTCGACGACGCCCACCTGCTGGACCCGGTCTCGGCCGTACTGGTGCACCACCTGGTGACCGGCGGCCGGGCACGCGTGCTGGTGACGACGCGCAGCGGGGAACGCGCGCCCGACGCCGTGACGGCGCTGTGGAAGGACGACCTGCTCCCGCGTCTGGACCTGGCCCCGCTGACGCTCCGGGAGGCGGGCCTGGTCCTGGCCGGAGCGCTGGGCGGGCAGGTCGAGGCGCCCACGGTCCGGCGGCTGTGGCGGGCCAGCGAGGGCAACGCGCTGTTCCTGCGCGAGCTGGTGCTGGCCGGCGAGTCGGGCGGCGCGCTCGCCGAGCGGCGCGGGGTGTGGCACTGGTCGGGCGAGATCTCGGTGACGACGCGGCTGCGCGAGCTGATCGAGAGCCGGATCGGCGACGTCGACCCCGGCGAACGGGCCGCGCTGGAGCTCGTCGCCCACGGCGAGCCGCTGTCCGTGGACGCGCTGACCGCGCTCGCCCCGCTGGACACCCTTCGGCGTCTGGAGGATCGCCAGCTCGTCACGATCTCCCCGGAGCCCCTGCCCGCCCGACCCCTGGAACCCTTGTATTTTCCTGAGCCGCTGTCCGTACGGCTCGCGCATCCGCTCTACGGCGAGGTGATCCGGGCCGGGTGCGGCACGCTGCGTACCCGCGAGGTGCTCAGGAGCCTGGCCGACGAGGTGGGCGGCCGCACCGGCGCGGACCCGCTCCGCGTCGCGGTCTGGCGGCTCGACAGCGGGACGGCCGGCGACCCCGCCGCGCTCGTCGAGGCGTGCAACATCGCGCGGAACGTCCGCGACCTGCGGCTCGCGGCCCGGCTCGGACGGGCCGCGCTGGCGGCCGGGGGTGGATTCACGGCCGCCCTGGCGCTGGCGTCGGTGCTGTTCTACGACGACCGGTACGACGAGACCGAGACCGTCCTGCCGGACCTGGCCGACGCTCCGACGGACGACATGACGCGGGCCGACCTGATGTCCGTGCATGCGCTCAACCTCTTCTGGGGGCTGGGCCGGGAGGCCGAGGCCCGGGCCATGCTGACGGACGCCTGCGCCACGATGACCGCTACGGAGCCGCGCCAGGGCCTGCTGGTGATGCGCGGCTCCATCGAGTACATGATGGGCATGTTCGACCAGGTCGGGCGGTCGGTCGCGGAGATCCGCCGGATCGCCCCGCTCAGCTCCCGGTTCGAGCTCGGGCTGGCCCCGCTGGAGGGAGGCCGGCTCGTCCACGAAGGACGCGCCCGGCAGGCCGTCGCCCGCGTGGACGAGGCGCTCGGCAGCGTCGGAGACCTGCCCGGAGGGCTGCCGTCGGTCACGGCCACGCTGGCGGAGACGGGGGTCGGCGCCGCCGTTCTCGCCGGTGACCTGGCCGCGGCGCGCCGGTTCGCCGACGTGGGGTACCGCATCGGCGAGGACTACGTGGGCTGGGACCGTGCGCTGATCATGTTCGGGGCGCTGCGCGGCCGGGTGGCCAGGCTCCAGGGGCGGCCCGCCGAGGCCGTCCGGCTGTGCAGGCAGGCCGCCGTGCGGCTGCGGGGCCGTACGCTGCACGGCGGGCTGTGCCTGGCCGAGCTGGCCCACGCGTACGCGCTCACCGGCGACGTGGCCGCGGTGCGGGCGACCACGGAGCTGGCCGGAGAGCTGGGCCTGCGGGTCGGTCACCAGGTCGAGTTCGCCTTCCGGCTGGCGCGGCCGTGGGCGCTCGCGGCCGACGGCGACCTGGCCGGGGCGGTCGAGGCGGCGCTCGAGACCGCCGACGCGGCCGGGGAGCTCCGAGCGTACGAGCTGTACGCCCTGCACGACGCCGTCCGGCTCGGCGCCTCCGGCCTGGTCGCCGACCGGCTCGCCCGGCTGGCCGCCTCCGTGGAAGGCGACCTGGCCCCGATCCTCGCCCGGCACGCGGCGGCCGAGGACGATCCCCAGGAGCTCGACGCGGTGTCGCTGGCCTTCGAGTCGCTCGGCATGCTGCTGCACGCGGCGGAGGCCGCGGCCCAGTCCGCGGCCGCGTACCGGAGGCAGGGACTGCCGCGGCGGCAGCGGGCCGCCGAGACCCGCGCGTGGCGGCTGGCCCGCCGCTGCGAAGGCGCCCGCACCCCGGCGCTGACCGGCCTGGCCGCGCCGCAGCTGACCGCCAGGCAGCGGCAGATCGCGCAGCTGGCCGCCTCGGGCCTGAGCAACCAGGACATCGCCGACCGGCTGGTGCTCTCCCGCCGGACGGTCGCGAACACGCTGGTGCAGGTCTACGAGCGGACCGGACTGAACAGCCGGGCCGAGCTAGCCGACCTGCTCTTCACCTGACCGGGGCGGGCTCACGTAGTGGTACACCAGCGCCGGCTCACCGGCCGCGTTGAGCCAGCGGGCGCGGCCGCTGCCGACCCTGCGCCAGCCGGACCGTTCATAGAACGCTATGGCGGCCGTCCCCTCGGAGGAGACCTCCAGCTTGAGAGGGGTTTCGACGGCGGCGCGCACGGTGTCGAGGAGCCGGGCGGCCAGGCCGCGCCCGCGGGCGGCGGGGGTGACGAACAGGCGGGTGACCTCCATGTCCCGGGTGAGCGCCACGTGGCCGAGCACCGCCTCCGCCTCGACGGCTATCCACGCCCCGATCAGGCCGTCCGGCGTCAGCCAGCCGGCCGGGTCGCGCGGCCAGTCCACGGGGTAGCGGTCGCTGGCCTGGACCTCGGCGAGGGCCTTCGTGCAGGCGTCCAGGTCGTCGGGGGTTCTGTCGCGGATCTCCACGCGGGCCAGCCTACGAGGCCCAGGGGCGGACGCCGTCATCAGCGGCCGGTCGCGCCCGCTGCGCCGCCTGGCGTCCCGGTAGCGTGCCGGTCACGAGGGGATGACTCGCGCCTGAAGCGCGGTCGTGCGATATCGTTAAACCGCTTTAACAGCGGGGATAAGGGGGATGGATGCCTCGCCGGGCCGTTCCTGAGGATGGTCGGCCTCGTCCCTCGACGATCCGGGACGTGGCCAAGCACGCCGGTGTGTCGGTGGCGACCGTGTCGCGGATCCTGTCGGGCTCGTACCCGAGCGCTCCCGCCACCCGGAGCAAGGTGATGCGGGCGGTCCGGGAGCTCGACTACGTGGCCAACGCGCACGCGCGGGGGCTGGCGGGAGCGCGGCCGAAGAGCGTGGCGATTGTGGTGAACTCGGTGGTGTCCCCGCATTACGCGCATGTGGCGCAGGGCGTGCAGGACCAGGCGGTGCGCGAGGGCCGGCTGTGCATCGTGGGCACCACGGGCGGGGACGCCGAGCGGGAGCTGGCCATGGTGCGGCTGCTGCGGGAGGAGCACGCCGAGGCGGTGATCCTGGTCGGCAACATGCCGATCGACGACGCCTACCGGGAGCGGATGGCGGACTACGCGCGGGCGCTGGCGGTGGCGGGGTCGCGGCTGGTGTTGTGCGGGCGTCCGGCGCTGGGGGAGGAGGTGCCGGCCATCGTGGTGGAGTACGACAACACCGGTGGCGCCCATGCGATCACCAGTCATCTGCTCTCGGTCGGTCACCGGCGGATCCTGTTCCTCGGGCGGCGGGCCGGTTACACGACGCCGGAGAGCCGGATCGCGGGCTATCGGGCGGCGCTGGCCGCGCACCGGGTGGCGCATGACACCGGGCTCGAGGTGGACAGCGTGGTGATGGACCGGCGCGAGGGCTACCGCATGATGCGGGAGCGGCTGGAGGCGGGGCCGCGTGACTTCACCGCGGTGTTCGCCGGGAACGACCTGCTGGCGGCCGGGGCCCGGGCGGCGTTGCGGGAGCGCGGCCTGCGGGTGCCGGACGACGTGTCGCTGGTCGGCTTCGACGACCTTCCGCCGGCCGACGACATCGACCTGACCACCGTGCACGTGCCGCACGAGGAGCTGGGCCGGACCGCTGTGCGGCTGGCCCTGGACACCGACACGGCCGGGATGAGCCGGCACGTGATGCTCGGCACGCACATCATCGTCCGTGACTCCGTCCGCCCTCTTCTGCACGTCTGAGGCGGAGTTAAACCGTTTACAGGGATGGTGCCATTCCGTCGAAGGTCTGCCCAGGTAGATGCCGTAGTATCCGGTTCATGTCCTCCCCCCTGCGCCTCCCGCCTGCCGACCCGCAGCTGTCCGATTTCACCGGCTGGACCCGCGCCCACTGGGAGAGCGTCGCGGACCACCTGCTCGACTCCGTGGCGCCGTACGCCACGGAGGGTTTCGCCCAATACCGCCTGCCCGGGCGGGCGAGCCGGTCGGGCACTGTCAGCGACGGGCTGGAAGGGTTCGCCCGCACGTTCCTGCTCGCGGCCTTCCGCATCGCCGGGGCGGGCGGCGACGTGCCGCCCGCCCTGCTGGAGCGCTACGCCGCGGGGCTGGTGGCCGGCACCGATCCCGCGCACCCGTACGCCTGGCCGCCTTTGACGGACATGTCGCAGCCGCTCGTGGAGGCCGCCTCCATCGCGCTCGCGCTGCACGAGACCCGGCCCTGGCTGTTCGACCGGCTGTCACCGGAGCAGCGGGAGCGGGTGGTGGCCTGGCTGGCCGGGTTCGTCGGGCGGCGCACGCCGGACAACAACTGGGTGCTGTTCCAGGTCGTCGTGGAGCAGTTCCTCGCCGAGGTGGGCGGGGCGCACGACCCCGGCGAGATCGCCGGCGGGCTGGAGCGGATCGAGGAGTGGTACGTCGGCGACGGCTGGTACTCCGACGGCAAGGGCAAGAACTTCGACTACTACTCCGGCTGGGCGATGCACCTGTATCCGTCGCTGTGGGCGCGGATGGCCGGCGACACCGCCCGCGGGCGGCTCTACGCGGACCGCCTGCGCCGGTTCCTGGAGCACTACCAGCACCTGTTCGCCGCCGACGGCGGGCCGGTGCACCAGGGGCGGTCCCTGATCTACCGGTTCGCGACGGTCGCGCCGCTCTGGCTGGGCGCGCTGACCGGCGCCTCGCCCCTGCCCCCTGGGCGGACCAGGCGGATCGCGAGCGGCGTGCTGCGCCACTTCGTCGAACGCGGCGCCCCCGACGAGCGCGGCCTGCTCACCTGCGGCTGGTACGACGCCTTCCCGCCCGGCACCCAGGACTACTCCGGCCCCGCCTCGCCGTACTGGGCCAGCAAGGCCTTCCTCGGCCTGCTGCTGCCGCCCGGTCACCCGGCCTGGACGGACGCCGAGGCGGCCGCGCCGGTCGACCGCGCCGACCAGGTCGTGGCGATGTCCCCGCCGGGCTGGCTGCTGCACGCCACCCGCGAGGACGGCGTCGTCCGGCTGGTCAACCACGGCAGCGACCGCGACCGCGTCCAGGACCCAGCGGGACCGCCGGACCCGCACTACCTGAGGCTCGCCTACACCAGCCACACCGGACCCGACATCGGCGAGCAGGCGGTCGACGGGCAGCTCGCCGTCGTCTCACCGCAGGGGGCGCCCTCCCGGCGGCGCCGCATCGAACCCCTTGCCGTGGGCGAGCGCTTCGCCGCCTCGGCGTACCAGGACGGGCCCGTCCGCGTGGTGACCGCCTCCGTGGTCGACGGCGCGGCCGAGATCCGGATCCACCAGGTCACGGCGCCCGCCGGACACCAGGTACGCGACGGCGGCCACGCGGTGGCCGGTCCGCGGCCGCCCGAGGCCCGGTCCGGGGACACCTGGGCGCTTGCCCGGCGCGCGGACGGCCTGACCAGCGTGGCGCGCGGGCTGCACGGCTACACGGGGGCGGGCGTGGCGAGCGGGCACGGCGTGAACGCCTTCGGAACGCACTCCGCCACGCCGTACCTGATCCGCGACGCCCACCCGGGCGGGACCGCCGTGTACGTCGGCCTGGTCCTGCTCACGGCGGCCGAACGGGAGCCGGCGATGCCGGAGGTGCTGGTGAACGGGGACGAGGTCACCCTGCGGCCGCCCGCCGGGGATCCGATCACGGTCCGCCTCGCCGCCGTCCCCGAGCTCGTCGAAGGGCATACCGCGACGTCACCCGCCGTCGGGGACGTCGATAGGATCGCCCGCCGCAGCTCAGACGACTAGGAGCAGAGAATGAACAGCATCGTCGTACCGGACGCGAGCACCGCCGACCTGGGGCCGTTCGCCGCCAAGCCGACCTCGGTCGGCGGCGGGCAGCAGGAGGCGGCGCTCGAGGCGTGGACGTCGGCTGACGGCAGGACCACGGCGGGGGTGTGGGAGTGCACGCCCGGCACGTTCACCGCCGTGCGCGACGGCTACCACGAGGTGTGCCAGATCCTGTCCGGGCGGGCCACCATCGTCGGCCAGGACGGCACGACCCAGGAGGTCGGCCCCGGGAGCACCCTGGTCATGCCCGCGGGCTGGCAGGGGGAGTGGCACGTGCACGAGACCGTGCGCAAGACCTATGTGACCACCCGCCTCTGACCCGAAGGGGTAGTTCGTCCTACGAATTGTCAGGCATTTGAATGTTACCCTGAACGCGTGGAAAAGCATGATGAGGAGCGGATCGGGGTGGTGGCCGCGCTGGTGCGGTCCACGTTCCTGACGAACGCCGTGTACGCCGAGTCCGCCAGGGAATATGGCCTCACCTCGCAACAGGGGCAGTTGTTGTGCGTGCTGATGGCGCAGCCGTACGGCATGAGCGAGCTGGGCGCGATGCTGGGGCTGGCCAAGTCCAGCCTCACCGGCCTGGTGGACCGCACCGAGCGCAACGGCCTGGTCCAGCGCAGACCGGACCCGCACGACTCGCGCGCGCTGCGGATCGCGCTGACCAGGAAGGGTTCCGAGCTCGCCGCGGAGTTCTACACGGAGACCTGCGCGCGGATCGAGAACCTGACGGCGGGCCTCGCCGCCGCCGACCGTGACGCGCTCGCCGACCTGCTCGGCCGGGTCGTGCAGGACAACAAGGTCCCCGTGGTCTTCCTGGAGCCCGGCGAGGGGGCCCACTCGTAAAGCCGCCCCCGGGTTGCAGTTCGTGTAGCGAACTAATATGGTTCGTAGCACGAACTCAACCTATTCTGTTGATCGGGGCGTGCAATCATGAGTCGTAAAGTTGTGGTCGTCGGCGGCGGTTACGGCGGTTCGGCGCTGGCCAAGGCGCTGGACGCCGAGGCCGAGGTCGTCCTCGTCGATCCCCGGGACGCGTTCTTCAACACCGCCGGGTCGCTGCGGTCGGTGACCCGGCCGGAGTGGGGGAGCAACATGTTCTTCCCCTACAGCGGGTTCCTGACCCGGGGCACGGTGGTCCGCGACCGTGCGGTCTCCGTGGATCCCGGCGGCGTCACCCTGGCCTCGGGGCAGCGGGTCGAGGCCGACTACCTGGTCCTGGCCACCGGCTCCAGCTACACCTACCCGGCCAAGCCCGTCGCCGACTCCACCGAGCAGGTCCTGGACGACCTCCGCGCGACCCACAAGGAGCTGGCCGGCGCCGAACACGTGCTGATCCTGGGCGCCGGCCCGGTCGGTCTGGAGCTGGCCGGGGAGATCAAGGAGGTCTGGGCGCACAAGCACGTGACCGTCGTCGACCCGGCCGGGCAACTCCTGCCGGCGTTCGAGCCGGAGCTGCGCCAGGACCTGCACCGTCAGCTCGATGAGCTCGGCATCCACCTGCGGCTGGGCACCCACCTGACCGCGCCGCCGGCGACCGAGCCCGGCGAGGCCGGGACCTTCACCGTCACCACCGCCGATGGGGAGGAGATCACCGCCGACATCTGGTTCCGCGCCTACGGCGTGCGCGTCAACAGCGACTACCTCGCCGACGGCCGGCTCACCACCCGCACCCCGCAAGGGCAGGTGCGGGTCACCGAGACGCTCAACGTCCGCGGGTACGACCACGTCTACGCGATCGGCGACATCACCGACGTGCCCGAGGCCAAGATGGCCGGGTACGCGATGCAGCACGCCGACGTGGTCGCGGGCAACATCCTCGCCCAGCTGAGCGGTGAGCGGCCCACTGCCGCCTACCGGCCCCTGCCCCACCCCATGATCCTGCTCCCGCTGGGTCCGCGCGGCGGCGTCGGCCAGCTGCCCGGCCCCGACGGCCCGGCCGTCGTCCCGGCCGAGACGGTGTCGGCGTACAAGGGCGCCGACCTGTTCACCGGTCGCTTCACCGAGCAGTTCGGCGCCGCCTGAAGGGCCTCCCGGCCGCGGCAGGTGTGCTCATGAAATTCGAAAGGAAAGGCAGAACCTTGTCCGGACACGACGTCGTCTTCGGCTTCGGCGCGCACAGCGGCGTCGACGAGGCGCCGGAGCTGCTGCGCATGGCCCAGCAGGCCGACCGCGACGGTCTCGACCTCCTGTCGCTGTCGGACCACCCCTACATCGGCAGGCGCCTGGACGCGTACGCCGCCCTCGGGTTCATCCTGGGGAGTACGCAGCACGTCGCCGGCCTCGTCAACGTCACCAACCTGCCGACCCGCCCGGCTCCCATGCTGGCCAGGACCGTCACGTCGTTGTCGGCGCTGTCGCAGGGCCGCGTCGTGCTGGGCATGGGCGCGGGCGGGCTGTGGGACCGGATCGCCGACATGGGCGTGCCCCGGCTGTCGCCGGGCGCCGCCGTGGACGCCTTCGAGGAGGCGATCGTCCTGGTCAAGAAGCTGTCGGGCGGCGGCCCGCCGGTCACCTACGAGGGCCGCCACTACCAGGTGCACCAGATCGAGCCGGCTCCCGTGGCCGCTCCTCCGGTGTGGACAGGATCGAACGGCGCGAAATCCCTGGCCGCCACCGGCCGGGTGGCCGACGGCTGGCTCCCTGGCCACGCGGCGGACTGGCTCAGCGAGCGCTACCGGACCTCGCGGCCGATCATCGACGAGGCGGCGGCGGCCGCGGGCCGGGATCCACGCGAGATCCGTACGATCTACAACTTCCCGGGTCGCATCACCGACCGGCCGCTGCCCGCCACCCGTGACGGCGACGGCCGCTGGATCGGCGGCTCCGTCGGCCAGTGGGTCGAGGAACTGACCGGGGCCGTGCTGGAGCACGACGCGTCGGGCTTCATCCTCTTCTCGGCCGATCACGGCGTGGCCGACCTCGTCACCCTCGGCCGCTGGGCCGGGGAGATCGTCCCGGCCGTGCGCGAGGCGATCCAGGCCTCCTGAGGCGGCGTGTCAGCCGTACGCCCGGGAAGAACGTGAGGGCGTAACCCGCGAAGAGCAGGTCCACCACGAAGAACGCCCCCAGGGCCCAGAGGTCGTGGCTTCCCGGGGCGTGGACCTTGCCGCCGCCGTGGCCCGCGTACAGGGCCGGAGCCTGGTCGCCGGCGGAGAGCTCGTCCTCGTCGCGGCCGTGGAGCCAGGCGTCGGCAAGGCGCAGGCCGCCGTCGTCCGAGCGGAACGAGCCCTGCCACGAGCAGATGCCGTAGATGGAGCATTCGAGATGCTCGGCCGTGAACGTCCCCGTGGTGCCCTCGCCGCGCGCCGCCCGGATCTCCGGCGCCGCCGCGAGCACGGCGAAGTACGCGCTCACCACGGCCAGCGCCAGCATGCCGAGGCCGTAGAGCTCGACGACGCCGAGCCGGAGCCCGCCCCCACGGGCCCCCACCTTCGCCCTGCGTGTCTTTCCGGCTGATCCGCCGGGCCCCCGTCCTTGCCGCAACGCCCACCTCCCGGTCGGGTGTGTGCTTCCCCCTTCAGCATGCACCCGCCGGGAGGACGGGGGTGGCTCAGCCGAGCAGCTCGGAGCCGGAACTTCAACTGCCGCACGGTCGACGGTGCGGCGGCATTCGCGCGGCGCTCCCCGCGGAATTCGCCCGGCGATATACGGAGAGTGGTCACCTGAACGCGTATCTTTTCCGGGCCGCCCACGGTAATTCCAGGCCGAACTCGAGAAAGAAACGGGTGCGGCGGAGAAGTCAAATTCCGGACATCGGCCCCCGGCATAAGTCGTGACTCGGCGGGGGACAAAATGCTCATGCGAAGCACGCCGGGGCCCCATTTACGCGCATTCCCCACGACGTTATCAGTCGGCCGTAATGCGCGCGCCCACGCCCGGTAACGCCGTTTACCCGGAAGACCCCGACCAGGAAATTCCGGGTCCCGAGGGCTGCTCGGTCGCGGAGCAGCTGTTACAGCGCCTGGTGGCGCTGCGCCGATGGTCGGGGCAGCCGTCGCTGCGCAGGCTCCGCATCCTCGGCGGCTCGGTGGAGCTCGCGGACGGCACCTGGGTCGACGTGCTCCCGGAGACGACGGTCTCGGCGGTGCTGCGCGGTCACGGCCCGCGCGGCCTGCCGCGGCTGGCCCTGGTGGAGGCGTTCGTACGGGCCTGCCTGATGTCCTGCGGCCAGCAGCGGCACGCGGCCGAGCAGGTGCGGCGGTGGCGCCGGGCCTGGCGGGCGCTGGCGGCGGGCGAGGAGGGGACGCCCGAGCCGGCCGAGCGGGATCCGGCGCCGGCGGCGGCGGGCGAGGCGCCGGATCCCGCCCCGACCGAGCGGGATCCGGCGCTGCCGGTGCCGCGCCAGCTGCCGCGCCCGATCCGCGGGTTCGCCGGGCGGGAGCCGCAGCTGGCCCAGCTGGAGGAGTGGTCGCGGCGGCCGTACGGCGACCTGGCGGCCGGCCCGCTCGTCCTCGTGACCGGGCCGCCGGGGATCGGCAAGTCGGCGCTGGTCGTCCAGTGGGCGCACCGGTCGGCGGCGCGGTTCCCCGACGGCCACCTTTACGCGGATTTATCGGGAGATGCTGGGGCGCATCCGGTGATCGTCAGGTTTCTGCGGGCGCTGGGTGTGCGGGTGGCGCCCGACGACGAGGAGGAGGCCTCCTGCCTGTACCGGAGCGTGCTGGCCGGCAAGCTGATGCTGGTCGTGCTGGACAACGCCCGGTCGGTACGGCAGGTGCGCCCGCTGCTGCCCGGCTCGCCCACGTGCACGGTCGTCGTGAGCGCGCGGACGTACCTGAGCGACCTGGTGATCCGGGAGGGTGCGCTGCCGATGGAGCTGAGCGCGCTGAGCGACCACGACGCGTTCCGGGTGCTGTCGGCCGCGCTCAACGTCGAGTTCGCGCACCGGGACCGGGAGGCGTGCCGCCGGTACGTGGTCGAGGCCGGAGGCTCACCGCTCGCCCTGCGGATCCTGGCCGAGAGCCTGATCCGCGAGCGCAACGTACCGAGGCTGAACGCCTGAGAGCGCGAACACCCCGGCGGCCAGCAGCCCGCACAGCGCCGCCCCCGTGATCACGGCCGTGGTTGGCGCGAACTCGGCGGCCAGCCCCGCCACGGCGAACCCGAGCCCCTGGAAGAACATCATCCACGAGGCCCGCACGCTCAGCGCCCGCCCCAGCAGCTCCTTCGGCGCGGCGTCCAGGAGCATGCGGTCCAGGCCGAGCTGGAACGACGCGCCCAGGCCCGCGACGAACAGCACCCCCGCCGCCACCGGGATCGGCGGCCGGAACGCGAAGGCGAGCAGGGGTGCGAAGCACAGCGCGGCCAGCGCCGCCATCAGCCTGACCTGCCGCCCGGCGGACAGCGTCCAGTTCCCGGCGAACTCGGCGGCCACCGTGCCGAGCGGCAGCGCGGTCAGGAGCAGACCGGCGCCCACGGTGTCGTCCGCCGACAGCTCCGCCGCGTACGGCACCGCCAGCGCCTCCGGCGCGACCGCGAACGCGGGCACCGCCCAGGCGAACACCAGCAGGCGCCGCAGCGGCCGGACCGCCATGAGCCGGCCGATCCCCGACAGCGAGTCGCGCACCAGCGACTGCCCGGAGCCCGCGGCCGCCGGGCGCTCCCGCGTGCCGAACCGCAGCAGCGCGGCGGACAGGCCGAAGGACACGGCGTCGGCCAGCAGCAGCGTGCCGGGCGAGACCACGGTCAGCGCGATGCCGCTCACCGCGAAGCCGCCGATCTGCGCGACCTGCGCCACCACCCGCATCAGGCTGCGCCCCGGCACGTACGCGTCGCCCGGCAGCACCTGCGGCATCGTGGCGGCCCGCGCGCCGCCGAACACCGGCCGGATCAGCCCCAGCGCGAACCCGAGCGCCAGCAGCACCGCCGTCGGAGCACCGGGCACCGCCATCGCCGCCGCCAGCACCGCCGAGATCAGGTTGCAGCCGACCAGCAGCCGCCGGTTCGGCACCCGGTCCACCAGCGCCGACAGCAACGTCCCCGCGACCAGCTGCGGCAGCATCGGCAGCGCGAACGTCACCGCGGCCAGCAGCGGCGAGTCGGAGCGCAGGTAGACCAGCACGGTCAGGGCCAGCTGGGCCAGGACGCTCCCGGTCATCGACACAGTGTGCGCGGCGAAGATCGCGCGGAACTCGCCGATGGCCAGGGCGTCCCGGAAGCGACCGGCCTTCGCCGTCATGCCCCCACCACGGTCCGTCCCGCGTGGGTGCGCCTCATCCTGACCCGCAGCGCCAGCGGCTCCAGCACCGGACCGGCGACGGCGTCGGAGTCCTGCAGGTCGAGCCCCTCGATGTCGTAGTGGGCCGCGATGTGCGCGGTCCCCACGATGGCCTGGTAGATGCCCAGGTGCATGCCGAGGCAGACCCGCGGTCCGGCGCCGAACGGGAAGTAGGTGAACCGGGGTTGCTGCGTGGCTTCGAGCCACCGCTCGGGGCGGAACTCCTCCGCGTCCGGCCAGAACCGGGGGTCGCGGTGGATGAGGTACGGGCTGAAGCGCACGTCCATGCCGGGCCGCAGGGTGTAGCCGCCGAACGTGCAGGTCTTGCGCACCTTGCGCCCCATGAGCCAGGTCGGCGGATAGAGCCGCATGACCTCCTTCGTCACGGCGTCGGCGTACGGCAGGCTCCGTTCGTTGGCGAGGCCGCCGGAGTCGGCGATGACGGCCAGCGCCTCCTCCCGCAGCCGCTCCCGCACCTCCGGCCGCCGGGCCATCTCCCTGATCACCCACGCCATCGTCGCCCCCGGCGAGCCGAACGACGCGAGAATCATCGACGTCAGGAAGTTGATGGCCTCGTCCTCGGACGGCATGTCGGGATCGTCCGTCAGCAGCAGGTCGATCAGGTCATCCGGCGTTTCGTGCGGCGCGGCCTTGCGCTGCCGGAACTTCTCGGTGATGGCCGCGTTCACCCCGGCCTCGGCCCGCTGTACCCGTTTGATGGACGGCAGCGGCAGCCAGCTCGGGAAGGTCAGGCTCGAGTCCATGAACGGCAGCGCCAGCCCCGAACGCCGCTCCGCGGCATCGAAAACGGCCTCGTTGTCCAGGCCGAAACAGAACATCGCCGAGAGCTTGGCGCTGTAGCTCCGCATGAACGGCACCACGTGGAAGGCCCGGCCGGAGAGCGACGCGAGGCGTTCGTCGAGCAGGTCCGTCACCCGGTGCCCGTGGGACCTGACGACGTTCCTGGTCATGCCGTGCCAGGCGCGGCCCCGGGCCCGCATCCAGCCGTCCAGGTGGTCGCTCACCTCCTGGTCGGAATGCCGGGCCGGGAACAGCGACTCCTCGGTGAGATAGAGCTCGTTCGACTTCTTGAACAGCTCGCCGATCAGCTCGGGGTCCGCCACGAAGATGGTGGCCGGGCTGAAGGTGAAGATGTCGCCGTAATCGGCCTGGCAGCGCCGGAGAAATCCGATCCGGTCCCGGTCGTAGTCGTAGGAGTTGCCGACGGGCCAGCGTCCGCGCGGCCCCGGCGGCATTGTGTCGGCAGGCTTTCTCATCGCTCTGACCCTTTCGGTGGTGGCCGGCAATCGCGAACGCGGCCCACGCCGGCACGCGCCGGAGGGCTCGCACCGGCGCGGAAACCGCGGTCATTCACCTGGGGTATTCGCCCGCCCACCGGGCGGGCACCCGTTCTTTAGAAGTCGGCCCAGGGGTAGCGGCCGCCCATCCGGCCCTTGTTCAGGCCCAGCAGTGTGGCAGCGGTGTGCTTGGCGAATGCCATTCTCCGACACCTCCTTTCTGCGTGAAGACCGACGCGGCTTTATTCGCCCGGTCGCGAACCCCATTTGATTTCCCCGGTTACCGGGGCGCAAGGGGTCGCACGAAATGGCAGGCATCCGCACGGATCGGCACACATTTCATAAAGGCGCGGCATTGCGCGGGCTAGGCCGTTCGCGCCGTCACGCTGCGCCAGCCGAAGGCGACGGCGCCGGTCAGGAGCGCCACCCCGGACAGCACGCCGCTGACGAGCGGCACCCAGACGACCGCGCCCGTCGGGGCCAGGAGCAGGCCGGCGACGCCGAGCACGGTGAGGACCCCACCGGGTACGGCGATGCCCCGGTCCTTCCAGATCGGCGCCAGGGCGATGAAGTGCACGCCGACCACGAACGCGACCCAGGCCACGTTGGCCTGCCCGGGGAGCCCCCAGGCGGCCAGCACCCGGAGCCCGCCGAAGAGCAGGAGCGCCTCGGCGGCGACGACGATCAGGTAACCACGGCCGAACATGTTCGGCCGCGGTCCCCCGCCGGTGTGCTCTCTCCGGGCCGTGACGAACCACATGGCGATCACACTCGCGGCGGCCAGGCAGGCGGCCGCCCGCAGGACGTTCACGGTCAAGGTGTTCAGCGGGCTCTGCGCGTTGACGACGACGAAGACCGCGCCGAAGACCGCGCCGACCAGCAATCCAGTCATACGTTGCATGACGTTCATTGAAGTGCGCGCCGGATCCCGGCCACAGGAGGGCTGGGACGAGGACAGGGTAGTCCTGGCCCTACCCCGCTGCACCGCGCAGATAGGCGAGCACGGCCAGCACCCGCCGGTTGTCGTCGGCGGTCGCGGGCAGTTCGAGCTTGGCGAACACACTGGCCACGTGCTTGCCAACGGCCGCCTCGGTGATCGACAGGGCGCGGGCGACGGCACTGTTGGAGCGCCCTTCGGCGATCAGCGCGAGCACCTCGCGCTCCCGCTGGGTCAGCCGGTGGGCAGGCTCGGTGGTCTCCCTGGCCCTGGCCCAGGTCTGCTCGAACAGGTCGATGAGGATGGCGATCAGGCTCTGCTGCCTGATCACGAGAGCCCCCGGCGAGTAGGGGACGGGGGTGATCCGGACGAACGCCACCGCGCGGTCGAAGACGAGCAGTTGCTGGATCGGCTCGTCGATGACCCGGTGCAGGTCGCCGGTGGCGTGTAGCTCCCTGATCCGGGCCGCCTTGCGGGGGTCGTCCAGGACGCTCGCGTGGACGATCGTGCGCATCGTCATGCCGCGCCGCAGGGCGTCCAGCACGCGGAGCCGGCTCTTCTGCTCCTCGCGGCCGTGCTCCGCCGAGCCCACGGGGTGCATGGCGCGCAGTTCGCGGGCCGTGGCGGCGGCCTGCGCGATCTGCTGCCGGACGAGCTCGCTGTCCTCCACCCGCTCGACGTCGACGGGGATGCCGCGTAGCTCGCCCACCACCTCCTCCAGCCGATGGGCAAGCTGGGCCAACGCCACGCTCTCGTTCACACGCCCCCTCATCCGTATGGGGACATTCTGACCGATCCCTTGGCGGCACTTGTGGCGGAGGTTACAAGAGAGGTCCAAGTGAGTCCCAAGGCGGGCCGGGGAGCATGGTCCCTCTTCTGCGGAAAGAAAGGGACCCCCGATGAGAAGGACAGCGTTGCTGCTGGGTGCCGCGCTGCTCAGCAGCCTGCTGGCCGCCCCTCCGGCGCTCGCCGCCCCCGCCGTCAGTTCGGCCGCCTCTGCGGTCAGGACGGCCGCGCCTGCGGTCAGGACGGCCAAGGTCAAGGCGAGCCCCGCCAAGCAGTCCGGCGCCTGCCCCACCACGGTCGGCTTCTCCGCCGTGGTCGCGGCCAAGGGCCGGGGAACCGTGCGTTACCGCTGGGTACGCGGTGACGGCAGCAAGGGCGCCATCAAGAGCTTCCGCGTCAACGGCACGCGCAAGGTGGTCGTGACCGACCGCCAGACGTTCGACCGGACCACTTCCGGCTGGCAGGCCGTGGAGATCCTCGGCAGGAAGGGGCTGTCTGCCAAGGGCCGCTTCAGCGTCGCGTGCGCGGGCCCCGTCGTGGTGTGGGACGGCGCTCACCCGCTGCCCGCCGAGCCCGGCAGGCCGCTGGTCGCCGCGGCCGACGTCGAGGCGAGCCCGGCGACCTACCGCGGCGCCTGCCCCACGACGATGTTGTTCACGGGCACCGTCCAGGTGTCGCGCACGCCCGCCAAGGTCGACTACCAGTGGATCGACAGCAGCGCGGGGGAGGGGCGGCCCGAGTCGCTGTACTTCGCGGCGGGCGGGCCCCGTACCCGGCAGGTGACGCTGCCGCTGTCCGTGGGCAGCTCCACCGGCGGCTGGAAGGCCATCCGCATCCTCAACGCCGGCGGCCGCGACTCCGGACGCGCCACCTACCAGGTTACCTGCTCCACCACACCCACGACGCCTCCGCCCACGACACCTCCGCCGACGTCGCCTCCGCCTACGACGCCGCCTCCCACGACACCGCCTCCCACGACGCCTCCGCCTACGACGCCTCCGCCCGCGCAGAAGCCGGTGCCGCAGATCGTCGACGTCACCCCCGGCGACTACGAGGGCAGCTGCCTGGAGCCCGTCTCGTACCAGGCCACCGGCCGCATCGCGCTCCCGGCCGGCCCGGCGCGCAAGGTCACGTACCGGTGGATCCTCGACGGCGTCAAGTGGACGCCGCAGACCGTCGACTTCCCCGCCGGCGACCAGCCCCGCACCCGTGACGTGTCCGCCACCTGGAGCCTCGACTCCGGCCGGAACGGCACCCACACGCTCGGCCTCGCGACCGAGGGCGGCCCCGGCGAGCCGACCGAGCGCGAGTTCTCCTTCACCTGCGTCGACGAGGGCGGCGACGCCAAGCTGACCGTCGAGTACATGCTGACCTCCCACTTCACCGGCCAGTGCGACGGCTCGTTCAGCCTGATGGCGGACGCCATGGTCGTGACGGACCGCGAGGCCGACGTCAAGTACCGCCTGGTCGTCGACGGCAAGCCGGGCACGCTCAGGACCGCCACGCTCAAGCCCGG
This sequence comes from Nonomuraea sp. NPDC051941, assembly GCF_044593615.1. Lineage (NCBI taxonomy): Bacteria > Bacillati > Actinomycetota > Actinomycetes > Streptosporangiales > Streptosporangiaceae > Nonomuraea > Nonomuraea sp. NPDC051941. The sequence continues at coordinate 52,933 of NZ_JBIUCF010000032.1, forward strand.
TGTACGGAGCAGGATCGGCGACTTCTGGTACAGCAACGCCAGGTCCAGCGGCTCCGGCGTGGTCCGTCTGGAAGTCCTGAACCACAACAAGCCGGCCAAGCAGGAGCCCTACACCTGGACCTGCACGCAGCCCGACCCGTCGCCGGGCACGGTGCAGATCACCGAGATCGAGTCGGTCGGCTACTACGGGGACTGCGTCGCCGACCCGTACCTGACGGCCTTCGGCGAGTTCAAGGCGCCGGCGGGCACGGAGGTCAGCTACCACTGGGTCATCGACGGCCAGGCCGGGGAGACCTTCACCCACAAGATGCCGGAGGGCGGCGTCCTCGGCATCCAGGCGTTCAGCTGGAGCCGACCGGCCAGGACCGACGGCACGATCAAGATCGAGGTCCTGAACCACAACAAGCCGACGGCGCAGACCACCTATCCCATCCGCTGCGAGAAATGACGACCCGTGCGTGCCGTCGTCCCGGCGACGGCACGCACACCGCCCGCGCCGACCGGGGCCCGCGAGTCGGTAGCAGGCCGTTTTCGGCCGCCATGAGCCAGTCTGGAAGACGGTAGCCCGCTAACAGAGGTGATCGTCGTGACTGACCTGTCCGAATTTCAGCATCCCCGCCTGGCCCGCGTGTACGTCCAGGCCTCCGCCGCCGCGGACCTGCGCGGCGGGCGGGAGCACCGGCAACGGCTCCTGGACGGGCTCGAGGGCCGGGTGATCGAGATCGGCGCCGGCAACGGCCGCAACTTCGCCCACTATCCCAAGACGGTCAGCGAAGTCGTCGCGGTCGAACCGGAGGACACCCTGCGCCGCTTCGCCGAGGCCGAAGCCGCCTCGGCACCCGTGCCCGTGCGGGTCGTGGCCGGCCACGCCGAGGCTCTGCCGGGCGAAGCCGAGGCCTTCGACGCCGCGGTGGTCTCGCTCGTGCTGTGCAGCGTGCCCTCACCACCGGCGGCGCTGGCCGAGATCGCCCGGGTGCTCAGGCCGGGCGGCGAGCTGCGCTTCTACGAGCACGTACGATCATCCAACCCGGCGCTCGGCCTGCTCCAGGACGCGATCACCCCGGTGTGGCGGCGCATGGCCGGAAGGTGCAGTCCCAACCGCGACACGCTCGCCGCGATCCGGCGGGCGGGCTTCGCCGTGGACGAGGTCGAGCGGTTCGCCTTCGCGCCGCAGCCGCCCGTCCCCGCCCTCGCGCACGTCCTCGGCCGGGCTCACCGGACCACGTAGAGCACCCCGGTCAGGGGCGGACCGCGCCGAGCAGGCGGGTGCGCCAGTAGTCGTCCAGATCGACGACCTTGATGACGTCCCCGGTCTGCGGCGCGTGCACCATCTTCCCGTTGCCGGCGTACATGCCCATGTGCCCCAACCCCTTGCTGAAGAGCAGGTCCCCGGGCTGCAACGCGTTCAGGGGGACGCGGCGGGCGGAGCCCCAGCTCCACTGCGTCCAGGTCGTACGGGGCAACTCGACCCCCGCCTGCCGCCAGGCGGCCTGGGTCAGGCCGGAGCAGTCGTAGGAGCCCGGTCCCGTGCCGCCGAACCGGTACGGCTTGCCCACCTGCGCGAAGGCGAACTGCAGCGCCAGGCGGGCGTTGCCGGAGGCCGGACCCGTGTACTTGATGCCGGCGCTGTTGGGGTCGCCGGTCTTGAAGGCGCCCAGCCTGCGCAGCAGCTTGGTCTGCTCGGCGATCAGTTTCTCGATCTTGGACTTCTCGTCGCTGACCTTGTCGCGCGCGGCGTCGGACTCGGCCAGGGTGGTCTTGGCGTCGTTGCGCCGGTCGCGCAGCTCCTTGGTGGCCGCCTCGTAGGCGCGGACCTTGGCCGCCCGGGACTCGGCCATCTCCCGGAAGGAGGCCATGCTGTTCAGGATCGCCGTGGGATCGGCCTGGCCTGCGAGCCCCTCCCACCCCCTGATCGGGCCGAACTGGTAGTCGTTGACGGCCAGCCGGACGAGGTCGTCGCGCAGGGAGCCGGCTCGGGCGTCCTTGAGGCGGAGCTCGGTGTTGAGGGTGTCGTACTTCTTCTTGGCCTTCTTGTACGCCTCCGTGGCCTGGTTGTACCGCTCGACCACCTGGTCGGCCTGCTCGTTCAGCTTCACGAGCTTGGCTCTGGCCTTGGCCGGCGACGGCTCGGCCACGGCGGCGCCGGGAGTGACGGCCAGTGCGACCAGGGACAGGGCCGCGGCCGCCGCTGTTCGTCCAAGCCTTGTCGGCAGGGCCACTACGACGCCTCCTCGTAAATCTCCAGAACCTGGGGCGAAATAGTACAGAAGTGAAAGGGCTGTCTGGCCTGTTTGCGGCATCGAGAATCCGGAACGGCGGGTACTACCTGCACTAGGGGACGATCACGCCGGTCCAAGAGGAGATACGCACGCCGCGCCTCCGGCGTTCAACGGGAGACTCATGGTGTTGGGACGTCTACTGCTATGGCTTGTAGTTGTTCTGTTGTCCGGGTGAGCAGTGACGCCGCTGGCTATCCTGGCGCGAATACTAAGGTCGGCAGCTGTGAGGGGGGGAGCGCGTGGCACGGCGGTTGCTCCTGCCCGGCCTCCCCTGGCTGCTGCCTCTGCTGCCTCTGCTGATCGCGTTCGGCGTGGCCGGCATGCACACGCTGGGGCATCTCGGCTCTCACCATGGTGGCGCCGTCGTTCAAGGCTCGCACGTTCACGCCTCTCCCGTGGAGTCTTTCGGGACGGACCGGGGTGAGGTCGCGATCTGCTCGCGGGACGCGGCCGGGTTCGATCCGAGCGACGTGTGCCTGGCCGTGCTCACCTCGGTCGTCGCGCTTCTGATCGCGGTCGTCTGGGCCGCCACGCTCTACTGGCGTGCGGGGATGGGCGGCTGGGGGTCCCCGGCGCGTACGGCGGCCAGAGCGCCGCCGCGCCGCCTGGCGCCGAACCCCGCAGTGCTCTCGGTGATGCGCATATAGGCCGAAATATCGGCGGACGGGCTGAAAAGCCCGGTTCGCGATGACGGCCTGCGTACCTCCATCACCGAAGGAAAAACACCATGTTCACGAATATGAGGATCCCGGCTGCCACCGCGGCGGCCGGAGCCGTGCTCGCGCTGGTCGCCGGCTGCGGCGGCACCGACAGCGGCTCGATGGGGCCGGACATGGCCGGCATGTCCAGCAGCGCACCCGCCGCGACGACGGCGAGCGCCTCGCCCGCGGCGGCGTTCAACGACGCGGACGTGATGTTCGCGCAGATGATGATCCCGCACCACCGGCAGGCGGTCGAGATGGCCGACCTGGCCGCGACCAGGGCCGCCGACAAGGAGGTCAAGGAGCTGGCCGCGAAGATCAAGGCCGCTCAGGACCCGGAGATCCAGACCATGCAGGGCTGGCTCACGGCGTGGGGCAAGCCGATGCCGTCCGAAGGCATGGACCACGGGATGGGCCATGACATGCCCGGCATGATGTCCGAGGACGACATGAAGAAGCTGGAGAAGGCCAAGGGCGGCGCGTTCGACCGGCAGTTCGCCGAGCTGATGATCGCCCATCACGAGGGTGCGATCCAGATGGCGCGTACCGAGCAGACGCAGGGCTCCAACGCCAAGGCCAAGGAGCTGGCCAAGACCATCGAGACCGCCCAGCAGGCCGAGGTCGCCCAGCTGCGGGAGATCCTCGACCGCCTCTAGGAGACGGCTTTCAGGAGCCGGTGGCCCGCCGCGCGGCGCGGCGGGCCCCGGGACCGACCGGCTACCGCCTCTTAGCGACGACCCCGGCGACCGCCTCGATCCGCTCCGGGATCGCTCTTCCTGCTCCAGCTCCTTGTCCGGCTTCACGTCGCGCAGCACCGTCAGCCGCAGATGGTCCCGTCGCCCCCGGTCACGATGTCCGGCCCGTCCATGCTGGAGAGGGCCTTCGCCAGCGCAATCAGCGTGTGCCGGTCCGGCCGTGTCCGCCGGCGCAGGCGTCGGGGGTGGACCGTTCGGAGCTCGTGGGCGTTCGTCACCGGGTTGCCGGTCGTGGCGTCAGATTCATGCGGATCCCGTCCGCGGCCCACAGCACGAACCGTTCGACGGGGACGACGTCGTGTCCGGTGGCCGGCTGGAAGCGGAATCTCCTCAGAAGGATCGCCAGCACCAGTTCGGCCTCGACCATGGCCAGGCTCGCGCCTTCGCAGCTGCGCGGCCCGAGGCCGAACGGGATGTAGGCGTAGCGAGGTCGGCCGGCGACCTGGTCGGGGGTGAAACGGCCAGGGTCGAACGTCTCGGGATCGGGCCAGTACCGCGGGTTCATGTGGACGGCCCAGAACGGATAGAAGATGGTCGTCCCGGTGGGGATCTCGTAGCCGGCCAGGACGAGATCCTCGGTGGTCTCGCGAGCCCCGTACGGACCCGGCGGATACAGGCGCATCGATTCCTTGAGCGCCATCTGGAGCCGGGTCAGCCGTTTGAGGTCGGCGTACTCGGGTGCGACACGATCGGACAGGACCTCGTCGATCTCCGCCGTGACCCGCTCGGCCGCGGCGGGGTGCCGGGAGAGCAGGTAGAGGGTCCACGAGACCGCCACGCCGGTCGTGTGGTGGGCGGCAAGCATGATCATCAACACGGTGTCCCGCACGCGGGCCGGGCTCATCCCCGCCGCGACCAACGCCGCGGCCAGGGCGTTGCCGTCCTGCTGGGCCGAGGCGAGCACGTCGTTCACGGTTGCGCGCAGGTAGGCCAGGGCCTCCTGGGCACGCTTCCGTCTCTGCTCCTCGGTTCCCGGGTCGGCCGGCTGGTACTGACGGCCCAGGTACTCCGTGAGCACGATCTCGAAGGCCGTCACGACCTTGTCCGGGTCGTGGACGCCGTTGCCGAGGGCGTACTGGCAGATCATCCGGAGCGACAGCGCGCTCAGGTCCTTCTGCAACTCGACTGGTCCCTCGCCGGCCTGTTCCGCCCACCGGTCCGCCAGCCGGCCGGCGAGCGCGGTCAAGCCGGGGAAGTGGGCCTCGTGGGAGCGGCGACCGGCCAGTACGGACAGGACCGCGCGGCGCCATGGCGTGTGCTCGTCCGCGGGCAGGGTCTGCAGGTTGCCGGCCTCGCACAGCGGGGCCAGGAACTCGAACAGCGCTTCCGGCCGTTTGTTGACCCCGGCGGTGGCCTCGAGCAGCACCGGGTCCGCGATGGAGACCGCTGAGTCCGTGCCGGGCAGCTCGAAACGTACGACCGGCCCGTATTCGGCGTGCAGCCGCAGTTGGTAGGCGTGCAGGCCGCCCGCGGTAGCGATGTCATGCAGCCCGCCGTCACCTCGTACGGGCGGTCCGGGGATCACCGACACGGTCACCTCCATGGACATACGGATCTCTTCTACGTATCTCCCGTGAGTGGCTGCTTGGCAAGGTGCCGAGCACCCGCAGCAGCCTCCGGCGACCGTCACCGCCTCGGGTTCGACCCGCTCACCCGCAGGTGGTCGTTCAGTGATCAAGGATGAGGGCGGAGGCTCACAGCGGCAGCTCCAGCGTGACGGTCGTTCCGTTGCCGACCGATGAGGCGATGTCGTACCGCCCTCCCAACGCGGCGGCCCGGGCGTGCAGCTTGCTCCGGTCGATGACCTCGTGCGAGCCGAGCCCCGGCCCGTCGTCGCAGACGGTCAGCCTCAACGTGACCCCCGCGGTCAGCGCCATCGAGACGTACGTGGCCTGCTCGACGGCCGAGAACGCGTCGACCAGCACCGCGAAGGCGAGGAGGGCCGCTTCGTGGGGAACCGCACCCTCCGGCAACGCCCACACCTCCACCGGAATCCTCGCCTGCTTGCCCCAATCGGCCACGAACGCCTTCACCGACTCCCGCAGGCCCGTGACAGGCGATGGCCCAATGATCACATCCGGTACCACGGTCATGACACCCCCTCCTTACGGCACCAGGGTCGTGGAGGGGTCTTGGAGCCACATGGTGATGAGATGAGAGTCCCATGAATCGTGTCCTGCGTCCGGCTGGCTTGCGACGTCCTCTGGCAGGCGTGGGGCCGAAGCCGTCACGCACGTTGCAAAGGCGGACCCGTCGCAGGGCTGGGCTGCGGCGGGTGGTGGTGGCGTCCAGCCGCGCCAGGAGGCAGGAGAGAACCCCGTCGCGCGAAGCACCACGGGACGCACAGGCGCCCGGCAGGCGCGGACCCCATACGTCCCGTGGAGCAAGACTTCCGCGTGTCAGTCGCTGTCCAGCGGCTCCAGCACAAACACCGGGATCTCCCGGTCCGTCTTCTTCTGGTAGTCGGTGTACGGCGGATACGCCGCCACCGCACGCTCCCACCACTCGGCCTTCTCCGCGCCAGTCACCTCACGGGCCTTCATGTCCTGCTTGGCAGGGCCGTCCTGAAGTTCCACACGGGGGTGGGCCTTGACGTTGAAGTACCAGACGGGGTGCTCGGGAGCGCCACCCTGCGAGGCGACCACGGCGTATCGGCCTTCGTGCTCCACACGCATCAGCGGCGTCTTGCGGATCTTGCTGCTCTTGGCACCCAGGGTGGTCAGCAATATGACGGGCATTCCCGTATCCAGCAGAGTCGTTCCCTTGGTGCCGCCGGAGCTCTCGTACAGCTCCACTTGCTCGCGCACCCACTGCGTCGGGCTGGCTTCGTACTCACCCACAAGAGGCATGGCATCCATCCCTTGGTCGGTCAACTCACGTTCAGGACGCTCCAACACCCGGCTCGTGCGTTTTCATCCACAACTCAGTCTTGGTTGTCAAGCGCTGGGGTGTGCGCTTTCACGATGGCCGAAGTACGGACACCCCATGCGAAACGTGCTGCCGACGGTCGTTGACGAACCAGCGCAGCACCAGCACCGCCTGCTTGAACGACCCGAGCGCCCGCGTTCCCTTCCGCATGGCCATCGCACGCCGGTGAGCCGCGAGTTTGCCCGCCAGGAACTCGGCGGCGGACCGGTCGACCGTCAAGGTGGCGGTGTATGTGACACTGGACGACACGTGAAGCCCTCGCCGTGAAGTTGATCTGTCGCAAGACCACTTCTAGCAGGGGCTTCACGCCTTCCTGCAGCCAGGGCGGGGCATGGTTCGGGCGGTGCGCCCCGACCCGAAGATAACCATTCGTGATCTTGGGTTACGCAGAAGGGCCTGCTGAATCGCCCCGAAATTCCGGACGTTGGCGCAGGCCGCGATCCAGGAAGTCGATCATCCACGCGAACGAGGCGTCCGGGGCGCCCGTCCACTGGAAGCCCTGCGCGACCTGGAGCGCGGCGAAGCCGTGGATCGTGCACCGGATCGTCCGGATCGCGTGGACCATCTCCTCCTCGGGGACGCCGTAGCCACGCAGGACGGCGGTCATCGTGTCGATCACCCGCGTCCCGGCCTTCAGCAGCGGATCGTCGGGCTCCCCGAAAGGCTCGCCGATCGTCGCGCTGTAAGCGCCGGGGTGCGCGGTCACGTACGCGCGGAGGGCGGTGAGGTAGGCGGCCAGGGCCGCCTTGCCGGACACTCCCTGGACGGCCATCCCGACTGCGTCGGCCATGGCTTCCATGGCCAGCGTCGCGACCTTGTGCCGCAGATCGGGCAGGCCGCCAACATGCTTGTAGAGCGACGGCGTCCGAACGCCGAGCCGGTCGGCGAGCAAGGCGAGCGTGAGGCCCGCGAATCCGACCTCGTCGGCCAGATCGGCGGCGACCTGCGTCACGTGTTCACTCGACAGCCCCGCTCTAGGCACTCACGATCTCCTTCAGGAACGACAGGACGGTGGCCGCGACCTCGTGGGGGAACTGTGCGTGCGGGTAGTGACCCGCGCCCTCGATCATAACGACCGACCCCAGCCCGGAGGGCATCGCGGCGACGATGCCCTCCGCCTCGGCGCGTGGGTCGGCCCAGTCGGGGTCGAGCGTGCCCATGACGATCAGCGCGGGCACACCCAGCGCCGGCAGGGCGGCCTCGGCATCCTTCGGCGCGGACTGGCCCATCTTCTGGACGGCCTTCATCCGGCCGTCCTCGCGCAGCGTCGTCGCAAGTGCGGCCTGCCGCTCCGCCCAGTCGGCGGGCTTCGCACCAGGGTAGGCGTGGTCGAGGTAGCTCAGCCAGGTGTCCACATTCCCGGTGATTCCGGTGCGCAGCAGCCGGATGAGCCCGGTGCGGTAGCGAGCGTTCGTGAACAGCGCCCCTGAGGAGATCTTCGGCACCCGCGTGAACGGCCCGATCTCCACGACCGCTGCCACCGCCGGGTGCGCCGCCGCGATCGTTGCCGATCCGCCGGAGAACGAGTGGCCCACGATCACCGCCGGGCCGCCGCCCAGGTGCTCGACCAGCGCTACGAGGTCACCGGCCGTGTCCGTCCGGGTGTAGGACGCCCACCCGGTGCTCGACTTGCCGTGTCCGCGCAGGTCGGCCGCCGCCACCCGGTAGCCCGCCTCCACCAGGAGTGGCGCGAGGAACCGGTAAGCCTCCCGCGTGTCACCCATCCCGTGCGACAGCACGATCAGCGGGCCTTCGCCGGTGACGTCGTAGGCCAGGGTGCCGCTGTCGTGGGTCAGAAACTCGGTCAAGTCCACTCCTTGGTTAATCCTGTTAGCTAAAAAGCTAACAGCATTAGCCAATCCGGTCAAGGGCCGATTTGAGGTTGACGCAGCGGCACCGGCTCCCATGAGGGCATGCGGCGTTCTCTTGATCGTCTTTTTGGTCTGGCCTTGCATTCCGGTCGAAACCGCAGGGTGGATGGGGATATGTTCGAACTCGACGAGCTCACCGCCGGGCAGCGCGTGCTCATCACCGGCGCCGGAGGCGCTGTCGGTGCCTACGCGGTGCAGCTGGCAAAGACCGCCGGCGCGCACGTCATCGCCACGGCGAGCCCGCGCAGCGCGGACCGGGTCCGAGCCGCCGGTGCCGACGAGGTCCTCGACCACACCACGACCGACGTGGTGGATGCGGTGATCCAGCCGGTCGACCTCTCTCGTGCGGTCCGGCGGGGCCGTGGTCAACACCACGGTGTGGATGCAGGCGCCGAGCGACGAAGGGCGCCAGGTGCGCGGGCTCAACGTCTTCGTCCGGAGTGACGCCAAGCAGCTCGCCGGCCTCGTGGCGGCGATCGACCGAGGCGAACTTCACATCGACATCAGCCGCCGTATCCAGCTCGAGGACCTCCCGGCCTTCCATGCGGAAGTCGCCGCCGGTGCCGTGTCCGGCAAGGTCGTCGTCCTTGCGCCGACCGCCTGGCATGGCCGTCCCATGGCGGATAGGAGGCCACGGCGGACAGCTTTTGGAGCACCGCTGAGGGACTGGCGCCGATCCAGGCCGCCAGATCGGCTCGGGACAGCGGCGGCGCCAGGGCCGGATTCGGGTGAGCCACCGCCTGCCGCGCGGCTCAATCGCCGCCCGGATTCGCTGGGCCGTTGCGGAGTACGCCGCGCACCGTGTCGAGCCGTACACCCGGATCGAACTCCGTCAGCCACCAGGTCGCGCCGGCGGCGGCGTACGGCAGTGGGTCGACGTCGGAGGGCAGGCTGATGGCGATGTCGTACGAGGCCATCTCGCCATGTCGCAGTTTGGTGAGGGTGGCGACGACCTCGGCGAGCTGGTCCGGGTGCTCCAGATTGATCGGAAAGAAGCCGTCGAGCCGGGCGGCCCGGCGGATCGGCTTGACGTTGCCGGGGAATCCGGCGGCCCACACCGGCACGCCGGGCCGCTGAACCGGCCGCGGCAGGAACGTGATGTCGTCGACGGTGTAGTGCTCGCCGCGATGGCGCACCGGCTCGCCGGACCAGGCGGCGGCCAGGATCGCCAAGGACTCGTCGAGCATCCGCCCGCGCTGCCGGTCGTCGAGCTGCTCGCCGGTCTTGGACAGCTCGCCGCCGAACCGGTCGCTTCCGAGTCCGACGCCGAGGGTGAGACGGCCGTCGCTCAGCTGATCCAGTGTCGCGGTCTCCCGCGCCACTTTGGCCGGCCGCCGGCGGGCGAGCGTCGACACCATCGGGCCGAGCCGCAGCCGCTCGGTCGCGGTCGCGATCGCCGCCAGCGCGATCCACGAGTCGGCGACCTGCTGGACCGGCGCCCGCCAGGACAGGTGATCCCACACGAAGCAGCCGTCCCACCCGGCTTCCTCCGCTTCGGCGGCCAGGTTCGCCACCGCCCGCGGGTCGGCGAGCTCGTCGAAGAGCGGCAGCCAGAGTGCCGATCGCAGCCGGTTCACGGGCGCTCTCCTCCGGTAACTGAAAGGATCTCTGCAATCGTGATGTCCCAGAGCTCCGGCGGCGGCATCTGGTGTCCCATGCCTTCGAGCGGGACGAGCCGTGCTCCCGGGATCTCCCGTGCCAGCGCCTCGCCGTGCCCGTACGGGAGCAGCGGGTCCGCGGTGCCGTGCAATACCAGCGTGGGCACCGCGATCTCACCGAGGCGGGCGCGGACGGGCTCGCCGCCGGCGAGCTGCCAGTGATTCTGCGCCGACGCCGGGGACGGGCTGCGGTCCCAGACGCGGCCGACGACGCGGCGCATCCGCTCCTCGTCGATGGGGATGGTGCCCGCGAAGGTGCGCTCGCCGTCGATGTAGTACGCGATGACGGCCTCGCGGTCGGACCAGTCGGGCGCCTCGTCACCGCCCTCGGCGAACCGCTTCGCCAGCTCGGCGCTCATCGGCGGCAGGTCAGGGCGATTGGGGTCGCCGGGCCCGCCCGGGCTGGTGGCGATGAGCGTCAGGGAGGCGACCCGGCCGGGGTGGTGCACGGCCAGGTGCTGGGCGATGCCGCCGCCCATGGAGACGCCGACGATGTGCGCGGCCGCGATGCCGAGTTCATCGAGCAGGCCGACGGCGTCGTCGAGCAGGGCGTCGCTTCCGTACGGCGGTGCGCCGGGCGGGAAGGTTGTGGAGCGGCCGGTGTCCCGGGTGTCGTACCGGATGACGTGCCGCCCGCCGGCGGCGAGGCGCTCGCAGAACTCATCGTCCCACCAGTCCATCGACGCCTCGGCGCCGCCGATGAGCAGCAGGGCGGGTGCGGCAGGGTCGCCGAATGTCTGAGCGCAGAGCTCCACGCCGTTGATTTTGAGGAGTTGCTCGGGGTGATCTTGACGACCGTTCATGTCCGGCACGCTAAGCCTCGCGGCCCCATCGCGAAAAGCCATGATTTCCGATTGAATCAATCGCCTACAGCGATATAGTCGCTGCCGCTGAGCCCTTCCGCGCCGAGAGTCGCGCTCTCCCGTGACTCGTCCGATGTCACATCTGGCCGGCCAGCTCAGTGGCGGCTTCGACGGCGATGTCGATGGCTCGGGCCGCGAGGGGCGACTGGGTGCGCCCGGCCGGCCAGTACAGGTACCACGTGCAGGCGGGCGACGGTCGCAGTCGATGGATGCTGAGCCGGTCGTCGGACCAGACATCGGATCCCTGGAGGGCGAGCCAGGGCAACACCGCTGAGCCTAGGCCCACCCGTACCATCGACACGACGGTGTCGTGGCCGGCCGTTCGGAACACGATCCGCGGCCGGGCGCCCGCGCCGGCGAGCTCCCGTTCCAGCCATCTTTGGTGGACGTTGGGCGGCCAGGCGACCATGGGAGCGTCGTCGAGCAGCTTCACCGGCACCGGACCATCGGGGAACGCACCTGCGCCGGCCACCAGGAGGTACGGCTCGTCGAGCAGTTCGACGTGCTCGACGTCGCCGTCGATCCGATCGTAGTGGAACAACAGGTCAAGATCTCCGATCCTCGGATCCTCCGGTCCCACCTCCGACAGCCGGATGTCGCAGCCGGGGTGCTCGCTCAGCAGCCGGCGCACGACGGCCGGCAGGATCAGCTTTGTCGCGCCCTGGAAGGTGCCGATGTCGATCCGGCCGTTACCCGCCTTGAAGCGATCGACGGCGTCGGCCAGCGCCTCCGACTTCGTGAGCAGATCGCGCCCGTGGGCCAGGACCACCTCGCCAAGAGGAGTGGTCCGTACCGGCCTGGGGCCTCCGGGCCGGTCGAAGACGGCGCCACCGACGGCCTTCTCCAGCGCGGCGATCTGCTGGCTTACCGACGACTGGGTGTAGCCGAGGCGAACCGCCGCTCGGCCGAACGTTCCCTCCTCGGCGATAGCGGCCATCGTCCTCAGGTGGCGCAGCTCAACGTCAGCCATAACGTCAGAGTATCGCTAATCGCGATTGATTTGATCGAAAGTAATCGTTTTTCTTGATGTACTAGGTGATCCTAGTGTCATCGGCATGACGACCTACGACACACCCGCTCCGACCGCGATACCGCTGGGCCGCCGACTGTCCCGCCTGCGATTGGACCTGCCTGGCCTGGTCTGGTCCCTGGCGGCGACTCATTTCGTGAGCCGCGCCGGCGGAGTCGCGCAGTCGTTCCTCGTGCTCTATCTGACGCAGGAGCAAGGGCTGACGCCGACGACCGCGGGCGCGGTGGTGGCGGCGACGGGAGCCGGAGGCATCGGATCCCAGGTGCTCGGCGGCTGGCTGGGCGACCGGATCGGACGACGCCACACCATGCTGGTGGGGTTCCTGGGAACCGCCGTGACGCTTGTCGCGCTCGGCTCGGCCGACACGGTGCCGGTGATCTGGGCGGCGGCACTCGGTGTCGGGCTGATGGCGGACCTGTTCCGCCCGGTTGGGTCGGCTGTGGTGGCCGACCTCCATCCGAGCCAGCGGGTCCGGGCCTTCGGGTTGCTGTTCTGGGCGGCCAACCTCGGCTTCTCCATCGCCACGATCACCGCGGGGGTCCTGGCCCAGTATGGGTATGGACTCCTGTTCTGGATCAATGCCACGGCCTCGATCATCGCGGCGCTGATCGTCTGGCGCCGGATTCCCGAGACCCGGCCGGCGACACCGAATCAGCCCCGCCGAGCGCTGCTGCCGGTGCTCCTGCGCGACCGGCTGATGATCGTCATGGTGTTGATCTACGTCGCCTATTTCACCCTGTTCCTGCAGACGTTCGCGACGCTACCGCTCGTCATGACGGCAGATGGTCACGGCCCCGCGACCTACGGCGCGGTGCTGGCTCTGAACGGGATCGTCATCGTGGTAGGCCAACCACTGGCGGTACGGCTGCTCGCCGGTCGCGACCCCAGCTCGGTGCTGGCCGTGTCCATGCTCCTGGCCGGTGCCGGCGTCGGTTTGGGCACCCTCGTAGAGAGTGGTGTCGGCTACGCGGGATCGGTCCTGGTTTGGACCCTTGGCCAGATCGGCATCGCCGTGATGTTCGGCGCCACCTTCGCCGACCTCGCACCGGCGGACCTGCGCGGCAGGTACATGGGCATCGCCTCCGCCACCTGGAGTGTCGGTGCCGTGTTCGGCCCGCTGGCCGGCACCGTACTGCTCGACCATGCCGGACGAACGGCTCTGGCAGCGGCATGCGCGATCACCGGGATCGCTCTCTTCGCCGCCCAGCAGGCGCTCGGCCCGGCGCTCCGCCGCCGAAGCGGACGCTGACCCACGCCCGTCTGTCCGCTGTGAAAGTCTCGGTTTTCGGTAGGGGCACCAACAGAGGTGTGAGGTCTGGTGCGGGACCACACGTCGAGGCCGTTGAGGTGTCGGTGTCATCAAGGTCGGGCGGGCCGAAGCCCAGAACACGTGAGTCAACCTCATCGAGCCGGAATGCCACTGCTTGGCCGGGCGCCCTGTAGGCGGTGGCGTTCGCATCGGTCCAGCTCGGTGCCCTTCGCGTGTCGTCTCGGGCTCGCAGGGGATGGCAGCGGTGACGGTTAGGCCTGGGAGAGTGGCAGGCCTTGATGGTTGAGGTAGGCCACGATGCGGTAGGTGTCGTCTGCGTCCCGGTGGAGCAGGTACGACGATGACAGGTGGACGTGTTCGCCGCCGGCGGTGCGAGGTGCTGTCCATTCGGTGCGGACGAGCACGTACCGGTCGTCGAGATGCTGGTGGGTCAGGGTGTCGAGGGCGGCCGGACCAATGCCCGCATCGGCGAACATCTGCGCGCGTCTGGGCAGGGCCTGCAGGAACGCGGGGCGGGGCACGGGCCGGGCGCCGCCGGCGTCCCCGGCCAGGAACACTTCGGCGAAGCAGCCCGCCAAAGTGTCCACATCCAGACTGTCGCCTGCCCGGGCGAAGACGTCGAAGAAGCGGCGGAGCTCGTCAGCGTGGGAGGTGGCCTCGGACATGGGATGGATCCTCTCCTGTTGGAGGTTCGGTGTGACACGTAGGTCTAGAAGGGGCGCTGACAGGGTTGTAGGCATGGCGAGGCCGCGCCGGTGTACGGAAGTTCGGCCGGTTCAGGTCGTGCTGGGGACGGTGGCACGGACCAAGCGGCACAGATCGCCGGAGCGTAGCGCGTCCGAACGCCGCCACAGCGCGGGAACGAGGCAATCGACCTGCCGCAGGTGCTCGACCGCCTCCAGCCCTTGCCGTTCGAGCAGGCACGAGAGCTCTTCGGGAGTAAAGAGAGACAGCCATGGCTCGCCTCGCTCGGCAGCGGCGGGCAGCAGGAGCCGGACGTAGGCGTTGCCTCGATCGTCACGCAGAGCGGCCGGCACGGCGTACTCCATCACCAGTTCGCTGCCGGGCGCCATGCGGCCCACGGCGGCCAACGTAGCGGCGATCGCCTCGTGGGTGAGGTGCGTGGTCACGCCGAGCCAGGTGACCAGGGCGGGCTTGCCGGGGTCGAACCCCGCTTTGTGAAGGGCGTCCATCAGATCGTCGGACTCGAAGTCCACCGGCGCGAAGGCCAGCCCATCGGGCACAGCGATGCCGGCCGCGGCCATCGCGTCGCGTTTGCCCTGCTGGGTGATGGGATGGTCGACCTCGATCACGCGGACCAGCCGGGCGGCCGGGTCACGGCGGCAGGCGAAGGTGTCGAGCCCGGCGCCCAGCACCACGTACTGCTCCAGGCCGTTGCGGAACAGCTCTGTGGCGCGGCGCTCGGCGTAGTGGCCGCGGGCGGCAGCCTGGGCGCGTGCCCCTGCGAGTACGGGGTGATCGCCGTGCGCTTGGTGGTAGCCGATCAGGTCACCGGGCAGGGAGGCGGCCAGGGTGTCGCAGAGAATGAACGGCTCGCTGTCCACGACAAGGTGGGCGGCACGGGCCGCCGCGGCCATGATGGCAGTCTGACTGGGATGCGAGTTGCGCATGGAGGGGCGTTCCCTTTCTTCCTCGCCGGGAACACCGATGCTAAATGCACTCTGCAAATGTGTATAACCATCATAGCAATTGGAAGTTAATTTAAAATAATGAGCCCATAACGATATCGAACCATTCTTCTGGCGCGTTTGTGGGCTACGGCTGCCCATGGGGCTAACCCGAGATTGGGGACACCTGCCCGCTCCATTCGCCGCGCGTCCGGCTGCACGACCTCCGACACGGAGCCGCCTCGCTGATGCTGGCGGCCGGGTCGATCTGAAGATCGTGCAAGAGACCCTCGGGCATGTCTCCTCCATCTTCGCCCGTGACACCTACGCCAGTGCCTACCCCGAGGTTGCCCGCGCCGCCGCCGAATCCACCGCCGCCCTTATCGGCACCGCTCCAGACGCCCGGCAGGCTCGCCTGATCACCTTGCCCGCCCGCACCTGACACCACTCGGCAGCCAGGCAGGCCGGCGGTCTTCGCCGGCGTGGGCGTGACGGTGGTGAGGACGCCGCCGCGGACGCCGCGTGCCAACTGCTATGCCGAGCGGTGGGCCGCACTGTGCGGACCGAGTGCACCGACCGCATGCTGATCTACAACGAACGGCACCTACGGTTGGTGCTGACCGAGTATGCAGCTCACTACAACGGTCGCCGGCCGCACCAATCCCGCGCGCAGCGACCACCCGATCACGATGAGCAGACCGTCGTACCGTTGGAAGGCCGGATCGAACGCCGGAAAGTGCTCGGCGGGATGATCAACGAGTACCACCGAGCCGCGTAGCCACTTCGGTGAACTTCCAGCTCAAGTGCAATGCGATGAATTTTGACGCGCTACACGTGTGCCGGTGGGGTAAAAGAAGGCGGGATCTATGACGTCGCGCTCGGAAAGCTGTCTTGACCTGCGGTAACGGGATGAGGTCGAAAGTCTCGGGTCAAGGTTACGTCAACGCGATGGACCCGGGCCCGGCCCGTGACGGGCTCTGGTGCGCCGCTATGGGGTCTGGCCTGCGGTGCGGTCGCTCAGAGGTCCTCGCCTGGGCCGCGTGGGCGGATTGGGGGCGCGCTGGTGCGGCGCAGGCGGGCCTCGGCTTGCGCTCGGGTTATGAGGGCCGGTACGGCGTCGGCGGAACGCGGGCCGCCGGCTTCTGGACCTCCTGGGGCGGGTCGCGGTCGTCGATGATGACGACGGTCCCGTCATCGGAGATATAGGTCCGGACCCGCCAGCCGAGCTGTCCTCCCGCCACTCGTGCGGCCCGTCGGACCTCGGCCGGCTTACTCAGTTCGGTCACTGCTTCGCGGGGGAGTACGAGCTGGCCGTAGAAGCCGCGGTACTCGGACTTGAGGCAGGCGGACATCATCGCCTTGACCTGGTTGACGAGCTTGGCGAAGTGGCGTTCGGCCAGTTCGTTCTTCTGGCTCGGCATGCAGGTCGCCTCCCTCTGACACGTCGTGCTGTGCCGTCGTCTCAGGGTAGGTCGCGCCCGTTCACGGTGCGGAGTGTCCTTTGACAGGAAACCTTGAGCGCGTGCCACCGAAGTCTGAGCGATCCCGGGAAGGCACATCACGTAGCGGCGGCTCGATTACAGACGAAGCAGAACTCGTTGCCTTCCGGGTCGGCCATAACCTGGAAGGAGCCTTGATCGTCAGTGATGGTCTCGCCGATCTGCGTGCCGCCCAGCCGTAGCGCGTGGGTGGTGGCCGACTCGATCGTGTCGACCTCGATGTCCAGGTGCAGCCGGTTCTTCACGGCTTTGTCCTCGGCAACCGGCTGGAACGCCAGCCGTACGCCCCCCGGTGTTTCGACATGGGACCAGCCACGGGCGCGATCCACCGGGTCACCGCCGAGGAGGGTGGCCCAGAAGCGCACCAGGCTCTGCGGATCCCGGCAATCCACCACGATCTGGTTCAGTCGCGCGTGCATGATGGCCAGAGTAGCGATCACCCACACTTCGGCGGTACGCGCTCAAGTCCCGTGTCAGGGGACACTGTCCCTTCCAGATGAAGTTGGCGGAACGGACACGTGTTGAACTGCGACACGACACCTGGGCTTGGACGACTTCGAGCGGAGCTGTTCAGGTCTTCCTGTCGGCGAGAATGCCTCAAGGCCGGTGGTCGTGGCCAGGTCAAAGCACCGTCGAGGGTGTAATGGGCCGTGCGACCAGAGCGGCCGCAGGCGGTGGTGTGGTCAAAGGAAGGGTGAGTCCTGATCGTCTCGCCGAGTCGGTAAGCCAGGTACGTGGCGGTATCGACGGCGGGCGGCAGAGGTGTGCAGCCAGGCGGCAATGCGGCCTGCCGATCCATCCGCGCAAGGTTCACCCCACCTGGTCCCACGGGATGGCCTCGATGCGCTCGACGTGCTCCTCGCCCCACTCCCCGAGCGGCGCCATCGCGGTGTTGAGCGAATGACCGAACTCGGTGAGCGAGTACTCCACCTTCGGCGGGACCTGGTGATAGACCTCACGATGCAGCAGCCCGGTGGCCTCCATCTCCCGCAACTGCAGGATCAGCACCCGCTCGCTGATGCCGGGCACCGCGCGCCGCAACTCCCCGAAGCGCAGGGGACCATCCTGGAGCGCGAAAAGGATCAGTCCTTTCCACTTGCCTCCCATGACGGCGATGGCCGCGTCGAGACCGCAGGTGAACGTCCGCTTCTTCGTCTCCTTCACCGACCCATACTCACACTTATGTCAGTACCCGGCAAAAAAGTAGGTACTTGAGAGAATGCAGGTGCTCCAGCCAGCATGAATCAGGCCCGCGCCAAGACCACGACGGTCTCCAAGGCAGCGCGCTCGCCTTCCTATCTCTGTGGCTGGAGTACGCATATGACTGCAATGAACCTGACACCGGTGACCGTCATCGGACTGGGCTCGATGGGCTCGGCACTGGCCGAGGCCTTCGTCAAGGCCGGACACCCGACCACTGTCTGGAACAGGACCGCCGCCAAAGCCGCGCCCCTCATCACCATCGGAGCCAGACACGCGGAGACCGTCGAGGACGCGGTGGCGGCGAGTCCCCTGGTCATCACCTGTCTGACCACCTTCGATGACACCCGGCTGGCACTGCGGCCCGCCTGCGCGTCGCTGCATGGGCGGGCCCTGGTCACCCTCAACAGCGGTTCCCCGGCCGGCGCCCGCGAGACGACCGCCTGGGCCATCGACCATGGGTTCCGGTTCCTGGCCGGGGCGGTCAAGAACGTGCCCTCGGCCGTGGGAGCGCCGGACACTCTGCTGTACTACAGCGGCGACAAGACGGTCTTCGAGGAGTTTGAGACCACCCTGAAGGTGCTGGGCGGCGACACCGTCCACCTCGGCGACGAGGCCGACCTGGCCGCCCTGTACGAGATGGCGGTGGGCGCCATGCTGCTGCCGGCACTCGTCGGCTTCTTCCAGGGCGCCGCCGCGGTCCAGGCGCGCGGGCTGGAGGTGAACACGATGGTGCGCTTCGCCGGCAAGTGGCTGGACATGATCAAGTCCCTGCTGCCGATCTACGCCAAGGAGATCGACGACGGCGACTACACCGACACCGCCTCCTCCGTGAACCTCTTCCTGGCGGGGGTGGCCCACGACGAGGACCTGGCCAGGGAGACGAACGTCGACACGGCCTGGCTCGCCCCGCTCCATGACCTGGTGAGGCGGGCAGCTGAGGCAGGCCATGGCGATCACAGCATCGCGGCCCTCACCGAGGTGCTCAGAAAGTCGGCGCGACAGCCATAAGCCGGACGGGTCTAAGCCCGGACGAAGCGTCCCATCAAGACCGCACCTGACGAACTGGCCGGACCGGCTCAACTCATCGGTAGGAGTCGATAAGCCGTGCGAGGTGCCTGCCGGCGATCTCCAGCGGCGCCTCGCTCTGGGACACCTGCGCCGACAGCTCCGCGCCCTCCAGCATGTTGATCACGCTGTGGGCGAGGTCATGCGCCACGTCGTCGGCGAAGCCGGAGCGACTGAGTTTGTCGCGGACCAGCGTGCGCCAGTTCTCGTAGGCGTCCTCTGCGGCCTGCTGGATCTCGGGCACCCGGCCGGCGCTCTCCAGCGCTGTGGTGGTGACGGGGCACCCGTCCAGCCAGCCGGACTCGCGCAGCCCGTTGGCCAGGTCGCGGGTGCAGGCGACGATCGCCGCGGCCGGATCGTCCTCCTGGTCGAACGCCGCGCGCAGGAATTCCGCGAACTCTCCGTCCCCGTGGCGGACGGCCTCGACCGCCAGTTGCCGCTTGCCGCCCGGGAAGAAGTGGTAGACCGAGCCGAGTGTGGCCTGGGCCTCCTGGGAGATCTGCTTGAGGCCCGTCGCCTCGTACCCCTGCCGCTGCATCAGGCGAGAGGTCGTCCGGACGATCCGCTCCCGGGTGCCGATCTCGTGCTGGGTCCGCATGGCTCCCATCGTACTGAATAGAGCGTTCGTTCTAGTCGTGTGCTAACGTGCCGTCTGGATAGAGCGTTCGTTCTAGTGGTCAGGAGAGCGTGGATGAAGTGTGTGACGGTGATCGGGTTGGGCCCCATGGGACACGCCATGGCCGGCGCCTACCTCGACAGCGGCTACGAGGTGACCGTGTGGAACCGTACTCCTGCCAGGGCAGACGACCTGGTGGCGCGGGGCGCGAGGAGAGCGGAATCCGTCGAGGCGGCGCTCACCGCCAACGAGCTGGTGGTGCTGAGCCTGACCGACTATGACGCGATGGATGCCATCCTGGCCCAAGCCCCGCGTACTGCCCTGGTCGGACGTACCCTGGTCAACCTCACCTCCGACACCCCGGACAGGGCGCGTCAGGCGGCCGTGTGGCTGGCCGAGCGCGGGGCCGTGCAGATCACCGGGGGCGTGCAGGTGCCGCCTCCGGGCATCGGCACGCCGGACGCGATGACGTACTACAGCGGCCCCAAGGACGCCATCGAGGCGCGCCGGCCCGCCCTTGAGGTGCTGACCGGGATCGACTACCTCGGCGAGGACCAGGGATTGGCGGCGCTGTACTACCAGATCGGGATCGACATGTTCTGGACGGCGCTGGCAGGCTACCTGCACGGCCAGGCGGTGGCGGAGGCCAATGGCATCTCGGCGGAGGATTTCCTGCCGCACGCGGTGAAGACCATGGACCTCCGCTATTTCCTGGAGTTCTACGCGCCGCGCATCACAGCAGGCAACCAAGAGGGGGACGTCGACCGAATCTCCATGGGCGTGGCGAGCCTGGAACACGTGCTGCGCACCACACAGGCATCGGGCGTTGATGACTCACTTCCGGCCGCCGTCCTGAAGATCTTTCGCCAAGGCGTCACCGCCGGCCACGGCCAGAACAGCCTCACGAGCTTGATCGGCGTGCTGAAGCAGCGCTGATGTATCACCGATCCAGCCCCAGGAGAGGGCCTCGACGCTTCCATGTGCGCTTGCCTGCTCGTCGGACGGGGCCGTCATCTTGACCTGGCCGATGTCGGAGTCGATCACGTCGCGTTGTCGGTGAACCTGTGTGAGGTGCGTTGGCTTTGCCAGATCGCGCCGGAGAAGGTCTCCATCGGGGTGCTCCACTCGCGGATGACGACGGGGTGGACCGTGCGGTGGAACAGGATGACGCGGCCGGGTCGGCGCTTGTGGGAGAACCACAGGGCGGCCTTGTCGTGGCGCGCCTGGCTGGAGCGGGTGACGGTCGTGGCCAGGTGGCTGGGTCGGCGATGCCCTGGGGCGGCGGCGAACGTGGTCGGCGGCGGGCTGGGCGGGCGCCAGCAATCTTGCTTGATCCAGTGAGCGACGGTGTCCCGCTCGGAAACACGGCTTCGTGCTGTGAGCTGGTATTTTGCTGCGCGATCAGGGCGGCGGCTGCACCATCGCGAGGTGCTGTTGTCGCTGGTCTACCGGTTGGTGCGGTGCTTGTTCGGCCTTGTGGCGCTGCTGATCCGCTCTGATCTGTCCAAGGACGCTGAGCTGTTGGTGCTCTGGCACGAGAACCAGGTGCTCCGCCGTCAACTCGATGGCCGGCCGCGGTGGGGTCACGGGAACCGGCTCTGGCTTGCGGCGCCCGGGACGGCCCTGCACCCGCCGACCGGTCAAGGCACTGATTGTGCGGATGGCGCGGGAGAACCCGACCTGGGGGCACAGGAGGATCCAGGGCGAGTTGGCCCGCCTGGGTTACCCGATCGCGGCCGATATCGATCCGGCGCCTCGCCGGGCCGGGCCGAGCCGGCGGCAGTTCCTGTCCGCTCAAGCCCACGCGATCATCGCGTGTGACTTCCTGGTAATCGACACGACACTGCTCAAGCGGCTATACGTGCTGGTCTTCATCGAGCACGGCACCCGGAGACTGCACCTGGCCGGGCTAACCGCGCACCCGACCGGGGCATGGACGGTGCAGCAGGCCCGCAACCTGACGCTAGACCTGGGAGAGCGCATCGCCGAGCTACGGTTCTTGATCCACGATCGGGATCCGCTCTTCTCCTCCGCGTTCAGGGAGGTCTTCAAGACTGAAGGGCTGCGAGCTATTACCACCCTGCCGCGGACGCCGAGGATGAACGCCATCTGCGAGCGGGTCATCGGCACCCTGCGCCGCGAATTCCTGGACCGGATCCTGATCCTCAGCGAACGCCACCTGGCCCTCGTGCTCCACGAATACCTGATCGACTACAACAGAAACCGGCCGCACCAGTCCCGGCAACAACGTCCTCCGGACGCCGCAACGCAGCCCGCCCACGACGTGACTGAACTCAACGACATGCGGTTCATCCGCCGAAAACCCGTCGTCACAGGCATGATCAGCGAGTACCACCACGTCGCTTGACCGCAGCTCAGGCCACGTAACCCAATATTCGAGCGGTACAGGATCGGCGGCGAGTCCCATGGGCACGTGGCCACCAAGGGATTGGTGGCTGCGGGCCGTCCGGAATGTCCCTGGGCCAGGGCGGGTTGAAGCACGTGTGAAAAAGATCGGGTTTCTGAGCTTCGGGCACTGGTCGTCCTCGCCGTACTCGAAGGCGCGCAGCGCGTCCGACACCCTGCTGCAGTCGATCGAGTTGGCCGTGGCCGCCGAGGAGCTCGGTGCCGACGGCGCCTACTTCCGGGTCCACCACTTCGCCCAGCAACTCGGGAGCCCGTTCCCCCTGCTGGCGGCAGTCGGCGCGAGAACGAGCCGGATCGAGATCGGCACGGGCGTCATTGACATGCGGTACGAGAACCCCCTCTATATGGCCGAGGACGCCGGCGCGGCCGATCTCATCGCGGGAGGCCGGCTGCAGCTCGGCATCAGCCGCGGGTCACCCGAGCAGGTGATCGACGGCTGGCGCTACTTCGGCTACGAGCCGGCCGAGGGCGAGACCGACGCGGACATGGCGCGCAGGCACGCCGAGGTCTTCCTCAAGGTGCTGGACGGCGAGGGATTCGCCAAGCCGAACCCGCGGCCGATGTTTCCCAACCCGCCCGGCCTCCTGCGCGTCGAGCCGCACTCGGAAGGGCTGCGCGAGCGGATCTGGTGGGGTTCCGGCTCGAACGCGACCGCGAAGTGGGCCGCCGGGCTGGGCATGCACCTGATGAGCTCCACCCTCAAGGACGACGAGAACGGCAAGCCGTTCCACGTCCAGCAGGCCGAGCAGATCGAGGCCTACCGGCAGGCATGGAAGGAGGCCGGTCACGAGGGCGAGCCGCGGGTCTCGGTGAGCCGCTCGATCATGCCGATCGTCACCGACACCGACCGCGCCTACTTCGGTCACGAGAGCGGCAGCTCCGACCAGGTCGGCTTCATCGACGCCACCACCAGGGCCATCTTCGGCCGCACGTACGCCGCCGAGCCCGACGTCCTCGTCAAGGAACTGGCCGCCGACGAGGCGATCGCCGCGGCGGACACGCTGCTGCTGACGGTGCCCAGCCAGCTCGGCGTGGACTACAACGCCCATCTCCTCGAATCGGTCCTGACCCACGTCGCCCCCGCGATCGGCTGGCGTTGACCTTCAGCCATTTGACGCTGACGGCGGACAACCTTCCGTGCGACACCAGCTGGGCCTTACGTTACGTCACCGAGGAGGACGCTTTCCTAGAAGGCATGTCCGACTGGCACCGCGGCCGGGGCGTCTCCCTTGGGGTCAGAACTGGATCGGCGAGGTCGAGACGAACTGGGCGGGCAGGTGCGGGGGAGCATATGCCACCCACAGGGACGCCAGCCGGGCGAGACTGGCAAAGTCGTCGCGGCGTACGGCGCACCGCCACACCTGCAGCCGCAGCCCGTTGGCACAGCCGAGCACCCCGCCAGGTCACCGGCGCCCACGGCGTGCTCGATGTCGTCCAGAGTGGCCGGCAGCGAGTCCGGACGGCGCAAAGATCTGGATCAGGGATGTAATGGGAAGTCCCCGGATGCAGGCATGTGCGGCCGCCGCCGTCCATGGCCTCAAAGACCTCCACACCAGAGGTTGACCATGGCCGCAACCACGACCCGCACTCATGGCGGGGCTCACCGCGCATTACCGCAAGCCCGGCGCTCGCCGGGACGGCGCCATCTGTATGCCCTACGGCCTCCACAGTGAGGAGACCGCCTTCCCCCACCTAGTCAGTCCCTAGCCGCCAAAGTCCTGAAATAAGGACTGATCCAGCGGTTTACGCAGAGTTTGGCTGTTCGTCAGCTCCGGGTAAATCACGATCTTTAGATTGCCCGGGTTGGGGAATCAAGCAAAGGGGACCGACATGGCGGCGATTCCCCCCGCGGTCCGGGCACGCGGGATCATCAAGACCTTCGGCGAAGTGCTGGCCCTTGACCATGTCGACCTCTTCGTGATGGGTGGGCAGGTCCACGGCCTCGTCGGGCCCAACGGCGCGGGGAAGACCACGCTCCTTGGCCTGCTGCTCGGCCTGACGGTCGCCGACGGCGGCAGACTGGAGATCCTCGGTGCGCCGGTGGGGCGGACGCTGGCCGTACCCGATGGCGTTGCGGGTTTCGTCGACGGGCCTGGGCTGTATCCCTCGCTCACGGCCCGCCAGAACCTGACGGCGCTGGCCTCGCTGCGGGAGAGCACCGTCGACGCGAGTGAGGCACTGGAGCAGGTCGGGCTCACCGACGTCGCCGACGACCGGGTCCGTGGCTTCTCGCTGGGCATGCGTCAGCGGCTGGGGCTGGCCGCCGCGCTGCTCACCCGGCCGCGGCTGCTCGTTCTGGACGAACCGGCCAACGGCCTCGATCCCGCCGGCAAGCGGCACGTTCACCGGGTCATCAGCGCGCTGGCCGCCGACGGAACCGCAGTGGTCCTGTCCAGCCATCGGATGGACGACCTGGCCGCGCTGTGTTCGGAGGTGACCATCCTCGCCACCGGGCGGGCCGTGTTCTCCGGTCCGGTAAGCAAGTTGGCCGCGGAGAGCGGCGACCTGGACTATCGGCTGGTCACCACCGACCCCGATGCCGCCAGGGAGCACGCGGCGCAGACGCCCGGGCTCCGCCTCGTGCCGGGCCAGAACACCGACGTCGTCGTGCACGGATCGACGCCCGCCCTGGACGAGTTGATCGCCCGCCTGGTGACGGCCGGGGTCGCGCTCAGGGAGCTGGGACCGGTGGTGCCACCGCTCGAGGCCGCCTTCCTGAGACTCACGGAAACGGACCCTTCATGACAGCGACCGTCGCAGAACCCCGGGCCGCCAGCCCCGCTCCCTTACGGAACGGTTACCGGTTCGAGCTGGTCAAGCTGCTCTCCCAATGGCGGATCCGGCTGCTGCTCCTGGTCTGCTGGCTCGGCCCCGCGGCGTTCGTGGCCGTGGTGAGCCTGCAGAGCTCACTCCCCACCGACACGGTCTTCGGCCGCTGGATGAACGCCACCGGCTGGGCGGGATCACTGGTCGTCCTGGACTTCGCCTGCACGTGGGCGCTCCCGCTGCTGACCTCGCTGGTCGCCGGCGACGTGTTCGCCGTGGAGGACCGGCTCGGCACCTGGCGCCACCTGCTGGTGGCCGTACGGTCCCCGCGCCGCATCTTCGTGGCCAAGAGCCTGGCCAGCCTCACCGTCATCCTGCTCCTGGTGATCGGGCTGACCGCCTCCGGCATCGCGGGCGGTCTGGCCGCCGTCGGCAACGGGCAGCTCGTCGGCCTGGACGGCCGCATCATCGCCCCGGGGGACGCGGCAAGCACGGTCCTGCTCGCCTGGGCCTGCGCGCTGGCGCCCACGCTCGCGTTCGCCGCGGTCGGTCTCCTCGGCTCGATCGTCCTCGGCCGCTCTCCCATGGGCCTGCTGATGCCCGCGCTGCTTGCCCTGGTGCTCCAGCTCGCGCAGTTGCTCCCGCTGCCCGCGGCGGTACGGCTGGCGCTGCCGAGCGAGGGCTTCCTGGCCTGGCGCGGACTCTTCACCGCCCCTGTGCAGACCGGCCCCCTCCTCATCGGCCTGGCGGTGAGCCTGGCCTGGGCGGTTGTCGCCACCGCCCTGGCGTACCGGCTGTTCCTGCGCCGGGACTTCACCGACCTGAACTACGACGGGTCGGCCAGGAACATCCTGTCCGGGGTCCTGCCGCTGACCGCGCTGACCGTCCTCGCCTACGGCGTGATCGTCGTGGCGACCCCGGTCACCGGCTCGGGTATTGAGCAGGCCAAGGTGCAGGACTCGCTCGCCACGGCCTTCGCCCACCTCTACCGGCTGCAAACCCGCGAGCTCGGCCGCCCCGACGTCACCGAGGCGCAGCTCCAGGCAGCTGCCTCCTGCGACAAGGGCGGCTCGCGGGTCGCGGACGAAGGCCCGGGCAACGACTGGCGGTGCGTCGTGTCCTGGCACCTGCCGGGCGCCACAGCCCTCGGCAACGCCATCTACCAGCTCGACATCACCTCGGACGGCCGCTTCATCGCAGACGGTGACGGCCCCAAAGAGGTCAACGGCTATTTCCAGGTCCGCACTCCCATCGGGGACGCTCCCAACCCCCTGTGGCAGTTCGACGTGAACATCGATCTGCTCACAAGCACCGTGAAGGGCTGATGAACCATGCACGTCACACGTCAGCGCATCACCAAGAGCCACCGCCGGCTCTTGGCGTGGCGTTCCAGCCGCCGGGCCCGCGTCGCAGTCGCGGGCTCCGTGGCCATCGCCGTCACCGGCGGCGGCATGGCCTACGCCTCCACCGAGGGGTTCGACTCCAACCTGGTCGGAACCACGTACAAGGACGGCCTGCAGCTCGCCAGTGACCAGATCGTGAAGTCGATCGGCCGCCGCCTGCTCGTGGACAACGGCAAACTGCTGGCCTCGACCATCAGTCCGGACGGCCGCTTCCTCGCCGCCCTCACCAACGACCGCTCGATCGCGCTGACCATCGTCGACCTGCGGACGTACAAGGTGTTGCAGCAGGCGGGCACCGCCGCGACCGCCGGGGTGCGCATCTCCGGCAACGACGTCGGCCAGGAAGGTCCCGCGTACTCTCCCGACGGTAAGACCCTGTGGTTGCCGCAGATCAACGGCTTCAACCGCTTCCCTGTCAACGCCGATGGAACCCTGGGCCAGCCGACGTTCATCACCATCGCCGCGCAGGGCGCCATGAAGGCGCTGCCCGCACAGGCGGTCTTCTCCACCGAC
The DNA here is from genome assembly GCF_044593615.1 of Nonomuraea sp. NPDC051941. NCBI lineage: Bacteria > Bacillati > Actinomycetota > Actinomycetes > Streptosporangiales > Streptosporangiaceae > Nonomuraea > Nonomuraea sp. NPDC051941. The sequence continues at coordinate 79,408 of NZ_JBIUCF010000032.1, forward strand.
GGCACGACCGTGTACGTCGCCGTCAACGGCCAGAACCGCGTCGTGGCCATGGACGCGGCCACCGGCGCGATCCAGCGGAGCTGGACAGTGGGCACGGCGCCACGTGGCCTGGCCATGGCCGGCGGCAAGCTGTACGTCAGCAACGAGGGCGGCCGCCCGGCCAAGCCCGGCGAGGCGACGATGAACTCCTACGGCACCCAGGTGCCTGCCAACCTCGTCACCGGCGCGACCACCACCGGCACCGTCAGCGTGATCAACATCGCCGATCCCGCGGCCGCGGTCACCTCCATCGACGTGGGACTACACCCGACCGCGCTGCACGCCGCCCGCGGCGCCCTGTTCGTCACCAACACCTTCGACGACACGGTCTCGGTCATCGACACCGCCCGCGACCGGGTCGTCCAGACGATCGCCACCCAGCCGTGGCCGCAGTCGCAGGTCGGCTACGCCCCCAGCGGGGTGACCCTGACCAGGGACGGTCACCTGCTCGTCACTCTCGGCCGGGCCAACGCGGTCGCCGTCTACCGCTACACTCGCCCGCAGGAGCCCGTCAGGTACGTCGGCCTGCTCCCGATGGATTACTACCCGGCGGAGGTGACCACCGTCGGCGACGAGGTGATCGTCACCAACATGCGCGGCATCGGCGAGCGCGGCCCGACCCGCACCATCGACAAGGGGCCGGGCACCGTCCCGGCGACCGGCCACAACACCCACGACTCCACCGGCACGCTGCTCCGCTTCAGGCTGCCCGACGACCGGGCGATCGCCAGGTCCACGGCCACGGTTTTCGCCCAGAACGGCTGGGGCAAGCACGATGTCAGGCAGGCCGAGGCGGACAAGCAGCATCCCGTCCCCGTCCCCAAGCGCCTGGGCGACCCCTCGACGATCAAGTACGTCTGGCTGATCGTCAAGGAGAACCGGACCTACGACCAGATGTTCGGCGACGATCCGCGCGGCAACGGCGACCCGTCGCTGGCGCAGTTCGGCGAGAAGGTCACGCCGAACCAGCACGCCATGGTCCGCCAGTTCGGCCTCTACGACAACACCTACGCCATCGGCACCAACTCCGCCGAGGGCCACAACTGGCTCATGCAGGCGGACAACCCCGAGTACACCGAGTCCAGCGCCGGGCTGTACCAGCGCAGTTACGACACCGAGGACGACGCGCTCGGCCACCAACGGTCCGGCTTCCTGTGGACCGGCGCCCAGGCCGCAGGCAAGACGGTGCGCAACTTCGGCGAGTTCACCATGTTCGAGACCGTGCCTCCGGGCGCGACGTGGCAGGGTTTCTACTGCGACGCCAAGAACATGGCGGCCACCGGCCAGGACACCACGATGAAGACCGACACCCAGTCGCCGATCCCGTCGCTCAACGCGGTCACGGTGCACGAGTATCCGAAGTACGACCTGAACATCCCCGACGTCTACCGGTACGAGATCTGGAAGCGCGACTTCCAGACCAACGGCCCCGCCAACCTCAACATGATGTGGCTGTCCAGCGACCACACCGGCGGACCGCCGAACTCGGTGGCCTCGGTCGCCGACAGTGACCTGGCCACCGGCAGGATCGTCGACACCATCTCGCACAGCCCGTACTGGAAGGAGTCCGCGATCTTCGTGATCGAGGACGACACGCAGAACGGCGTCGACCACGTCGACGGCGCTCGCGGACCCGTGCAGATCATCAGCCCCTGGGCGCAGCACGGCAAGGTGGACAGCACCTACTACACGCAGATCACCGTGATCCGCACCATCGAGCAGATCCTCGGGATCCAGCCGATGAACCAGAAGGACAGCGCCGCCACCCCGATGAGCCGGGCTTTCACCAAGAAGCCCAACTACACCCCGTTCAACGTCGTGCCCAACCAGGTGCCGCTCACCGACGGCCTGGCGACCCCACCGGCCTGCGGCAACGACAGTGGGACCCCCACCGCGGCGACTGCTGTGTCCTCCGACAAGCAGGACGCCATCGATAAGTGGACTGCCTGGCAGAAGGACCAGCACTTCACCGGGCCGAAGGCGATCCCCGACTACGCCAGCCCCGCGCTCATGGACCACTTCACCTGGTACCAGGCACATAACTGGGACACCCCCTACCCCGGCGAGACCAGAATCCTCACCCCGGTCGAGGTACCAGGCGGCTTCCTGCCATCACCCGAACGCGACGGTTGACCTACGCCGAACGGCGACAGCCTTGCCACCCGCAGCGGCGGGTACGGAGTCGTATGTTGCCGTACCCGAACGGCCCTAACGTCGCCTTCCCGGCGGCGGCTCCACGGAGGCGTCACGTCGGGGACATGCGGAACTTTGGTCACGCCGATGTGCAACAACCGATCGCGGGCTCGCAACATGCACGCGTCGCGGCGAGACCGGGACCGGCACGAAGCTGGTCGCATGATCGGAAACGATGGTGGAGGAAACGTGACATCAGGTAGCAGGCGTATGGTCCGAGGGCTGGCGATGGTCGTTCTGACGGCCTGCGCGGGCTTGACGCTGCTGGCGGGGCAGGCCAGCGCGACACCGAGGATCATCAAGACGTACCCGCTGACCACCGCGGGCATGAGGGCCTGCCAGATTGATCTCAAGACCGCTCCGAGCGGCTACTACTGCGGGCGCGCGTACAGCGTGTACGCCCTCATGGTGGGCACCTGACGCGGTAGCCGGGCGACGGCGGCAGGCGGCGCAGGCCTTTGCCGCATGGAGCACGTGCCGGGTCAGCGGCCTGCCGAGTCCTGGTACGTGCGGCCGATACCGGGTTCCCCGGACAGCAGAACCGCCGGGTCCCGCGAGGGAAGGCCGGCATCGACCGTGGAGACGTTCTACATGGCAGAGGCGGGGATGCTCGCGGTGACCGTGAAGCCTCCCTTGCCGTCGTCTCCCGCGCTGAAGGTGCCGCCGAGCAGGGTCACCCGGCGGTCGAGGCCTGTCAGCCCCATCCCGGAGCCGGCGCCGATCAGCGCGGGGTCGGTGCCGCGCTGGGCAGGCTCGTTGCGTACCTCGACGTCGGCCCGATCGCCGGGGTAGGCGATGATGACGGTGACCGGCGCGCCGGGAGCGTGCTTGCGGGCGTTGGTGAGCGACTCCTGCACCACCCGGTAGACGGCGCGGGCGACGACCGCGGGCACCGTGCCGGGATCGCCTTCGACATGCAGGGCCGCGTCATCGGCGGCGGCCAGGGTGGCGAGGTCGCCGCCGGTGTCGTCGTCGGGGCGTCCGGCGGGCACGGACCGGGATCCTGTGGTCACCACGCGGATGAGGTCGTGCAGTTCGGTGAGGGTGCGGGTGCCGACCTGCCGGATCTGCTCCGCCGCGACGCGGGCGTCGCCGTCGCGGGTGGTGACGCGGAGCGCGTCGGCATGCAGGACGATCTCGGTGACGTGGTGGGTGACGATGTCGTGCAGTTCAGCGGCCAGGCGCCGGCGTTCGGCGCTCTCGGCCTGCTCGGCGAGCAGGCGGCGCTCGGAGTCGGCGAGCTCGGCCCGCTTGCGCAGCGACCGGACGAGCTCGCCGCGGACCTTGAGGTAGAGGGCGACCAGCGCGGGCAGCGCGGTGGACGACAGCGCCACGTACAGCGTTTCCCACGAAGGAGACCAGATCGGGATCGCCGGCAGCGCCAGGACCGCGGCGTAGGCGAACGCCTGCCGCCAGGTCAGCAGAACGACCAGGAACGACACCACGATCGGGGCCGCCACGGGCGTCACGAACAGGTCGCCCTGCGGCGTCATCACGCCCGGCGCCAGGCCGGCGCCGGCGGCGAGGACCGTCGTGACCGTGAAGGCCAAGGCCCCCACCGTCCGTGGGAAGCGGACCACCAGCGGCAGGGACGCGTCGAGCAGGAGATTCATCGTCAGCTCGGCGAAGGAGCCGGCGCCGCGGTCGGACACCCCGGCCGCGTACAGAACGATCTGGAGGACGGCGAGCAGCCCGGCCGCGCCGAAGGCGGCCACGAGCATCACCCTCCGGTCGCTGACGATCAGCTCCGGGCGTGAGAACCGTCGCGGTATGCGCACGGCGGGCACCTCACAACGCGGTCGGGGTTCAGCCGGGCTCGTCGAGGAGCCCGGCCTGGTGGGCGAGCAGGGCGGCCTGCGTACGGTGGGTGAGATCCAGCTTGGCCAGCAGCCGGGAGACGTAGCTGCGCACGGTCGTCTCCGACAGGAACAGCCGCTGCGCGATCTCGGGGTTGGTGAGCCCCTCGCCGAGACAGGCCAGCACCTCGCGTTCGCGCTCGGCCAGCGTGGCCACCTGCGCCTGCGCGCTGCCGCGCCGCCCGTCGCCTCGGGACGACTGCGCGATCAGCCTGCGCGCCGCGCTCGGCGACATCACGACGTTCCCATCGGCCGCCACCTTGACCAGGTTGACGAGCTCTTCGGCCGGGGTGGCCTTTACCAGGAAGCCCCCGGCTCCGGCCTCCAGGGCGCCGAGCACGTGCTCGTCAGAGTCGAACATCGTGAGCGCGATGACCGCGGGCGGCGCGGCCAGCGCCGCGATCTCCCTCGTCGCGGTGATGCCGTCCACCCCCGGCATCCGCAGGTCCATGAGCACCACGTCAGGCCGGTTGCGCAGGACCTCCTCGACCGCTTCGGCCCCGTCCCGCGCCTCGCCGACCACCTCGACCTCCGTGCTGGAGCCGAGGATCGCCGTCAGATGCCGGCGCACCATGGGGTCATCGTCGGCCAGTAGAACCCTGATCACGCCTGCACAGTCTGCCATGCGTCATCGCGCGGCGTGATGCCCGGCCCGTGCCGGGCCGGGCATCATCACCGGTGGTCAGCCGCCGAGCCCGCGCCAGAAGGCGCATCGGTGCTCACCGCTCACGTCGGCCGGGCCGATGCCGCCCTGGCCTGCGGGCTTCAGGCTGAGCACGGTCCGGCCGGGCGGCGTGAACGCGTGCCAGGCGGGTGCGCCGGCGGCCTGGGGCTTGCCGGTGTGGGCGAAGGACGTCCAGTAGCCGATCATCTGCTCCGCCAGCCGCCACTGCTCCGGCGCGAGCCCGTCCCATCGCTTGCCGTCCAGGTCGAACAGGTAGGGCAAGTCGCTGGCGTGCTGGGCGCCCAGCGGGAAGTCGGAGGGGGTGCCGAAGAGGTTCGGGGCGTTGGCGTCGGCGAACTCGTAGGCGTACACCGTGGTGCGGGCGGCCATTGCCTCGTCGGCCTCCAGGGTCGGGCAGGCCCAGGCGCGGTCGCCGCTCACTGTAGCCCAGGCCTGGCCGGGGGAGGAGAAGGCGGTCAGCGGATATTCCTTCAGCACCTTGTCGGCCTGCTCGCCGAACGCGTTCTTCATCAACGTCGGGTAGTTCTCGGCGGTCACCGGGATTCCGGCCTGCGCGGTGCCGGCCACGAAGCCGTTGCCCTCGCTCTTGGTGCCGCCGGAGATCACCGGCACGCGCAGGAACTTGCCCGTGCGCAGCGCCTTCACCGGGTCGAGTGGCAGTAGCGGCGTGCCGTGGGCGAGGGAAGTGCCGAAACTCTCGTTGACCTTCATCAGCTCGGAGACCGGCTTCGAGCGCAGGCACTCCAGCTCCTTGCCCGCTGCGCAGCCGAGCCGCTTGGCCGCGGCCAGGCTGATGTCCCGGCTGGCCTTCAGCGATGGGTACGGCGTGAACGGCGCCATGTCCGGAACCGGGACGTAGGTGCCGGTCGGCCAGTTGAGCGTGCACGTCCCGGACTGCATGACGGCCTTGTCGATCAGGCCGCGCGCGGCCGGAGAGGTGAGCAGCGCGCAGGTGCTGATCCCTCCGGCGGACTGCCCGAACAACGTCACGTTGTCCGGGTCGCCGCCGAAGGCCGCGGCGTTGCGCTGCACCCATCTCAGGGCCTCGAGCTGGTCGGCCAGCCCGAACGTGCCCGAGCCGGGCAGCCCCGGTAGGGCGAGGTAGCCGAACGCCCCGAGCCGGTAGTTGGGCGTCACCACGATCACCTCGCCCTGGCCGGCCATCCGCCGGGCGTCGTACATGCTGCCGTAGCCGTCGAGAAAGCCACCCCCGTACAGCCACACCATCACCGGCAGCCGCTTGCGCGAGGGCTTGGCCGGCGCGGTGACATCAAGGAACAGGCAGTCCTCCACGCCGGCCTGCCTGCCCCCTTCCTCCTGGAGGCACGGACGGCCGGGCCTGGTGGCGTCGGCCACCCCCCGCCACGACGCGACCCGCACCGGCTCCTTCCACCGCAGCCTCCCCACCGGCGGCTGCGCGTAAGGAATTCCCGAGTATGTCCTGACCGTGCCGTCGTCCGAACCCCGGATCCGGCCCGAGTCCAGCTTCACGACCGACGGCCGCGCCTTCAATGCCGCCTGTTGCTGCGCGGCGGCCGGCGTGACACTCGCGGTCATCGCCAGGCAGCCACCGGTGACCAGGGCGAGAAGCCGCCGGGTCGACGGCCCTGCCCATGATATTTTTCCGATCATGCGGCCAGTTTCGTGTCCGCGCCGGGCCCGCCGTGACGGGTGAACGTTGCGGGCTCGCGATCGCTTGTTGCGCGTCGGTGCGACCAAAGTTCCGGCGGTTGTCGCGCGTCGGCATCACCAAAGACTCGGCAGCGTCATCGGAGCGGGCTCTTGTCCTTGAGGACGTAGCCACCCCGGATCACCGGTGCGTCGGGGGCAGGGGCCATGCACTTGGTCAGCGGCGCCTCTCCCGGCGCCGTCGCCCCAGACAGCCCTTGCGCTTCACCAGATCCTCCCACGGGCCGCCCGGGATGGCTCGGCTCGGACGAGGGGTCCCGTGACGGTCGCCGCGGGGCCGCCGGTGGTCAGGCAGCCGACCTCGAGCTCACCCAGTTCACCTGGCGCGGCTTCCCCGGCTTCTCGACGGCGTGCTGGATGCGGAACGTGCCCCAGGCCCGAGTGGGGAAGGCTGAGCTGTTCGCGCGGGGAGAGGCTCGCCGCGGCGGCCGGGTCACGGTCGACCAGCGTTTCGCCGGGTTCGCTCAGGCCGGCGGCCGTACTCTCACGATCTCCGGATACCGGATCACCATTGACGGACGCGTCGCAGCCACCCATGCTGAAAAGGCCAGCTGTCGGTCGTCGCGACGCGATCGCCCCTCGTCGTGCTGCCAGACGGTCTCCGGGTCCCACAGGTCGCCGAGTAGGTCCATGAGCCGCATGACCGCGGCGTTGCTGCCATCATCCAGTACAGCCTGAGCTGGGGTTCGCCACGGCAGGGATCGGGGTTCCCGCTGTGCCCACCACCTTTTGTCGTACTGGCGTGGGAGCATGACGTCATGGCGACCTCAAAACAGCCGGTGACGGTCCCGACTGACGCCAGCGTGGACGATTTCCTGGCCGCAGTCTCTGACGAACGCCGGCGGGCCGACGCGGAGCGCCTCTGCGCGATTCTGTGCGAGGTGACCGGTGAGCCTGCAGTGATGTGGGGCCCCAGCATCGTGGGCTTCGGCAGCTACCGCTACACCTACGCGAGTGGGCGCACGGGTGACTGGCCCTTGGCGGGCTTCTCGCCGCGCAAGCAGCATCTCGTCGTCTATTTGGTGGGTGGGTTCGAGGAGCGGCACGCATCAGTGCTCGCCCGGCTCGGTCCGCACAGGACCGGAAAGGGATGCCTCTACCTGAAACGGCTCGACGACGTCGACGAGAGCGCGCTGCGCGAGCTCATCGACCGCACGGTGCGGGTGCACAAGGGTGTCGACCGGGCCACCGCCCGCAGTCAGCAGCGGTAGCTCATGACTCCGGGCTGAGTTCCTACTCTCAGGAAGGGGAGGCAGGGGCGGCATGATGATCGGCCGCGCTCCTCCGCCTGGCCTACCTGACCGTAACGAACGCCTTCGCCGCGCTGCGGTTGCCGCCGATGGGCGATCGGGACAAGGACGTCGAGATCCTTGCCCTGCGCCACCGGATCACCGTTCTTGAACGACAGCTCGGCACTGACACCAAGGTGAGACTCGTGCTGGAGGACAGGGTCTTCCTCGCCGCTCTCCTGGCATCGTCGCCGTGCGAGGTTCTGTGCCGGCTGCGGCTTCTCGTTCAGCCGGATACCGTCCTGCGCCGGCATCGCGATCTGATGCGACGGCGTCATGCCCGTACCTGTCGGCCGAGGCGACGTGGGCGCCCGGCCACGGTCCGCTCCATCCGCACTCTCATCCTGCGCCTGGTTCGGGAGAATCCGGCTTGGGGATATAGGCGAGTACACGGCGAACTCACCACGCTCGGCAACAAGCGCGATTTCATCGTTACCATCACCTTGAGCGGGCGGCGCCCGCTCTCATAGACGAGATCGTCGCCGAGGTCGGCACCAAGACCGTGCTCACCGGTATCCGAATGCCGCGAATGAACTCGATCATGGAACGGTGGGTGCAATCGTGTCGCCGCGAACTTCTCGACCGCTGCCTGCTGTGGAATGAACGCCATCTGCGCCACGCCCTGCGCGAGGGCGAGGCCTTCGCGGCCGCTGCGGTGGTGCCTGTCACCGCAGGTCGGCGTCTCGGTGAGAGTCAGCAGCGACGCCGCAGGCCGCCACGGTGAGGAACACGGTGAGGCACGCCGTGAGGGCCAACACGCGGCGCACGGCTGGGTCCGGGAAAGGGCATGGTGGGAGCCGTGGCGAGCGCGCGGCACCGGCGGCGGAGTCGTGGATGCTTCGGGCGTGCCTCCACGGCAAGGCAACGTACCCGGTAAGACGCCGGGGCCGCGCGCGTTTCACCCCATGGGCGTGCCGCGCGGATGGCCGTCACGCGAACGGCGTCAGGAACTCCCGTGGCTTGAGCGCGCGGCCGACGATTCGCACGTCGCCGATCCACCCGTAGTAGCCCTGCCCGTACGCCAGCGCGAACTGCGTGCCGCCGATGGCGAACGGCCGGCCAAGGGTCGAGATGCCCTTCGACGGCTGGGACGGGTTGCGGGCGATCCTCGACCCGTCCACGTACACCACCGTGCGGTGAGCGTCGTTGACCACCGCCACGTGCATCCAGCGGCCCACCGGGAGGGCGTGGCTCCACGAGGTGGGGTCGGCGTCGCGGTCGGTGGGGTAGACGACGTACTGCAGGAACCGCTCGGGCGACAGGTTGAGGCTGCACGTGGGTTCGTCGGGCGACCAGCCGCTCGACTTGCCGGCGTCGCCGCTGCGGCCCTCCCAGCTCAGGATGCCCATCCAGGCGTGGTCGCCCTCGAACGGCTCCGGCAGCTTGACGAACGCCTCGATGGTGTAGCCGGACTCGAACTTCATGGCGTTGATGGGTGCGTTCGCCGCCGACCTGAGCACCGCCCCGCGGTCCGGGTTCTTGCCGCCGTCGAAGCGGAGGCTGGCGTGGGCGGGCTGGCCCTCGTGGTGCTCGGCCGACCACCTGAGCGTCTCGGGGGCGCTGGCGTGCAGCAGCTCCATGGTCAGGTCGTTGCCGCCGCCCGTCAGGTCCCGGGCGACGGCCCCGGCCGGGACGACCCCGCCGTCCGTGCCCGCCACAGCCAGGCCCTCGGCGTCGAACCTCCAGTACGCCACCGTGCCCTTAGGCATCACCGCCTTGGCGGGCCTGGACGGGGGCGTCGGGCGCGGGGCGAACCCGGCGAAGCGCTCATCGAAGTCGATCTCGATGCTGAAGCGGTCGACGGGGCCGGTCAGCTCCAGATGCTCGGCCTCCAGCGGGGTGCGCTCGTCTGGGTCGCGGGCCAGCAGCCAGGGCGACAGCGTCTCCACGTCAACCACGTTGCGGACGAGGTCGAAGGCGTAGAGGCGGATCATGCCCGCGCCGCCGTAGTAGCGGTCCTGGTAGTTGGCGATGTGCACGTGGACGTCGTGGCCGGCGTCGTTCTTCAGCACCGTGCGGCCGGGTGGCCAGTAGTGGCCGTTGAGCGTCAGGAAGATCTGGTCGTTGCGCTTGATGAGGCCGTCCCACAGCCGCTGCCCGTACTGCGACAGCGCCGCCACGCCGTCGTCGCCCGCCCAGGCCAGGTCGTGCGTGGTGAGAATGGCGGGCAGGGTCCGGTTGGCGTCGATGACGCCCTGCGCCCACTGCAGGCCCATGTCGGAGATGCGCCAGTCGAGGGCGAGCACCAGCCACTTCCGGCCGCCCGCGTCGAGCACGTGGTAGCTGTTGTAGCCGTCGGGCGAGGCGCCCCGGAACGTCGACATCCGGGCGTACCTAGAGGGGCCGAACGCCTTGAGGTAGGCGGTGTCGCCGCGCTGGTCGTCGGTGCCCGAGTTCACGTCGTGATTGCCGGCCAGGACGCTGTAGGACAGGCGGCCGTCCAGCGACTTGAACGCGTCGGAGGCCAGGCCGAGCTCCTCCTCGGTGCCGTGTTCGGTGACGTCGCCGAGGTGCGTCATGAACGCGATGTTCCGGCTTTCGCGCTCGCCGGTGAGGAAGCGGAACGTCTGGCGCACGGGGGCGGGGTCGGAGCGGTCCTCGTCGAACAGGTACTGCGTGTCGGGGAGCACGCCGATGGTGAAACGCGGGTTCTCGCGGTCGAACCGGCCACCGCTGGTGGCCGCTTGCGCGGGGGCTGCGCCGATGAGGGTCCCGGCGGCGGGGGCGGCGAAGGCCGCCTGCAGCAGGGCCCGGCGGCCGAGGGAGGGGTGAGGCATGTCAGCACCTTGATCGTCGCACGTGGCGCGGTGGTGCCCCGGGCGGTAACGCTCACCTTCCTCCGGGGAAACCTTTCACCCCAGGCTCGCGCGCCCGATTCCGGCCCCGTTCCGGCCACACTCCCGACCCCAGCCGGCCGGGCACGGCGCGCGTCCAATCAAGGCCTTGCTCAGGCGGCTCCGCTACGTCCCGCCCCGGATCCGATCACCGATCTGGGCGCAATCGTCAACCTGAGCGTACGCAGACGAGACCGCCTCGGCGGAGTCCTCCACGAGTACGCACATGCCGCTTGAACTGCGTGGATGGGGTTTCGGCAGGCGCAGTGTCGACCGGACTACGGATAGCAAGCGATCTTTATACGGACGGGTCGCAGCGCCGCCGCGAGATAGCGCGCGGGTGATGGTGCGCTCACTGCGCCGGACGCCGGCAAGACCGGCGCGCCCGCTACCGCGGCACCCGCAAGAACCTTTTCGACCTCCGACGCATCGCAGTTGTCCACAACCTTCACGTCATCGCCCGACAGCAAGACGGCTACAGCCTCGCGTCCTAACGATTACCTGACCGGTTCTCTAGGGGGAGGCCGGGCCGAGGCTCCATCCGGTGACGTTGCCCTTGACGTCGCCCGCGGCCAGCCAGGACTCCCCGTCGTCCTCGGCGATCACCACCGAGTAGACGCGCCCACCGGGAGACTTCAGCGGGTCGCCGAGTTGCTTGCCACTGCGCAGGTCCCAGACGCGGATGGTCCCGTCGAAACCGCCGGAGGCGACGACCGCGCGGCCCTTCACCCTGCCCACCGCCAGGCAGGCGACCTCGGCGGTGTGGCCGGAGAACGAGGTCTGCTCCCGGCCGTTGCGCAGGTCCCAGACGCGGATCTTGCGGTCGGAGCCGCCGCTGATGCCCACCGGCGCGCCGTCCATCACGGTGGTCGCCACAGCGAAGACGTCACCGCTGTGGCCGTGGAAGGTGGCGCCCAGAGCGCCGGTCTCCAGGCTCCACACCCGCGCGGTGTCGTCGGCCGACGCAGTCACCGCGAACGGGTGCCCGTCCATTGTGCCGGTCGCGACACCGAACACCGGGTCGCCGCCCGCCGCCTTGGGCTGGGGTCCGGAGTCCTTGCCCGTCTTCGGGTCCCACACGTGGACCTTTCCGGCCTCGTCGCCGCTGACCAGGACCGTCTTGCCCGACACCCGCGCCGGGGCGATCGCGTAGACCATGTTCTGGTGGCCTTTGTAGGTGGGGCCGAGCGGCTCGCCGCTCTCCGCGCCGGAGACGATGACGGCGCCATTCTGCAGCCGCCTGAACGTGGCCGCCTGCCCGTCTACTTCGCCCACGTCGATGGCAGCGTTTGTCTCCTCGCCGCCGGAGTTCTTCAGCTTGGCGAGTTCGCTGGGGAGCGTGTCGAATTTCCACACCTTGGCCACCCCCTTGGTGCTGCCGGCCAGCACCGCGCGCTGTCCGGCGTAGATGCTTACCGCCAGGGTGTTCACCTCTTCGCCGAGGGTGACCTTTGCCACCCTCCTGCCGTACGGCTGGGCGGCGACGCTGGTCGTCGCCGTCGATATGTCCGTCGCCGCCAAGGGCGTGGGTGTTGATGGAGAGTCGCTCGCTCCCCACCGCGGGGCCAACACAATCACGCTCACGAGTACCGCCACGGAGGTGACCGAGCCCACCACCAGGAGCTTGGACCGCTTGCGGCGTGGGTCTGTGGTGTGGGCGGCGGGTGGCGTTCCGGGAGCGGGTGTCCCGGCGAGCCCGGCGAGGGGCGGTCCTGCTGACGGCATGCCGGTAGAAGGCGTCCAGGCGGGTGTCACTCCGGCCGGAGGAGCTTCCGCTGGTGGAGCTGCGGCCGGAGTGACACCGACGGGCTTGGTCACGATCTGGCCGTGACCGAGGAGGAGGTGCAGGACCTCGGCTGCCGTGGGACGTTCCGGCGGCGCCTTGGCCAAACAGCGGGAGAGAACGGCGCGCAGGGGCTCGGGGACGCCGTCCAGATCCGGCTGGGCGTTGAGGATGCGGTACATTACTGCAGGCAGTGTGTCCTGGCCGAAAAACGGGCGCCCGGTTGCGGCGAAGCCCACGGTCACCGCCCAGCTGAACACGTCGGATGCGGGCTGCGCCGGCTCACCGTGGATCATCTCGGGAGCCATGTACGCCGGGGTGCCCACCGAGCCGCCGGTGGCGGTCATGTCGATCGCGCGCGCGATGCCGAAATCGATCACCCGGGGGCCGTCGGAGCCCAACAGGACGTTCGACGGCTTGAAGTCGCGGTGGACGATCCCGGCCCGGTGGATGGCCGCCAGTGCGGTGGCCGTGCTGACCGCGATGCGATCGAGCGCGCCTCCGGACCTGGGTCCGTGCTCGCGGACGGAATCCTCCAGTGACGGGCCGTCAACGAACTCCGACACGATGTAGGATCTGTCGCCGTCTACCGCCACGTCCAGCACGCGGGCTGTGCAGAACGCCGCCACCCGCATGGCCGCGTCCACCTCGCGTAAGAAACGCCCGCGCGCCTCGCTCCTGCTCGCCAGCCTGGCATGCAGCACCTTGATCGCCACGCGCTCGCCCGAGGCACGCTCGGCCAAGTAGACCACGCCCTGCCCGCCCTCACCGAGGCCCCCAACGATGCGGTAGTCACCCAGCTGGGTCGGCTCGCCAGCTTGCAGGGGGCGGAACATAGTTCCCGACGATACACGTTCAGCAGATCAACGGCGATTGCGCACGTTCACATCCCCCAGGAGCGTAGAGGTCAAGCCGCAACGGATGGTGTGTAGTGCATTGGCGCGGCTACTGCCTGCACCCGGTCGCCTGCGGCTGTTCGTAATCGATCCCTGGACCAGGCTGCTCCGCTACGAGCCCTGCCGGCCCTGATCGCAGCCGGTATCAAGGTCACCCGCCGCGATCGCCTCGGTGGACTGATCCGCGAGTATGCGCAGGCCACATAGGGTGGCTGACTTTCCGGCACCCACACCGTCCCGCCGTGGATGAAGAAGGCCAGGTACACGCGCCAGGCAGGCTGACGAGGCCGGCCCCGCAGGATTTGCCGCATGCAGTTGTAACAACTATCGTTACGACCAGAACCGAGGGGCGAGGGAGGTGGAGTCCGACGTGAGTGCCAACAGCAGACTGACCATCGCGGCGCACGTCCTGACATGGATCGGGCTGTATCAGCGGCGTGGCCACGAGGTCGCCACCTCCGAGCAGATCGCGACGAGCGTCAACACCAACCCGGTGGTGATCCGCCGCCTGCTGGGCGAGCTGCGCAAGGCCGGCCTGGCCGATTCACGGCGGGGTGCGGGGGCGGGCTGGATGCTCGCGCGGGACCTGGCGGCGATCACCCTGCTCGACGTCTACGAGGCGATCGAACCGGGACCGATCTTCGCCTTGCATCGCGCGACGCCGGACCCCGAGTGCGTCGTGGGCCACGGCATCGGGCCGGCGATGACCGCCGTGTACGACGATGTGGAGGCCGCCCTGCGCAGCGAGCTGGCCAAGACCACGCTGGAGGACGTGCTGCGGGACGTCTTGAAAGCCGCCTGACCTCGGACCGTCGACTTCCCCTGGTCGAGGGGGTCGCATCCCGTGCATCGTCGATGTAACCAACATGGTTACATCAAGAAATTGGAGAGTCTCATGGGACAACTGAACGACAAGACCGCCCTCGTCACGGGCGCCTCCAGCGGCATCGGCCTGGCGATCGCCCGCCGTTTCGCCGCCGAGGGCGCGACCGTCTACCTGACCGGGCGCCGCAAGGCCGCGCTGGACGCCGCCGTCGCGCAGGTCGGCGCCCGAGGCATCGCCATCCAGGGCGATGCCTCGGACCTCGGCGACCTCGACCGGCTCTTCGCCGAGATCGCGAACCGCAGCGGCCGCCTGGACATCGTGGTGGTCAACGCCGGGGTCGGGGACTACGGCCCGCTCGGCGCGATCACCGAGGAGGAGTACGACCGCACGACCTCGATCAATCTCAAGGGCACGGTCTTCACTGTCCAAAAGGCGCTGCCGCTGCTGACGGCCGGCGCCTCGGTGATGCTGCTTTCCTCCAGCTCGGCCCTGCGGGCCGTCCCGGGCCTGGGCGTCTATGCCGCCACCAAGGCCGCGATCCGCAGCCTCGCCCGCACCTGGGCCGCCGAGCTGGCCGGCCGCGGAATCCGCGTCAACGCCCTCACCCCCGGCCCTGTCGAGACCCCGGGCCTGGACGAGCTCCTCGCCGCTTTCCCGTACGGCGATCGGCCCACCGCGGCCGAGCTCGCCCCACCGACCCCGCTCGGCCGCGCCGGCCATCCCGACGAGGTCGCCGCCACCGCCCTCTACCTGGCCGGCGACCAAAGCACGTTCACCACCGGCGCGGAACTGTTCGTCGACGGCGGCGCCACACAGCTCTAGGCGCCACATCGGGGACGCGGGACGCATTCGACGATCCCGGGCGTCTGAGCCGCGTACTCGCGACCGTCGTCAGGGCAACGGCTTCGACACAACAAGGAGTGAGTCATGAAGAGCGTGGTCCACTACCGGGCGGGCGATGCGGCAGCCCGATCCCCGGCACCAGGACGGCAACCAGGTCGTCTTCCTCGCCGGTGACGACGAGAGCGCCAAGCCCCCTTCACACGGTTGCTGACCGAATGCGGGTTCGCGCCGGTCGACCGCGCTGCACGAAGGCGGGGCGCTCATGCAGCTCGGCGGGCCGCTGAGCGGCAAGCACTTCCTGTTCCAGGGCTGAGGCCCGACCGGCACACCTCATACGAAAGAAAGGCAAAGGACAAGGACGATGGCAACGGATACTCAGACCTCGCGGACGGTGGCCGAGAAGTTCGTGGAGCGCCTCGGCAGGCAGGACCCCGACGGCATCCAGGAACTGTTCGCCGAGGAGATCGACTGGTACGTCCCCGGCAGTGACGCGCTGCCCTGGACCGGGCGCCGTACCCGCCGGGAGGAGGTCGCGCCGTACTTCACCACGATGTGGCCGCACTTCGCGCACGGCAGGAGCAAGGTCGTGCTGGAGCGCGTCATCGTCGACGGTGGTGACGTGGTGCTGCTGGCGGTCTTCACGCACACCGTCGTGGCCAGCGGGAAGGAGTTCACCACACCGGCGGCCATGCACCTGATGGTCGAGGACAACCGGATCGTCCGCATGCACCTGTACGAGGACACGCTGACCGTCGAGGAGGCGTTCAACGCCGGCTGAGTGGAGAGTGCTCAGGGGCCCCGTGGCCCAGGGCACATGGCGGCCAGGATCTCGCGTTCGCCGAGTTTCGGGCTGGCCGGCGCCCACAGGATCGGCATCCCGGAGGGGGTGCAGACCAGATACAGAGCCCAGTGCCGTGCGGCACCGCCGTATCGGCGACAGGCAGCACGGCCGGCGGAGTTCAGCGCCGGGCGTCACCAGGTGCGAGGAGGCTGGTCATCTCGGCGTTGGCCTCCGGCGAGGGCTTGAAGTTGCGGCGGACGTTCTCGGCCTTCTTGTGCCGGGACTCGGCCATCGGCATCAGCTCGAAGGCACCCTGCTCGCCGAGGTGGGTGAGGCCGGAGGCCGGTACTCGTGTAGGTCCCAGCCGGTCCCCGGACCCGCGAGGGCGGTGTGCTGGTCGAGCAGGGCAGCAGCCGGGCGGTGCCGGCGTCCCAGAAAACCGTCTCCAGCACGTAGTCGGCGCCGCGGTGGCGGGTTGTCGGAGGGGACGACCTCCTCGGACACCGGCCGCGAGATGGGGTCCTCCTCGGCCGCTAACCGCTCGCGGATCTGCTCTACGCGCTCTCGGATCACCGGCTCCTGCCGCGCGAGTTCCTCGGGCAACGATTTCATCGCGACCGGCTCCACCCCGCGCGGCAAGACGTCCCCGCCCATGGCCCCTCAACGTCCCGAGTCAACTGGTCCCCGGAGGGGCAGGGCCACGCCCGTCGTGGATTCGGATGCGGGATGATATCCGGCCTGGCAGCATGACGCAGTGCTCATGGACGGCGACCGATGGGACTTCGGCGATGGTGGCGGACTCGTACCTGGTGTTGACCCCTCCGGTGCAGGGGCCTGACCTTGTGAACGACATTGATGATCTATTGGTGGATCTCGAGGAGCAGGAGGGAATCGACCTCACCTACGACGCGCTGGTACCGCGCACCGCGCATGTGATCGAGCATCGGTACCGGGACCCGGATGGGACCGTGTGGCTGTCCGTGGCGAACGACAGCAAAACGCCGGTGGACTACCTCATGCTCACTGCTCCGGGCGAGACTCTGGACCGGATGGCCGCCTTTCTGAAGATGCGGCTGCCCGTGGCGAGCTTCGAAGATCTTCGGTCTCGTGCACGAGAACGAACGGAATCGGATCACGGCGCACTGGTACGGATGGCCATCGCAGCCGAGGAACCGGATCAGGAGTCGATCGCCCTCATCCGGCAGGCCTTGCACAGTTCAGACGACAACCTGACGCTGGCCGCGATCGAGGCGGCCTGCCTGACCGGCTGGCTCCACTTCCTGGATGAGCTGGTCGCCCTCTATCGCCGGCATTCCGAATCGGAGACCCGTGCGCTGGCCGGTCGGGCAGTGCAGGCGCTGATCGGGAGAAACCCCGAAGGGTCGGAACGGCATCCAGTCAAGCGATAACGCCTGTGTTCCCTGAGTCCTCTCTCACTGTTGTGACCCCTGGACCAGGGCTTCTTCCCCGGAATTCGCGGGGGTCAGAGAGAACTGGAACGGAACCCGGCCGTACCCATGAGTCGCGAGACGGGTGCCGGGCGGAGGCTCCGGATCGGTGGGCTATGCACATGGAGCGCCCGGTGCATGGAGACATGCAAGCCGGAGACGGCCCGGCTTTCCGAGCGACCGGTCGCGCCGGAAATGTCTATCGAAGGTGTGACGCATCCGTAGGCTGGTCCGCGACAGGCTCGGCACATGAACATCACACGCGCTCTGGCCGCGGCAGTCACGCTGGTGGTCCTCTGCCAGTCTGCCGCCACAGCCGCTGCCCGGGAAGGCACTCTGAGCTGGGGTGACTGCCCGGGAGGGGGCGGGGCCGCGGGCATGCGCTGCGCCACAATGCGGGTTCCGGTGGACTGGTCGAAGCCCGGCGGCCGCACGATCGAGCTGAAGCTGGGCCGGCTGGCCGCCACCGGATCCCGCCCGGCCAAGGGGACGGTGCTGGCGAACTTCGG
The DNA here is from genome assembly GCF_044593615.1 of Nonomuraea sp. NPDC051941. NCBI lineage: Bacteria > Bacillati > Actinomycetota > Actinomycetes > Streptosporangiales > Streptosporangiaceae > Nonomuraea > Nonomuraea sp. NPDC051941. The sequence goes on from NZ_JBIUCF010000032.1 coordinate 97,079, forward strand.
CGCGGGCGCACCGGGGATCGCCTACCTTCGCGACGTGCCAGGCGTGTCGACCGCGTTCACGCAACTCCGGCAGAACATGGACATCGTCACCTGGGACCCGCGCGGCTACACCAACGGCTACAGTACGCACCTGCCCTGCCAGATCAAGAGCAAGACCGATCCCGAGCTGCCTGACGATCAGGCGGGATTCGACAGAATCGCGGCCGGCAACCGGGCGGACGCCGCCCCTTGCCACGATCCCGATCCCCAGCTGTTCGACAGCATCGGCTCGGTCACGCACGCCCGCGACATGGAGGCGATCAGACGCGCCCTCGGCGAGTCAAAGATCAATCTCTTCATGGGCTCGTACGGCGGCACCTTCGGGCAGGCGTACGCTCACCTGTTCCCGAAGCGCATCCGGACCATGGTCCTGGACGGGACAGGCAACATGAGCGATCCGGAAAAGGAGAATGCGGCCCGGGCGCGCGACAGCGAGCGGCGGCTGCGGCGATTCATCGCGTGGTGCGCGGACGAGCCCTCCTGCGTGCTGCGGGGCAAGGACGTACCGCGCCTGTGGCAGGATCTGGTGGCGCAGGCGGACCGCGTACCGCTCCAGCCCGGCGGCTTCGACGGCGTCAAACTGCAGGACTACCTCGGACAAGCGCTGATCTCCCAAGGACCCGAGCGGTGGCCGGCCATCGCCGGGGCCATCGCCGCCGCCGGACGTGACGACGCGTCCAAGTTCGCCGCCTTCCCCGCGCTCGGTGGACCGAACCCGGACGTCATCGCGTGTCAGGACATGCCGCGACCTGCCGGCTATGCCGCGCTGAAGGCTGCCATGAAGCGGCTGCGCGCCGTCGCGCCCAACACCGGGACGGGTGGCACGACGGTGACCAGGCTTCGCTGCCTCGGCTATCCATCGCCGGTGACCTTCCCTGCCGGGCCGCTGCCCAAGACCGTGCCGCCGCTGCTCGGCGTGGGCACCTGGGTCGACTTCCCGGGCACGGAGCGGGCCGTCCACCAGGTACGGGGAAGCCGGACGATCTACCATGACGGGCCGGGCCACGAGATCTACCTCTCGGGCAACGCCTGCGTCACGGAGAAGGTGAACGCGTACTTCGTCGACAAGATCCTCCCTGCTCCCGGGACCGAATGCTGATGCCCGGATTTGCCCTGGCAGGCGGGTGTGGCCCAGGGTGAGCCGCATGCCACCTGAGCACAGAGGCCGGCTCCGGACGTTCCCCATGCCAGCAGGCACCCGTCGCCTGCCGCAGCCCACCCGCCTACCGGCGGACGGGAGCCGCCGCCCGCGAAGGTGGCGGCTTCTGCCGGTGATCCCGGGCATCCGGTCGATGGCTGCGGATGCCCTGCTGGCGCTCGCCTCCGCGATCGCCGTCTACGCGGCGGCGAGCTGGGAGCGGGCACTGTGGGACCTGAGTGGGGCGAGCGGAGGAGTTACTGCGCCGCCCGTGCCAGGTGGGCCGGGCGTGGGCATTCCACTGGTGCTGGCCGCCTTCAGCGTGGGCGTGGCCGTGCCGCTGGCGCTGCGACGCCGGTTCCCGGTGAGCGTGGCGCTCGTCTCGGTAGCGGTGGCACTGCTCGGCACGGGGGTGCCTGGATGGTCGGGGCGGCTGGTGGCGGCCGTCGCGCTCTGCTCGGCCACCTATCATCGGCCACGGCAAGCCCCTGTCCTGCTTCTCCTGTCCGTGGCATCGACACTGACGCCGATCTTGTTCGCCACCCCGCTCCCGGGCGGCGCCTGGCCACCCGGGTTCCCGGCCCGGGTCAGCCCCACGCCCCTGGCACAGGGCGTGCTGATCGCCGTCGCGCCGATCGCTGTCGGATACGCGTTGCACCTGCACCGGGAACGTGCCGAGCAACAGGTCCTGCTGCACCAGGCCCAGGCCGCCCGGGTCGTGGCCGAGGAACGGGCCTGGATCGCCAGGGAGATCCACGACGCCGTCGGCCACCACCTGACCGCGATCCGCATGCAGGCGAACGCCGCCCGCCACGTCCTGCCCGACGCGCCTCCACCGGCCGCACGCGCCCTCGGCACCGTGGCGGATCTGTCCGCCTCCGCGTTGCGCGACGTACGCCTCCTCCTGACGGCGTTGCGCGACGAACACCGGCCCACCGGCGTCACCCTCGCCGACGTACCCGCACGGCTGGCGCGTCGAGGCCGTCCTGCCCACCCACAGCGGAGGATGACATGACGATCCGGATACTGATCGCCGACGACCAGCCCGAGGTCCGCTCCGCGCTGCGGCTCGTCCTCGACGCCGAGCCGGACATCGACGTGGTCGCCGAGGCGGGCGACGGGTCCCAGGCCGTGCGCGCGGCTCACCGGCATCGACCCGACGTCGTCATCATGGACATCCGCATGCCGCGCATGGACGGCCTGGCCGCCATCGAAACCCTCACCGGCGCGGATACCGTGCCCACGATCATCGCCCTGACCACGTTCGACCTCGACGAGTACCTGTTCGGCGCGCTCCAAGCAGGAGCCGCCGGCTTCCTGCTCAAGGACACAGACCCGCGCCTGCTGCTCGACGCCGTCCGCGCGGCCCACCAGGGCCACGGACTCATCGATCCCCAGGTGACCAGACGGCTGATCCACCGCTTCGCCGCCCTCAGCCCCAAACCGGTCACCCCGGCGTTCGACCTGCTCACCGCCCGCGAGCGGGAAGTGCTCCACCGCCTGGCGCAAGGGCTCAGCAACGCCGAGATCGCCCGGGAACTCTGGATCGAGGAGGGCACGGTCAAGACGCACGCCAACCGCATCCTCGCCAAGCTCCGCCTGCGCACCCGCGTACACGCCGTGATCTACGCCCACCAGCATCGCCTCTGACCCCCGTACGGCACGTCGCACCGGAAGAACGACAGCACGCCACGGGTGTCGGCCGCCTTGGCCCGGAAGGTGATGAGCGCGCGTGTCTCCCGTAGCTCAGGACGGTCCGCGCAGGCGGGCGGCCAGCTTGGTCAAGCTCCGGGCACTCAGCTCGGCCAGTCTGGCCCGGACCAGGATCAGGCTCGTCTTGCCGGCACGGCGGGTCTCGCGGCCGAAGCGGTGCAGTTCCCGCTGGGCTTCGGCGCGGCGCAACTCGGCGGCGCGTCGTACCTGACGGTGTTCTTTTCGGGTCTGTGCGGACATGATCGGCCTCTTTCAGCTCTGCGACCGGCGCAGGCCGGTCTGGTCCAGGTAGGTCTCGATGTCGGCGGGATCGGTGCTGGTCAGGGCGATGTAGCCGTCCGGCCGGATGAGCACCCAGTCGCCGGGTGACAGGTCGTACGCCTGGCGCAGGTGGCCGCCGTCGTCGACGAGGTCACCGCGCTTGCCGGTGGTGTGGATGCTCAGCCCGGCGCGCGGGGCCGGGACGTCCGGCACCTCGTATCCGATGAGGGTCCAGCATGGGTGGGCCAGTAGCTGGAACAGCCGCACCGGCCGGCCGGCGGCGCCGGTGAGCGGGGCGTCGGGTGCCCGGTAGCCGGCCATCGGGCCGGGGCCGGTCAGCGGCGACAGCGGGTAGCCGAGGTCCAGCTGGTGGGCCTCGCGTCCGCGGCGCATCGCGCGGCGCTCGGCCTCGTCCAGCAGCCGGGTGGTCAGCCCGAGCACCGATTCGGCGATCGGCCGCCGCTCGGCCTCGTACGAGTCGAGCATCGCCTCAGGCGCCCCGCGCAGCACCGCGGCCAGTTTCCAGGCCAGATTGTAGGCGTCCTGGATGCTGGTGTTCAGCCCCTGGCCGCCGGTCGGCGGGTGCACGTGCGCCGCGTCCCCGGCCAGGAAGACGCGCCCGCTGCGGTAGGCGTCGGCCAGCCGGGCGCCCATCATGTACACCGACGCCCACCCCACCTCCCGCACCACGATGCCGCTGTCTCCGGTACGGTCGGTCAGCATCGCGGTCAGCCCGGCGGCCGACAGGTCCACCTCGCCCTCCAGCGGCAGGCCGCCCTGGCACTGGAACAGCTCGGTGCCGGCCAGCGGGCACATCGCGATCTGCCGTAGGGTGCCCTCGTTCCAGGTGTGCCAGACGTCGGCGGGCAGGCCGTCGGCGCGCACATCTGCCACGAACGCCCGGATGCCGAGGGATCGTCCTGGATAGCCGATTCCGAGCGCCTTGCGGACCACGCTGGACCCGCCGTCGGCGCCGACCAGGTAGCGGGCGGGCACCGTCGCCTCGCCGATCCGCGCGACCACCCCGCTGTCGTCGTGGTCGAAGCCAAGCAGTTCGTGGTCATAGCGTACGGCGTGTCCGAGTTCGGCCAGCCGCTCGCGCAGGATGGTCTCAGTGCGGAACTGCGGCAGCATCAGCCCATCCCGGTACGGCTCAGCCGGGGTCGGCTCCTGGTGCTCCATGATCCGCCGGTCGATCGGCCCGTCCTCGGCGTACAGGCGTTGCGGCGGGTACGGGCCGCCGGCGGCGACCATCCGATCCAGCACCCCCAGGTCTTCGAACACCTCCAGGGTGCGCGGCTGGATGCCCTTGCCCCGCGACCCGGCGAACGGCCGCGCCGCCTTGTCCACCAGCAGGACGTCCACGCCGCGCCGGGCCAGCTCGATGGCCAGCACCAGCCCGGTCGGGCCTGCCCCGGTAATGATCACCTCGGGCATGGTTCACACCTCCTCGGTGACCAGCACGGTCCGGACGCCGGGCCGTTCTGGGGCGGTCCACGCCGATTCCACCTCGGCCAGCGGGACGATCCGGGCGCTGACCGCGATCCGGCCCTGGTCGATCTCGTCCACCAGCTCGGGCAACTCCTCCAGGTAGGCCCGGGCCGACACCGCGCCCTGGCCGCTGCCCTGCAACCGGAAGTTGGCCGAGCGCAACGCCACCGACGGCACCTCGACGGTCGGACCGGCCACCGCGCCGATCTGGATCCAGTTCAGCTCCCGGCCGCGATCGGAGCGCGCCCACAGCAGCGCCGGGATCACCGAGGCGGCCGGTTCGCCCCACAGGTAGTCGAGGACGAGGTCCACTTCGGCGGCGGCCTCGGCCAGTGCGGCGTCGGTGAGCGCGACCGCGGCGTCCGCGCCGAGCTCGGGCAGCAGGGCCAGCCGGCCGGGGTCGCGCCCGGCGCCGACCACCCGCCCGGCCCCGAGCCGCTTGGCCACCTGGACGGCCATCTGCCCGGCGTTGCCGGTGGCGCCCAGCACCAGCACCGACTGGCCGGGCCGGATCGGCACCCGGCGGCGCAGCGCCATCCACGACGACATGGCCGGGTTCATCGCGGCGGCCACCTTGACCACGTCCACATCATCCGGAAGCGGGACGCACCGGCGGACGTCGACCACGGTGCGGGTGGCCATCGGGCCGGTCAGTTCGTCATCGGCCACGAAGTAGACCAGCCGGCCGTCCGGGAGCCGGCCGACGCCGTCCACGCCGGGGACCATCGGCAGCTTGCCGGTGCTGGTGTAGTGCCGGCCGGCGGCCCCGCTGCGTACCCGGGGGTGCAGGCCGACCGCGAGCACGTCGAGGACCACCTCGTCCTCGTCGGCCGGCACGGGCAGATCGAACGGCCCGTAGCGGGGCGGGTGGTCGAACGAGTGAACCACCGCGGCGGACACTTCCATCGGCACTTCCTCACGTAGTCGGAGTCGCCGTACGAACCGGCACGCCCGAACCTAGGCGCGCGCGGCAGCCCGCGTCGTCGCTCCACGACGGCAACTTCGGCTACCCCACAGGGGGTAGAACGGGATACCCCGTTTGGTCCGCGACACCGCGGGCCCCGCCCGATTACGGTGTTCACATGGCGATGACCATGAAACCGGCACTCGGCGACATCCTGCTCGCCGCCGTGCTGATCGCGATCACCATCGCCACCATGGCCTGGCACATCACCGCGCCCCTGCCCGCCTACGTGCTCGCGGTGCTCACCGCGGCCCCGGTCGCGCTCCGCCAGGTCACGCCGGTGCTGACCATGGTGATCATCGGCGCCGCGCTCGCCGTCTACATCCTGGTCGGCTACGGCATGTTCCCCAATGCCGGCATGGGCCTCCTCGTCGGGCTCTTCACCGTGACGACACTGCGGCCCCGGCCCGTCGCGGCCGCCGCCGTGCTCGGCACGGTCGCGCTGATCGTGCTGTCCTACGCCACCAGGCCCGGTCCGTTCCAGTGGCCTGACTTCTTCCAGGACAACCTGCTGGTCGCCGGCGCGTGGGTGCTCGCGGACAGTACGCGGCGCTGGGGCGAACGTACGCGAAGGCTGGCGGAGGAGGCGACCCGCGCGGCGGCGAACGAGCGGGTGCGCATCGCCCGCGAACTGCACGACGTGGTTGCGCACCACATGTCCGTGATCTCATTGCAGGCGGGCGTCGCCGGATACGTGCTCGACACCGATCTGCCGACCGCGCGGACCGCGATCACCACCGTCAGCGACGCGACCCGCGAGGCGCTCATCGAGATGCGCCGGCTGCTGGACGTGCTGCGGGTGGACCCGAGCGGCGGACTGGACGTGTCACCACAACCCGGTCTCGCGTTGCTCGGCGAACTCGTCGACCGCACCCGTGCCGCCGGCCTGCCGGTCGAGGTCGTGATCACCGGCGCCCCCCGGCCGCTGCCGCCCGGCACGGACCTGTGCGCGTACCGCATCCTGCAGGAATCGCTGACCAACGCGCTCAAGCACGCCGGCCCGGCCAGTGCCCGCGTCGAGGTCGGCTACGGCGAACGCACGCTCACCCTGCGGGTCAGCGACGACGGCCATCCCGGCCACCGGGAGCCGGCCAACGTCTCAGGGTCGCACGGCATCCGCGGCATGCGCGAACGGGCCGAGCTGTACGGGGGCGTGCTCACCGCCGGCCCCGCCGAGGAGGGCGGGTTCCACGTCGTCGCCCGGCTGCCGATGGCGGACGTGCCATGACGATCCGCGTGCTCATCGCCGACGACCAGGCGCTGATCCGGACCGGGCTCATCGCGCTGGTGAACGCCGCTCCGGGCCTGGAGGTCGCGGGCGAGGCGGCCGACGGCGAGCAGGCCGTCACCCTGACCGCCTCGGCCCGCCCGGACGTGGTGCTGATGGACATCAAGATGCCGGTGCTCGACGGGATCGCCGCCACCCGGCGCATCCTCGCCGCGCCCGAGCCGCCGCACGTGATCGTCCTGACCACGTTCGACCTGCCGGAGTACGTTTACACCGCGCTCGGCGAGGGCGCGTCCGGGTTCCTGCTCAAGGACACCCCGCCGGACCGGATCATCGCGGCCGTGCATACGGTGGTGGCGGGCGACATCCTCATCACCCCCCGGATCACGCAGCAACTCGTCGACACCTACGCTCACCACCACCGCACCACCTCCGTGGGGACGGCCGAACTGTCCACCCTCACCGCCCGGGAGACCGAAGTGCTCCGCCTCGTCGGCAACGGCCTGTCCAACGCCCAGATCGCCAACCGCCTCACTCTCAGCGAGGCCACGGTCAAGACCCACGTCAAGCGCCTGATGGGCAAACTCGGCCTGAGCAGCCGTGCCCAGGCGGTGGTCGTCGCGTACGAGACCGGCCTGGTCGTACCGGCGAGCCGGCCCCCGCACGACAGCGGGCCGACGGCGGGCTGTACCTGCGGGGGCTGATGCTGGACGGGCGGCGTAAGTCGATGGTGCCGATGGCGGAGCGGCTCATCGACACCACGCCGGACAACCTTCGCCGCCCGAAACGCAGGCACCGCCATTTCGCTGAGCCGCGGGAACGTGACACTCACCCCGGACGGATCTGTCCAGCCCGGCCCGTCCAGGGTCGCCTCGGCGGACCAGCGCAGGTCCCGCACTTGGGTGCAGCATCCCACCAGGCGGTGGTCGGGCGGCATCACCGGTGCACGGACGGCGTCAGAGGCTCCATCCGCAGACGACCAGGTACCCGTCGACGGTGGTGATGAGATCAGAGGTGGGGTCGTCGGGTAGGGCGTGGCCGAGGTCGCGGTTGCGGACCTCGCCGATCCAGCGGTCGTGCTGGTACTCGTGGTTGATGATGGCCATGAGCAGCGTCTGCGCGATGATCTTGAGTTGGGCGGGGGCGCCGACGTCTCCGGCGCCGATGGCGTTCATGCGGGCGTGGACCCGTTCGCCGACGGTGGCGCGGAAGTCGGCCAGTCGCCCGGGGTCGGGCAGGGGCAGCCGGCCTGCTTCCGGGTTGGCGGAGTCCATGAGGTCGTCCAGGTCGGGTGCGGGGCTCGGTTCGGCTGCGGTGAGGTTGCGGACCATGAAATGGGCCACGTGGGCCTGGTGGCCGAGATGCCAGCCGATGGGGCTGAAGTTCTGCTCGGGGCGCCAGTGCAGTTCCTCGGCGGTCAGGTCGCGCCAGAGCTCGTCGGTGTAGGCGCGGGCGCGGTCGTACTCCGCCAGCAGCTGCGGGATCTCATACATCGCGGTCACATCCGATCGTCGGTGGGCGGTCACGAGGACGCCGCCTTTGGGGCAGGGGTGTGGAGCGTACAGCGGCAGCGGGTCGGCCGGCGCGGCAGGCGCGTGAGACGCCCGTGCCGAGCAGTCACCATGACCTCCCGAGCCCGGCCGCCGGTCCCGCACCGGCTCGCTGCGCGGTTTGGGCGGCGAGGACGGCGCGGGCGGCGCGGGCGGCTCGCTCGCCGGCGAGGAGGGCGCCCTCGACGTGTCCGGCGTGGTCGGTGGCGGTTTCGGTCGATGCCCAGTGCAGTCGGCCGGCCAGCGCGGGCCGCTGGTAGAGCGGGTGCCCGAACAGGTCGTAGTCCGTCAGGTGCCGGCCCCCGGGCGGCGAGGTCCATCATGAACTCGGCCATTTTCGCCTCGCTGAAGGCGGTCGAGAACCGAGAAAGCGCAGGTCGAATGGGGTGTGAAGTGGTAGGGCGCCCGGGGCTCGAACCCGGAACCTACGGATTAAAAGTAGGCTCGATTGGTGCCGCTCAGTGCTGCGGGATGTCGCTTTCTATCGCTGTGTCCGAGGTCATCCCTGTCATCGTGTCGGGAAGTGACGGTGGATACCGCGCCGTATCGCGTACACGTGAGCAACCACCGAGCAACCATGCGTCCTTGACCATCGCCATTATGTGCCATTTGTCCCCCGTCTCGGCATGGCTATGTAGGGTCAGGATTTCGTGACGAAGCCCCAGCCCCACGGCAGATCGAACGCGTACGAGCAACCACCGAGCACCATCGGTAGGCGATGTGCGTTTGCTTGCCAGCAGAACTTGTAGTCGCTTCGAAAGTGATGCAGAGCCTGATTGACGTGCATGGATGTGGTTTTCGGCAGAAGCAATTTCCGGACGGGAGACGTCTATAGCCTGCCGTTCGACGACGGTGAATTCGCCAGCTACAGTATCGCGCCGACAAGGTCTATCACGAGATCGACGACCCAGCCCGGGCACTCCAGGAATCCAGGCGGGTGCTGGCCAGCGGGGGACGCATTGTCTTGCTGGGGCAAGATTGGGACACGGTCGTGATCGACTCCAGCCATCCGGCTCTCACCAGGACGATCGTCCACGTTCGGGCGGATCTCACCAGAGCGCCGCGCTCCGCTATCGCAACCTGCTGCTCGACGCGGATTTCCGGGACGTCACTACGGGGGTGCGTACCCGCGTGTTCACCGACGCGCTGATTCTGCCCATGCTGTCGGGGTTCGCCGAGGCCGCGTGCGCCGCGGGTGCCATCACCGAGAAGGAGGCCGCGATCTGGGTCGCCGATCAGGAGGAACGATCCCGGTCAGGGCGCGCCTTCCTCGCTCTGCCGATCTTCATCGCCTCTGGGCGGCGGGCCTGATCGGTTATGGGCGGACCGCGCCGAGGAGGCGATTGCGCCAGTAGTCGTCGAGGGTGCTGATTTTGATGACGTCTCCGGTTTGCGGGGCGTGGACCATCTTGCCGTTGCCGGCGTACATGCCCATGTGCCCGAGGCCTTTGCTGAAGAGCAGGTCGCCAGGTTGCAGCTGGTCCAGGGGGACCCGGCGGCTGGCGCCCCAGTCCCATTGCGTGTAGGTGGTGCGAGGGAGTTCGACTCCGGCCTGGCGCCAGGCGGCCTGGGTGAGGCCGGAGCAGTCGTAGGAGCCGGGGCCGGTGCCGCCCCATCGGTAGGGCTTGCCGATCTGGGCAAAGGCGAACTGGAGGGCTAAGCGGGCGTTGCCGGAGGCGGGGCCGGTGTACTGGATGCCGGGGCTGTTGGGATCGCCGGTCTTGAAGGCGCCGAGTCTGCGCAGGAGCTTGGTCTGCTCCTTGACCAGCTTTTCGACCTTGGTCTTCTCGTCGCGGACCTTGCCACGTGCGGACTCGGCCGCGGCCAGGGCGCTCTTGGCCTCGTCACGTCTGTCGCGCAGCTCCTTGGTGGCCGCCTCGTAGGCGCGGATCTTGGCGGCCTTGGCCTCGGCGATCTGCTGGAGGGAGGCCATGTTGCCCAGGAGCCCTTCTGGGTCGCTCTGACCGACGAGCCTGCCCCACAGCGGGAGCAGCCCCACCTGGTAGTCGTTGACCGCCGCTGTGACGAGGTCCCGGCGGAGCTCGTCGGCCCGGACGTTCTTGCGGCCGAGCTCGGCGTTGAGGGCGGTGTACTTCTTCTGGGCGCTCTTGAACGTCTCGCTGGCCTGGTTGAACTTCTCGACCAGTTGGTCGGCCTGTTCGTTGAGCTTGACGAGCTTGGCTCGGGCCTTGGCGGGCGACGGTTCGGCGACGGCGGCGCCCGGGGCAGCGATCGATGCGGCCAGTGCCAGAGCGGCGGCCACCGCTGTTCGCCCAAGCCATGTCGGCACGGCCACTACGACGCCTCCTCGTACATCTCCAAACCTGGAGCGAAATAGTACAGACCTTGAAGGTCTGCCGGTTCAGTTCGTGACAATTCGGTTCACGAGGCCAAGATGTACTATGACGCATAGCGGATGGTCTGACGATCCGCATGGGGAGATACGCGAGCCACCTCCACGGCGTTCATGCGCCCGGCTAGGAGCCCGGGGCGCGGGTGCATCAGCGATCGGCGAGGTGTTTGGCGCCGTGGCGAGCCGCGGCCAGTTGCCTGGACGGGATAATCAGTGTTGGCCTCCCGGTGGAGTGCATGACATGGGTTGAGGTGCTGCCGGACAGCAGCGCCTGCAGTCCTTACCGTCCGAGAGAGCCGAGCGCGATCAGTGAGGCCTCGGTCTCCTCTGCGACATCCACGACCTCCCCGGGGACGGAGGCGATGCGCGGCTCTGCATTCAGGCCAAGCGTGCGGGCATGTTCAGCTACCCCCAGGGGGTACATGTAAGTGCGCCGGGCTCCCGGGTGTCGCCGCAGCATTACCAGAACGATCAACGCAGCCGGGATGACCAGCGTGAACCCGATGAGCATCCCGGTGCCGAGCCCGACAAGTGCCTGGAGCCAGCCGGGGGCCACGTACAACACACCCGCCACGGCGACCGACCCGCCGAGGACCATGCCCGCCGCCGTCGCCGGGGCTTCCGGCGCGAGGTCCTGCGCCATCACGACGTTGACCGGGCTGCTCGTGTAGAGAACGCGCCTGCCAGGGCGGCGGCGATGAAATACGGCATACCGCCGGGCTCCAGCATGACGATCGAGAGCAGTGGTACGGCGGCGGCGACGAGCGAGCCCACCAGCACCGTCCCGCGGCCGAGGCGTGGGACGAGGACGCCGCCTGGCAGCGAGCCCAACCCCGCCGCCAGGGAGAATGCGGCCAGTGTCCATCCGATCAGCCGGTCATCGGTCGCGAGGCCGTGCTCGTGCACCAGCCAGAGGGGGACGGAGCTGGTGAAGGTGACGAAGGCCGCGTTCGCCAGGGTTGAGGCGAGCGTGAGGACACGCCGATGGGGCCGCGCAGCAACCGCAGGTGGAAGAGTGTATGCAGGGGCCGGTGGCCATGCGGCTCCCAGCCGGGCAGCAGAAGCTTCCCCAGGCGGTGAACAACCCCACGCCAAGGGTTCGATTCGGTACGGTCGGGCCGCCGGCGATCGCCGTGCCCACCGGATGCAGTGCGGCCGAGCCCATGCCGCCGACGATGAGCAGGGCGAAGATCGCCGCGAGCGCGGGCGCGACGCCGATCAAGCTGAGGAACAACGAGGCCGGCAGCACGTCCGTCGCCCCGACCAGGCGCGTGCTGCGGTCTTCGGCGAGTGCACCGAAGACGGGCTGTGTGACTGACGACGCGATCGAATAGACAGCGACGATCAAGGCCGGCGTTGTCGGCCCAACGTCGGCAGCAGGGCGCCCAGCATCGCGGTGATCGCGTCATTGACCCCGTGGACGGTGGCCAGGAAGACGGCCGAAGACGTCCCTTACAGCACGCCTGGCCTGCGGATCACGTGTGGCATGTCGAACTCCTCAAGGTTCTCTGCGTAGTGCTCTTGACGACAGGAATACCGTAGGGGGGTATAGTGTTGGTACGGGCGACAGACCCGAGGGGAGAACTGACATGGCCGGATACACCGACAGCAAGCAGGACCACGCGATGCGGCTGCGCCGTGTGGAGGGGCAGATCCGCGGTCTGCAGCGGATGGTCGAAGAAGACAAGTACTGCATCGACATCCTCACTCAGGTGTCCGCGGCGACCAGTGCGCTGAAGTCGTTCTCCCTGTCGTTGCTCGAGGAGCACCTGGCCCACTGCGTGGCCGAGGCCACCCTCAAGGGCGGTCCGGAGGCTGAGGCGAAGGTCAAGGAAGCCTCTGACGCCATTGCCAGACTCGTTCGTTCCTGACCCGGATATGAAGGAGAGACCGATATGAGCACCGCCACCTACACCGTCAAGGGCATGACCTGCGGCCACTGCGTCAGCTCGGTCAAAGAAGAGGTCAGCGAGGTCGTCGGCGTCACGAACGTCAAGGTCGACCTGGCCACCGGGCTGCTGACCGTGGACAGCGACGGCCCTGTCGACGCGGCGATGATCACCGCCGCGGTTGAAGAGGCCGGATACGAGGTGGCGAACCCATGAACACCGCAACGAAGCTCGGCTCCTACGTCCTGGGCCTGGCCGTCGTCTTCGGCGGCGCCTTGGGAGCGGGGAAGGCGGTCGGGCCTGTCGCAGCACCGGCCGTGGAGGACCACAGCGCCATGACGGCGCCCACCGCGAGCGCGGGCCATGGGGAGCACGCCACCCAGCAGGCGACGAACGATACCCCTGGGGGGCTCCAGGTGTCCGAGAACGGTTACACCCTCAACCCGCTCACCGCGACGATCAAGCCGGGCGAGCCGACCGATGTCCGCTTCACCGTCACCGGACCCGATGGCCGGCCGGTCACCGACTACCAGGTCGAGCACGACAAGAAGCTGCACTTCATCGTCGTCTCCCGCGACCTGGAGAGCTTCCAGCACGTACATCCGGAGATGACGCCCGACGGGACCTGGTCGGTCAAGCTGACGCTGCCGAAGGCGGGCCCGTACCGGGCGTTCGCTGACTTCGCCCCCACCGGCGGTGACGGGCTGACTTTGGGCACCGATCTGTCCGTGGCAGGCGACTACAAGCCCGAGGCGCTGCCGCAGGAGAGCCGTACGGCGACCGTTGACGGATACACCGTAACCTTGGACGGGGAGCTGACGCCGGGGCAGGCGAGCAAGCTCACCCTGAAGGTCAGCAAGGACGGCAAGCCGGTCACCGACCTGCAGCCCTACCTCGGCGCCTACGGTCACCTGGTCGCCCTGCGCGCCAGGGACCTGGCCTACCTGCACGTCCACCCGGACGGCGAGCCCGGTGACGGCAAGACCAAGGCCGGGCCCGAGATCGTCTTCTACGCCGAGGTGCCCAGCACCGGCGACTACAGGCTGTTCCTGGACTTCCAGCACGAGGGCGAGGTCCGCACCGCCGACTTCACCCTCGGCACGGGTCGGCAGCCTGCGATCCCGACGCCGACGCCCAGCGGGCACGGCCACTGAGCGAGAGAAAGGAGAACGGTGATGTCCTCTGTCACTGACGACCGGCAGAACGCGGTCGAGCTCTCGATCGGCGGCATGACGTGCGCCTCGTGCGCCAACCGCATCGAGCGCAAGCTCAACAAGATGGACGGCGTGACGGCGACGGTCAACTACGCCACGGAGAAGGCCAAGGTCACCTTCCCCGAGGATGTCGACCCGCAACAGCTCATCGCCGAGGTGGAGAAGGCCGGCTACACGGCCGCTCTGCCCGCGCCGCCCAAGACGGAAGCGGCCGAGCAGGAGCCGCAGGACGAGCTCCAGCCGCTGCGGCAGCGGCTTGTGACGTCGGTGGTGCTGGCCGTGCCGGTGATCGCGATGGCGATGATCCCGCCGTTGCAGTTCACCAACTGGCAGTGGTTGTCGCTGGTGCTGGCCGCGCCGGTGGTGGTGTACGCGGGCTGGCCCTTCCACAAGGCCGCCTGGACCAACCTGCGGCACGGCGCCGCCACCATGGACACGCTGATCTCGATCGGCACGCTCGCCGCACTCGGCTGGTCCTTGTGGGCCCTGTTCTTCGGCACGGCCGGGACACCGGGCATGACGCACCCGTTCGCGTTCACCATCGAGCGCAGCGACGGGTCGGGCAACATCTACCTGGAGGCGGCGGCTGGGGTGACGGCGTTCATCCTGGCGGGCCGGTATTTCGAGGCGCGCTCCAAGCGGCGGGCGGGTGCGGCGCTGCGGGCTTTGCTGGAGCTGGGCGCCAAGGATGTCGCCGTGCTGCGCGGCGGTGTGGAGACGCGGATCCCGAGCGACCAGCTCAATGTGGGAGACCGGTTCGTGGTCCGGCCGGGCGAGAAGATCGCCACCGATGGGGTGATCGAGGAGGGCACCTCGGCGGTCGACGCCTCGATGCTGACCGGCGAGTCCGTGCCCGTCGAGGTCCGGCCTGGCGACACGGTCACGGGCGCCACCGTGAACGCGGGCGGGCGCTTGATCGTCCGCGCCACGCGGGTGGGCGCCGACACGCAGCTCGCCCAGATGGCCAAGCTGGTGGAGGAGGCCCAGACCGGAAAGGCGCAGGTGCAGCGGCTGGCCGACCGGATCTCCGGCATCTTCGTGCCCGTCGTGATCGCCCTGGCCATCGGCACCCTCGGGTTCTGGCTGGGCACCGGCGACGGCGTGGGTGCGGCCTTCACCGCGGCGGTCGCGGTGCTGATCATCGCCTGCCCGTGCGCGCTGGGGCTGGCCACGCCGACGGCGCTGCTGGTCGGCACCGGGCGGGGCGCCCAACTGGGCATCTTGATCAAGGGTCCTGAGGTGCTGGAGTCCACCCGCCGGATCGACACGATCGTCCTCGACAAGACCGGCACGGTCACCGAGGGCAAGATGACCCTGACCGATGTCCACGTGGCCGAGGGCCAGGACGAGGGTGAGGTGCTGCGCCTCGCCGGGGCGCTGGAGCACGCCTCCGAGCACCCGATCGCCCAGGCCATCGCCAAGGGCGCCACCGCCCGCGTCGGCGAACTCCCTGCGCCGGAGGACTTCGCCAACGTCGAAGGGCTTGGCGTGCAGGGCATCGTCGATGGGCACGCCGTGCTCGTGGGGCGGCCCAGGCTGCTGGAGGAGTGGTCACAGCACCTCACTCCCGACCTCGAGCGAGAGCTGCACGCCGCTCAGGCCGCCGGCCGGACCGCGGTGGCGGTCGGCTGGGACGGCCAGGCCCGCGCGGTGCTCGTGGTGGCCGACGTAGTCAAGCCCACCAGCAAGGAGGCCATCGAGCGGTTCCGGGCGCTCGGTCTCACTCCTGTGCTGCTGACGGGCGACAACGAGGCCGTGGCCAAGACGGTGGCCGCCGAGGTGGGTATCGACGAGGTGATCGCCGAGGTGTTGCCCGCCGACAAGGTCGACGTCGTCAAGAAGCTGCAGGCCGAGGGCAAGGTCGTGGCCATGGTCGGAGACGGCGTCAACGACGCCGCCGCGCTCGCCCAGGCCGACCTCGGGCTGGCGATGGGCACCGGCACCGACGCGGCCATCGAAGCCTCCGATCTCACCCTGGTCCGCGGCGACCTGCGGGTGGCGGCCGACGCCATCCGCCTGTCGCGCAGGACGCTCGGTACGATCAAGAGCAACCTGTTCTGGGCCTTCGCCTACAACGTGGCCGCCCTGCCGCTGGCCGCGCTCGGGCTGCTCAACCCGATGATCGCGGGAGCCGCGATGGCGTTCTCCAGCGTCTTCGTGGTCAGCAACAGCCTGCGGCTACGCCGCTTCAAGTAGGTCCAAGCGCAATGGCTCCGAGCCGATCGGCTCGGAGCCATTCACAACCCCCATGTTGTGACGAACATCCACAGCCCCTGGCCGACGCACATCATGAGGCTGGTCGCGGCGGCCAGACCGGCCAGGGAGAGTCCCACCAGGCCGAGGCTGATCCTGTGTGACGGTGGAGCATCGCCGACGAGCTGGGCCACCCGCGCGGCGGCCGAGCCGTCGAAGGCGGCGACACCCGCGGGCGCCGTACGCCCCTCCATGGCCAGCAGGGCCCCCGCGACGTGACGGGCGCCCACTTGCTCGATCGCCGCCCGGTCAGCGCACAGCTCGGCACGTTCCTTCTGTACCCGCGCCGCCCACCTCAGTAGCGGCAGGAAGAACAGCACGTCCGTGGCTGCGGACAACAGCACTCTGCGCAGGGGGTCGCGGCGACGCGCGTGTGCGGCCTCGTGGCACAGGACCGCCCGTAGTTCGTCGTCGCTCAGCCTCTTCGCGAGACCCGCGCTCACGTAGACCCGGGGTCGCAGCATGCCGGCGCAGAAAGCAAGGGGCTCCTCGGTGGTCAGTAAAGCCGTCCTGGCGGCGAACGCGGTTCGCGGGAGTCTCGCGAGTGATCGGGCGGACTGCCAGGCCAGCCACGTGGTCCTGGCGGCAATGGAGACGATGCTCATGCCGGCCACGATGGCGAACGCCAGCCCCCAGCACTCGGCCATGGTCATGTTCATGCCGAGCTCGGGCGAGGGGCTCCAGAGCAGCCGGATCGCGATCAGCGCGAGCACGATCGCGAGCGGGAGCGGCCGGTGCCGCAGGCCGTAAAGGATCATCCGCGCAGGTCTTCCAGTCGTTTGCGCTGCTCGGGAGTGAGGTCGCCCAGTTTGGCGGCGAACGCCGCCAGCGCCGCGTCGCCGAACCGCTCCACGAACCTGCTCGTCTCCTGCGCGCTCGCCGCCGCGAGGAACTCGGCGGGCGACTGTGCCACCCGGTAGTGGTGGGCCCGCTGCCCCGCCTCGGCACTGGAGGCGAGCAGGCCCTTGTCCGCCAGGCGGCGCAGCGTGGTCATCACCGTCGTGTAGGCGAGCTCGGGCATCAGGACCTGTACGGCGCGGACCACGAAGGGCTCCGTGACCGTGCCCGACCACAGGGCGCGCATGATGCGGCCCTCCAGCGGCCCCAGCACGGCCGCCGCGCGCTCCAGCTCGTCGCTCACCCAGCACCTCCTATTGCCCGATAGTAGCAAAGTTGCTTACTATGCCTAGCTAGTACTACAAGGCGATAGTAGGAGTGTTCCCGTGTACGACGTGATCATCATCGGAGCCGGCCCCGCAGGGCTGAACGCCGCGCTCACGCTGGGGCGGGTGCGCAGGCGCACGTTGCTCGTCGACGGCGGCCCCGGACGGAACGCGGTGAGCGGAGCGGTGCACAACCTGCTCTCTCGCGATGGCATCGCGCCCGGCGAACTGCGTGCGATCGCGCTGGAGCAGTTGACGCGGTACCCCGACGTGGAGGTACGGCAGGCGCGCGTCATGCACGCCGCCGAAGGGTTCGAGGTCGTCCTGGAGGACGGGTGGCGGGCCGAGGCCGCCCGGCTGGTGCTGGCCACCGGCGTGCGAGACGTGCTGCCCTCGGTTTCCGGGTTGGCGGAACGCTGGGGGGACGGCGTGGTGCACTGCCCGTACTGCCACGGCTGGGAGCGCCATGGGCGGCGGCTCGCGGTGCTGGAGGTCGACGGCTGGGGCGTTCATCAAGCCGTTCACCTGGCCAGGCTCAGCTCGGACGTCGTGCTGTGCACCAACGGCGGCGAGATCTCCGATGCCCAGCGCGCCATGCTCGCCGACCGCGGCGTTCAGATCAGGGAAGACGTGGTGGACCGGCTGGAAGGGAAGGGCACGGCGCTGGCGCGGATCGTCTTCAAGGACGCCGGCTACATCGAGAGGGATGCGCTCTTCTGCCATCCCTCCACCCGGCAGGCGTCCGACCTGGCGGAACGCCTCGGCTGCCGCCTGCTGGAGGACGGCGCGGTCGAGGTCGACGACTTCGGCAAGACGTCCAGTCCTGGCCTCTACGCTGCCGGCGACATGGCCAGGCGTCCCGCGATGCCCTTCGCGGGAGCGCAGGTCGTCCTGGGCGCCGCGGCAGGCGTCGTGGCGGCGGTCACCATCGATCAAGAGCTCCTTTACGCCTGAGGCGGGTCAGTCCGTGGTGGCGAAGGCCCTGCTGCCGTTCTGACTGGTGTGGATATCCGGCTCCCGCAGGGTGCTCATGGCGTTCCTGCGCCGTGACGATAGGCCCGCACAGCCCAGCGGCCCGAAGCTACAGCCCGCCGTCTCGTCATGGTCATCTTGATCGGGCTGCTCACGAAGTGGGCAAGCGGAGCCGTTTGAGGGCGAGGGCGTTGACGGCCGCGATCGAGGCCATGGACATCCCGGCATGCCCGCCATGCCCCATCATTTCGTGTGGTGAGACCGCCTCCTCGGCAGGAGCGGCGTGGCCGGCGTGCGGGGCCTCCATCGGGGTGGCACGCGGCGGGTCAGGTTCGGCCATCGGATCGCAGATGTGGGAGGGCACCGACTGCCCTGCGCAGTGGTAGCCGCACTCGATCAACCAGGCGCGCAGCTCGGCGAGCGACGTGCGGCGCGGATCGAATTCCACGGTCGCCGTCTGGGCGACCGGGTTCGCCTCCACGCCCAGCACCCCCGGGCGGCGGCTCAAGGTGGCCACGACGACGTTCTGCTCGGAGGCCCACCGCAGCCCGCTGACGTCCAGGATCGCGGTGCTGCGTTCCTTGCCGTCGTCACGGTGTGCCCGGTGGACCGAGGCGTGTACCGCGTGCGCGGATGCCTGCCGAGCGAGGAGAACATCACAGAGCTGGCCAAGTGCATCCGCAGCAACCTCGACTGCGCGGACAGCTGCGAGACGACCGCACGGGTGCTGGCACGGCACACCGTCCGGCGCCGACCCTCCCGCCATGCCAGGCACGCTGCGCATTCCGTCGGCGGCGTCGTGGCGTTGCTCGTGATCACGACCTTCTCCGTGGTCAAGCCGCAGGGGCTGACCGGGTGCGGGTGGCGTAAGCAGCAGGAACGACGCCGCAAGTAAAGCGAGAAGGCGTCGGAGTCAATGGCCATGCCGTAGGTCGACATTTCCCTCAAGGGAGATCGTTTCGGCATAACGTCACGATCCGGTCAAGTTAACTACTACAGTTCATCGTACTGGCCGGGTGGCCTGCCTTCCCCCGAAGGCGACCGGCCAGCCGCTCAATCCCGCCCCGGCGGGGGCCGGGGAACCAATCGCTTGGCATGATCCAAGCACGGGGTGAATCCGCCGCGTACGCGGTAGTAGGGCGTCTCCTGGCCCGAATCCGTCAGCTAACCCGGTAGGCGGTCAAGGAGAAAGGGTCATCCGCCTTACCCATGGCATCCATTGACGAGGGTCTGCTCGAGGCTGCTCAGAAGTATCTCGGCTACCAGGAACAGGGCAACGGCTATACCAGGTTCGGCGACTGGTACTACGCCAACGTGGATCAAAGCGATCCCTACTTCAAGACCGCTCCGTGGTGCGACATGTTCATCACCTGGGCCGCCAACCAGGCGGGGGTGGAGAAGTACGTCGGCGAGTTCGCCTACACCGTCGACCATGCGAAGTGGTTCCAGGCCCAGGGAGCCTGGAGCGACAAGCCGGAGCCGGGTGCGATCGTGTTCTACGACTGGAGCGGCTCGAAGGACGTCGAGGGGATCGATCATGCGGGCATCGTTGAGCGGGTCGACGGCGAACGGATAGCCACGATCGAGGGCAACATCGACAAGGTGTGGCTGAAGCGCAAGGACCGCGATCAGAGCAAGGTCGTGGGGTACGGGTTGCCGAGAAAGGTACGAGAGAAGGCGGGAGGCGGCAGGGAGGTCGTGATCCTCGAAGGCGAGCTGGGTTCGTCTCCGACGCAGCCCGCCGCGTTCGGGAAAGCCGGGCCACCGAAAGCCGCTGTGGCAGCCGTCGCGCCGGCCTCAGGAGGGGCCACGCTCCTGGTCGGCACGATGGCGGTCCCGGCAGGCGCCCTCGTCGCGCTGCTCGGCACTGTCCTGGTCATCAGGCGGGCGAGAAAACGGCAGTTCGCCAGGCCTTCTTCGGCGGGCGGGCGGCATCGTCGCACTGGCGGTGGACGCCAGACCCTGGCCACCTAGCCGATCGACGGCTCAGCGCGCGGCGCCGAAGGCGGTGGCGAAGGTTTTGCCTCCGTCCTTGGATTCCAGCACCGTGCCGTCCTCCATCGCGGCCGGCAGGCGCCGCCGGTCCACGGCCGTGAACGCGGTGGCCTGGCCGGGCAGCTTACCGGCGTCGGATGAGGCCGAGGTGCGGCGGGCGATCCGGGGAGACGTCCTCGGCCGAAGGGTGTCCGCCGGCCCAAAAGGCCTTCGGGCCGGCGATCGTGAAGCCCATGTGGTCCTGGTCGCGGTCGGCTACCCGGGTCATGGTCGTCGGGGATGTGACCTTGAACAGCCCGTGGTGCCCCGCGACGTAGAGGGCTCCGTCGGCGGGATCGACGCCGAGGCCGTGGACATGGCCCCACCGAGGTCGGGCTCTCCCGTACCGCCGGCCTCCGGCGATGCCTGACCACAGCTCGCCAGAGCTACAGCCGGCACGACTCCTGCGGCGCCTGTACGCAGCCGCTGACCTACACGCGTCATGGGCGCGAGCCGACAATCATCTACTAGCCATCTTCGTAGACAGGCTAGAGGGTGAGGAAGGAGTGGCAGTGGTGGGCGAGGAACGCGCCCACGCCCGGGGCCGCGGCAAGCGTGGCGGGACCGGCGAGCAGCACCGTCACCACCAAGAGCCCGGCGAGACGCTCTCGCCTGTCGAGCGGCTCCTGCGGATGCAGCATCCGGCGCACGCGGGTGAGCGCCGTCTCGCCACCCGCGCCCAGCGCGAAAGCCGGAACCCGTCCCGTGGCGAGTCGGACCAGGGCTGCGGCGATGTGGACGCGCGGGTGGCGGCGGGCGGCCACGTCGTCGGCCAGCAGCTCGACCAGGCGGGCGATCTCGGCCCGCGCCGCCTCGAACAGCGGCACGCGGGGGAACGCCCGTGCCAGTGTCTCGGCGCCGGCCAGCACCAGATGATGGCGCCCGCGCAGGTGGGCCTGCTCGTGGGCCAGCACGGCGGCGACCTGCTCCGGTGCGAGCGAGCGCAACGCGCCGGTGGTGATGACCGCGTGCCCGTTCCGGCCGGGCAGGCAGTACGCCAGGCGCTCGTCGTAGTCGACCACGAGCGCGCCGAGATGGACGTCGTGCTTGCCCAAAAGGGAGAGCGTCTCGGCATGCCGCCGCCGGTCGCGGCGCGCGCCCAGCAGCACGGCTCCACCGGTATAGGCCAAACGCGCGAGGATCAGCCCGTCGACGACGAGGCCGACCCGGGCGCTTGTCGAACTCAGCGTCGCCCCGTCGCCCAGCAGGGCGGCGCAGGCCTCGAACAGCCCGGCCAGGCCGTGCCCCACGACGGAGGCGGGCACGGCCACGGCGAACGCCGACAGCAGCACCGACACGACCACCGACACGCTCGCCGCCTGCCACATGATGATCGCCAGCCGGGGCGCGCGATCGGCCCACCCGGCTCGCCGTAGGAGCCTTGGCAGTAGCAGGGCCGCAAAGGCGCCGTAAAGTGCGAGGACGATGGCCACCGTCATGAGCTGCGGTCCCTCGCCGGGTACACCCGGAGGGCCGCTTCCAGCGCGCTCGCCTCCTCGGGGGTGAGCCGTTCCAGGAAGTGCACCAGCGTGGCCGCCCTGTTGCCGCTGCTGGCCAGAGACTGGCGCATCACATCGGCGGTGTAGGCCTCCTTCGACGACACCGCCTCGTAGATGTACGCCCGGCCGACCGGTTTGCGCTTGAGCAGGCCCTTGGTGTGGAGCTTGTCCATCACGGTCATCACGGTCGTGTAGGCGATGACGCGGTCCTTCTGGAGATACTCCAGGACATCCCTGACCGAGGCCGGCTCCTTGATGACCCACATGCGGTCCATGATCGTGGACTCGAGCTCTCCCAGGCCACGCACCATCTGCCAGCCCCCTCTACTCGCCGGTGCACTCAATGCTACCGGCGATCGTAGACGCCAGCTACGAGCTGACCGCCATCTGACCAGAGCGTCCGGAGGCGGTGGCCGCGGCCGCCTCCGGACGCTCCGGCAGGCGCACGCCGTCAGGCAACTCGCCGGGACGGCGGCGTCCGTGGGGCGCTACGAGGCTTCGTAGTAAATTGGTGGAGCTCGGGAAGTTCCGATTACCAAGGGGGAGCCGATGGGGGTTGCGCGGCGACTCCTCGCGTTGCGGGTCGTGCGCGGCTTCCTGCTCGTCTTCCTCGCCTTGGGCGTGTGCGGCATGCACACGCTGGGACATCTCGACGGCGGCCACGGCGGCACCTCGTCCGATGTTCGTGGCATGGGCGTCGTCCTGGAGCCCGTTCCCATGGCTTCGGTGGGGCTGCAGGCATTTGTTCCCGAGCATGACATGCCCGGGTTTGACCCGACGGATGTATGCCTGGCCGTATTGACCTCGTTCATGGTCATGATGATGCTGGCCGCCTGGATCAAAGTGCGGCGGCGAACCGGCGGCCGGGGCTGGTCCCGTCTATCCGTCCGGCAGGTCGCCAGACCTCCGCCCAAGACCACGTCCTTGCGCCTGGCAAGGCTCTCGATGTTGCGCATATAGGCCGATGTTCCGCGCGGACCTGCCCCGAGGCGGCCCGCATACAGGCCGACCGTTCCAACACATCGAGAGACCAGACAACCATGCGTATCAACCGCAAGATTTCCGTTGCCGTCGTCGCGGGTGGGCTCGCTCTGCTGACCGCGTGCGGTGGCAACAGCGACTCCATGGCCGGGCACGAGGGGATGAGCAGCGCCAGCGCGCCTGCCGCCACCAGCGCGAGCGCGCAGCCGTCGGGTGCGTTCAACGACGCCGATGTCATGTTCGCGCAGATGATGATCCCGCACCACGAGCAGGCGGTCGAGATGGCCGACCTGGCCTCCACCCGGGCGAGCGACCCGGAGGTCAAGGACCTCGCGGCGAAGATCAAGGCTGCTCAGGACCCGGAGATCCAGACCATGAAGGGCTGGCTGACGGAGTGGGGCAAG
Source organism: Nonomuraea sp. NPDC051941 (assembly GCF_044593615.1). NCBI lineage: Bacteria > Bacillati > Actinomycetota > Actinomycetes > Streptosporangiales > Streptosporangiaceae > Nonomuraea > Nonomuraea sp. NPDC051941. The sequence goes on from NZ_JBIUCF010000032.1 coordinate 120,225, forward strand.
CCCGCGCCCGAGGGTGGCATGGGGCATGACATGCCGGGCGTCATGTCCGAGGAGGACATGAAGAAGCTGGAAGCGGCCAAGGGCAAGGCCTTCGACAAGCTGTTCGTCCAGCAGATGATCGCCCATCACAACGGCGCGATCGCGATGGCCAAGACCGAGCAGACGGGCGGCTCGAACCCGCAGGCCAAGGAACTGGCCAAGACCATCGAGACCACCCAGCAGGCCGAGGTGGAGCAACTGCAGAAGATCCTCGACCGGCTCTGATCCAGGGATCCGCCCGGGCACGCCGAGTGCCCGGGCGGTCTCCTGGCCGTGTATGCAGGGAACGGCCAGGCGCGCGGCCGGCCCTTCCTGGATCGGTTGTCGCCAGCGGACGAAGGCGACCATGATGCCCATGGCGCCGTCATAGGCGGCGGGTTCGTTGTACTGGGTGTGGACCCTGATCTTGTCGCCTAAGGAGAAGGTGAGATTGGGGTCGCAGGTGGTGAAGTCCGACACCGATCCCATGTATGCCATGAGCGGTGCGTTCGGATGCCCGTCGGAAGTGACGGGGTTGGCGCCGACCGGGTGCCCGTCCGTCCCGGCGCCGGGGCCGGCGGGCAGGTACATGGAGTCGGGCGCGTATCCGGCCACGGAGGTGCAGGAGTAGCGGTTCTTGGTCACGTTCTGGAGGGACACGCTGATGCTGCGGTCGTGGGCGTGGCCGCCGACCGCCACGAGGGTGCCGCCGGGGGGGACGGTCGTGGTCCAGTGGAGTCGGAGTATCCGGCGGGGACGGACCGCTCGGAGTCGCCCCATTTGTCGCCGGCTTTGACGTGGTAGCCGTTGTTGCCCGTGGTGTAGAGGGTGTTGAGCGTGCGCTTGTTGCCGGCCGCGAAGAAGCGTTCGTTGCCACCTTGGAGCAGGCCGAGCTGGTTGATCACGTCTCCGAAACCCGGTGGGCAGGTGACGTCCCAGCGGCTGAAGTCGACGTTGACGACGTGGTGCAGCATGCCGCCGGTGTCCATGTTGACGCCCGTGTCGGTGCCGGCGAAGACGAGGTCGGGCATGATGCCGGTGATGTAGCAGTTCGCATGGCATCAGAAAGAGTCGGTGAATTGCTGTTAATTCACCGACGCGAGGTGGTCAATGCCTTTTGGACGGCTTGTCTGTTAGTGCGGTACGACGCCGTCGGCCAGCACTCGCCGGTAGTTCGCGATGCGATCGTCGACGGAGTCCAGGCAGCAGCTGGAGCACTTCACCTGCTCGGCCGAGGTGTAGTAGAGGCAGCAGGTGTTGCGCAGGTAGAAGAGCCCTTCCCGATCGCCCTCCTTGAGCCGGATGACCGTGCCCAAACGCTCCGGATCTCCGGTGGCCGCGGCCAGGAAGGTCTTGTACGCGGTTTCCAACTGGTCGACGTCTCCGCCTCGCCGGCTCGCGATGCAGAAGGCCGCCGCGCACCCATGGGCCACGCCGCCGTAGAGTTGCCGCAGGCCGGCTCGGGTGTGTACGTGCATGGCCTGCGCCAGAGGCAGCAGGTGCTCGTCCAGCACCCATGCGACCAGCTGCTCCACGGGCGCCCGCGTGACCGCGGGCTCGCGCAGCCCGACTGCCTCGAAGCCGTGATGGGGAGAGAGCCGGATGGCGACGTTGTGCGGCCGCATGTCGATCACCGCGCCCTCGACGGCCCAGGCCAGCACGGCGGCCGCGGTCACGGTGCCGGCGTAGACCGCCATCACGGTCAGCGCGGTCGCATGGTCGGAGACCTGGCCGCTGGCCCGGCGCTCGGCGTCGAGCACGCGCTTCAGCTCGTCGGACCACGGGTCCAGCAGCCGATCGCAGCCGATCCAGTCGTCTCCCGGCGTGAGCCCGCGCTGGAGGCGGAAGCGGTCGCCGAAGGATTCGAGCCGCGCGAAGACGTCCGTCACTCTTTATCCGTCCTTGTTCGTCAGTGCTGCTTCGAGGAGTTGTGCCGTGTAGGAGTGGGAGGGCGCGCGGGCGAGGTCCGCGGAGAGCCCGTGCTCGACCACCGTTCCGTTGCGCAGCACCACGATCCGGTCGCACGACTGCACCGCCTCGCCCAGGTCATGGGTGACGAACAGCACGGCGAGCGCCCGATCGACGGCCAGAGTGCGCAGCGTGGTGGCGATGCCGGCGCGGGTGGACACGTCCAGCATCGAGGTGGCCTCGTCGGCGATCAGGAGGGTGGGCTCGGCCGCGAGCGCCCGGGCGATGGACACGCGTTGCCGCTGACCGCCTGAGAGCTGGCCGGGAAAACGGCGCAGGAACTCGTCGGTCACCGGCAGCCCGGCGGCGCCCGCCGCCTCGCGCACCCGGCCGGCCCGCTGCTCCCGCGGCGTGCCGGCCAGCACCAGGGGCTCGGCCACCAGGCTCGCGACGCGCATACCGGGGTGGAGCGCGTCATAGGGATCCTGGTGGACGAAGCCGATCCGCTGCTGGAGGCGGCGAAGTCCACGGCCGCGCCGCGTGGTCAGCTCCTCGCCGGCGATCTCGACGCGGCCGCTCGACGGCCGGAGCAGGCCCAGGACGATCCTGGACAGGGTGCTCTTGCCGGAGCCGCTCTCGCCCACGAGTCCGACGATCTCGCCGGCGTGGATGTCGAGGTCCACGCCGCGCAGCGCTTCCACGGTTCTCGACCTGGCCCCGTAGACGTGCCGGACGCCCCGCACGCGGGCGACCGGCGGTCCCTGCGGGTGGTCGCCCCGTGGCACCACCGGGTACGCCGGCTTGTCCTGGTGGTGGCAGGCCACCTGCGCCGTGCCGTACGCGCGCAGCGGAGGGGCTTCGTCCGTGCACCGGTCGGTGGCCAGGGGGCAGCGCGGGGCGAACCTGCATCCGCTCGGCAGCAGGTCGAGCGCGGGGGCAGAGCCGGGGATGCTGCCCCACGGCACCCGCCGGTCCGCGACGGGGGTGGCGGTGAGCAGACCGGCGGTGTACGGGTGGGCGTGCTCGTCGGCCAGCGTGCGGGCGGGTCGCACTTCGGCCAGGCGCCCGGCGTACATCACCGCGACCCGGTCCGCGTACGGGATCAGCCCGGCGAGGTCGTGGGAGACGATGAGCATGCTGGTGCCGAGACCGGCGAGCAGCGCGAGGATCTGCCGTTGGGTGATCACGTCCAGCCCGGTGGTGGGCTCGTCCGCGACCAGCAGCCGGGGCTCGCCCGCCAGCGCCAGCGCGATGGCGACCCGCTGGCGTTGCCCTCCTGACAGCTCGTGCGGGTAGCAGCGCAGCATGGCCTGCTGGAGACCGACACGTTCGAGCAGCTCGGCCGGTTCGGCCCGGCCACCGTGCAAAGTGAGAATCTCGGTGAGCTGGTCGCCGATCCTGTGCACGGGGCTCAGGCCGGTCATCGCGCCCTGTGGCACGATGGCCACCCGGCTGCCTCGAATGTTCTTCCAGTCGGTACGGCCGGCCAGCTCGTCCTCGCCGAGCAGCGCCGAGCCCGTCACGGTCGCGGTGCGGGGGAGCAGCCCCAGCAGGGCTCGGGCGACGGAGGTCTTGCCGCAGCCGCTCTCGCCCACGAGCGCCACGATCTCGCCCGCCGCGACGTCCAGACTGATGCCGTCGACCGCGGTCAGCCCGCCGTAGCCGATCGTGAGGTCGCGCAGTGACAGCGTCATCGGGTGGCCTCTCTGAGCGCGGGGTTGAGGCGTTCCTCGACGGCGATGCCGATGAGGGCGAGGGCGAGCACGGTCAGCGTGATCGCGGCGCCTGGCGGGAGCGCCCACCAGAGCCACGCGTCGGACAGGAACACGCCGTTGGTCTGCACCCAGAAGAGCGTGGTGCCCCAGCTCGGCACGGTCGGGTCGCCCAGACCCAGGAACGACAACGTCGCGTCGTAGATGACCGCGCGCATCGCCGTACGGACGAAGACCGGGATGAGCAGCGGGCCGATCAGGTACGAGCCGTGCCGCAGGAGCAGCCACCAGCGCGGCGCCCCTATCGCGCGGGCCACCTCCAGATGGCCGCGGGACCACGCGGTCAGGACGGCGGCGCGCAGCACTCTGGCGGGGACCGGCCAGAGGATCAGCGACAGGATCGCCACGCGTGTGCCGAAGGACTGGCCGAGGAAGGCCGCCGCGAGGATGTAGAGGATCAGCTCCGGCAGCACCAGCATGACGTCGGTGCCACGCATCAGGACGGCCGACAGCCAGCGTGGCCCGATCCCGGCAGCCCCGCCGACCAGCGCGGCCAGCAGCGTCGTGCAGATGGCGACGATGAGCGCCAGACTCAGGGACGTGCCCGCGCCGACGACGAGCTGGTCGAGCAGGTTCCTGCCGAGATCGTCGGCCCCGAGGGGCAGCCCCGCGCCTGGCGGGGCGTAGGGGGCCGCCACCCTGGCACGCCCTGCGTCGTCGGGCAGCGCCGCGCCGTACAAGGCGACCCCGATGACGACCGCGAGGATTCCAGCCCCGATCAGACCCTGGGGGCCGAGGAGGTTGCGACGGGGCGCACGCAGGAACATCATCGGCCGCCTCCGGTTCTGGCGCGGGGATCGAGCAGCGGGTACGTGGCGTCGGCCAGCGCGTTCATCAGCACGACCAGCAGCGTCAGCACCAGGAACGCGCCCTGCATCAGCGGATAGTCGCGGGCCGCGATCGCGCCGAAGGTCAGCCGCCCGAGCCCCGGGTAGGCGAAGACGGTCTCGACCACGATCGAGCCCGCGGCCAGGAAGCCGATCTCCATCATGAGGATCGTGTGGACGGGCAGCAGCGCCGGTCGCAGCGCGTGCCGTCGGACGAGCCGCCCGTACGGCACCCCGCGCGCGTGCGCGTGCTCGATCGGTTCGCTGGTCAGCACGGTCAGCAGCGACGACCGGGTGTAGAGGAACAGGTAGCCCATCCCGGTCAGCGTCATGGTGCTCACCGGCAGGACCAGGTGCAGCAGAACGCCGGAAACGGTCACGCCCTCGACGCCCGACACGCCGAAGGTCGGTAGCAGCCGGAGCTGGACGCCGAACAGCACGATGAGCAGCATCCCCAGCCAGAACTGCGGGAACGAGTCGAGCACGATCGCCGTGCCGAGCAGTCCCGAGCCCTTGCCCCGGCGCCTGCGCAGCGCGCCCAGCACGCCGAGCGTGACGCCCACGAGCGCGGTGCAGACGATGCTGGTGCCGACGAGCAGCAACGTCCACGGCAGCGCCTCGCCGAGAGCCTGCGTGACCGGCCGCCCGTCGGACAGGGAGGTGCCGAGATCGAGGGTGAACACGCCGCCGAGGTAGTCGAGGAACTGCTCGTGCACGGGCTTGCCGAAGCCGTACTGGGTGGCGAGCTGCGCCCGCTCGTCGGCGGTGAGCCGGGCGAGCGCCTCCGGGCTGCCGAACAACTTGAGCGGGCCACCGGGCAGGGCACGGGGCAGCGCGAAGTTCAGCGTGAGCGCCACCGCGAGCACGGCAGCGTACTCGGCGAGCCGGCCCGCCGCGTATCTCCAGGTCATTGGAGCTTGAAGTCGACGAGGGAGAACTTGTTGAGCACGGCCGAGCCGTTCTGCCAGCTCCAGCCGCTGTAGACGTCCTTGCGGAAGGCGTAGGCGCCGTTGCGGTAGTACAGCGTGAGGAACGGCAGTTGCTCGGCGATCTGCGCCTGGAGCTGCTTGGCCGCCGCCGTCCTGGCCTCCATCGTCGGGGCCGAGGTCAGGGTTTTCACAACGGCGTCGACCTCGTCGTTCTTGAAACCGACGATGTTCAGGGAGCCGTCGTCCGGGTCGGAGGCGAGCAGTTGGGCGATGCTGCCGGTGCTCAGCATGACGGGCGCGGACCAGCCCCACATCGACATGTCGTAGTTGCGGCCCTTGCGTACGTCGTAGTCGGGCCACACCTTCGCGTCCAGCGAGTCGGGGTCGAGCGAGGTGACCTTCACGCTCACGCCCACCGCCTTGAGCATGTCGCGGATCAGCTCGGCGCTGCGCAGCCGGTCGGTGGAGGTGCTCTGGACCAGTAGCTCGTACGACATGGGCTTGCCGTCGAGCACCCTGATCCCGTCGGGACCGGGCTTGGCGCCCAGGGCGTCGAGCTCGCGCTTGGCCGCCTCGACGTCGTAGACGGGGGCGAGCTGATCCGGCTTGACGGGGGAGTCGGCGTGGATGAATCCGGGGTTGCCCGGCGTGCCCTGGCCGAGCAGCGCGGTCTTGACCAGGTCCGTCACGTCGATCGACTTGGCGAGGGCGCGCCTGACCTCCGGCTTGTCGAACGGGGCCCTGGTGGTGTTGAAGGCCAGCAGCGTGGAGGCGAACTCGGTGCCCTTCACGATGCCGATGTCCGGCTGGTTCTGCAGCGCCTGGAGCTGCTGCGGGGGCACGATGCGGGTGGACAGGTGCACCTCGCCCGTGCGCAGCGCGGCGAACTGCGTGGACTCCTCGGGGATGACCACGATCTTCACGGTCTCGACCTTCGGCTTGCCCATCGCGTAGGAAGGATTGGCGGACAGCGTGTAGCCGCGGGCGTTGTCGTACCGCGTGAGCTTGTACGGCCCGGTGCCGACCGCCTTGTCCGTCCCGGCCTCGCTGACCTTCTCCACCGACTCCCACACGTGCTTGGGCAGGATCGCCATGTCGGCCAGGATCCGCCGCGGGAACTCGGGGTCGGGCGCCTTGAGCGTCAGGGTCACCGTGTCGCCGCTCGCGGTCACCTTCTCCACCGGCCGGACGTCGATCGCGGAGTCGCCCTCCATGTTCTTCTTGTAGAAGTCGAAGCTGAAGACCACGTCGTCCGCGGTCAGCGGCTTGCCGTCGTGCCAGGTGACGCCGGACCTGAGCGGCAGCGTGAAGACCTTGTTGTCGGTGGTCTCGATCTGCTTGGCGAGCAGCGGCGTGACCCCGTCGCCCTGGACGATGACCAGGGTGTCGAAGATGAGCTTGACCAGGTTGTTTCCCGGATAGCCGGTCTGGTTGGTGAACGGGGTCAGCGTGCCCTCGCCGGACGAGATGGCGATGGTGACGCTCTTCGCGGCGGCCTTCGTCTGCTGCTGCGTCTGCGGAGGCTGCGTACCTGCGCCGCATCCGGCCAGAGCTAACCAGAGTGCGGCTGCGATCGCGATGGATCTGACGGGTCGCCGGTACACGGAACCTCCCGGGGGTATAAGAGGTCGAGACTGCCGCCGCGGGGAGCTGGCGGTGTTGCATGCGACTCTATAGAGGTTTTCCGTAGATGCAAGAGCTCAATATGTAAACTCCGTAATTCGCTCGCGCGCAACGGTCGATGGCGTGCTCGTGCCTTTGACCTGTGTATATGAAGAATCGGGGTTGCAGGGCTGGTCGTTCGAGCGGTGCGATGCTGAGCGTCCGTAACTGCCGGGAATGCCGCAGCCACTATGGATCATCGGAGACACCTTGCTCTGCCGGAGGTTGGCTCAACTGTCGTTGAGGTAGCGTCCGGGAGAGGTGCCGACGGTCCGGCGGAATGCTGCAAGGAACGCGCTCGGTGTCGCGTAGCCCACGGCGTGCGCGACCCGGGACACGGGCTGACCGTCCGCGAGGAGAGTAAGAGCGGCTCGCAGCCGCACCTGGGTGCGCCAGCGATCGAAGCTCATGCCGGTGTCATGGGCGAACAGCCGCGTCAAGGTACGCCGGCTCACTCCTACGGCCCGTGCATGCGCTTCGAGGCTCCGTGGGTCCGCCGGGTCGGCAAGCAGGGCGTCGGCCACGGCGCGCACGCGTTCGTCCACGGGATCCGGGACGTCGATGGGCATGGCGGGCAGAGGCCGCAACAGGTCCAGCACCACGGCCTCGGCCCGCAGTCGCGCGTCGTCGGCGAGATCCTCGCGAGCGAGGTAGGCGATCAGATGAGCCAGCAAACCGTCGACGCCGACCGCGGTGGGCTCCGTCCAGTTCACGGCGCACCGCTCTGGATTGAGGTAGAGGCTGCACAGCACGGCATCGCGGGTCGCGCCGGTCTGATGGACGACTCCCGCCGGCAGCCACAGGGCTCGTGTCGGCGGCAGGACCCAGTACGTGTCGGCCACGGCGACGCTGAGCACACCGCGCCGCGTCCAGGCCAGTTGGTGGTGGGTGTGGCTGTGTGGGGAGATCCACTGTCCTGATGCCAGCGGGAAGTGCCCGACAACGATCACTCCCACCCCGGGCGGGACGGCGGTGTCGACGGCCTCGATCACGCATTCCAGGGTATGTCCTCAGAGCGATATGCTCTGGCCTTATCGCGGATTGTGGCCAATGTGGGCGGGTGTGGATCCTGCCATATATCGGTGCCGTCCGCTTCAGCGGGACACCTGTCATGACGCCGGTGTCTACCGATGTCACAGGCCGCCGCTGGTCGTGCTGTGCTTCGTGTGGTTCATGCTCGTCCTGGACGGCAACGTGGTGAACGTCGCCCTCCCGACTCTCGTGCTGGGTGCTGTTCTCATCGCCACTCTGCTCCGCAGCCACTCGCCGTCCGCAGCCGGGCTGACAGGAGACGACAAGGCGATCGCCGAGCGGTCAGTGCGAGGCGCCCTCAAGGACCGATTTGAGATAGCGGAGCTCGGTCCGCGCGTGCTCACGGTCTTTCTCGACGCCGCGGAGGACGCGGCTGAAGACCCACTCGAGAACGCGACCTTTTACTCCCCGCGGGAAGCTGGCCCAGACGTGAGCGCTCACCCGTGTGCTGTCGCGATCGAGTGGTTCGATGCCCCACGTGACTCCTTCGCTGACCGTAATGGGGATGCCGAACCACCGATAGCGGGCGTGAGGGGCTTCCCAGGTAACCGATGCCAACGGTTCAACCCGGGTGATCTCCCCCTCTGCCACGCAGGGAATCCCCGCCACCTTTTCTCGAATCCGAAGCCGGGCGCCGACGTCCAGGACGTCGCGGTCGTCGAGGCGTTCGATGCTCTCGTGTTCCGGGTTTGACGGCGGCCACCAGCGCTCGACGTCACGCATCAGTTCCCATACGGTCGCCGACGACGCAGCGATCAGGATCGTCTCGGTGAACTCGAACACGAAGACCTCCACTTGCCCCGTTGGAGCACTTCCACATAACCCGAACATTAATGTTCAGGTTAGCGCGTGGTGGACGATGAATGCCCAGGGTGTCTCCCGCCGGCTCGACCAGTTCGTCCCGCCCGCCGGAGGTGACACCCCACCGCAGATCTGGGGCGTGTTCATCGACAGGCAACACGGGGGTGATCCTCGGCAGCGACATGACCACCGGCCTGTGGATCGTCAAACCGCGCGGATTGCCCGGTTTCCTATGACCGGTAGTTGAACCAGCTGCTCGAGGTGGACGACGGTTTTAGATTCGTTCGCGTCGGCAGCCGCAGAGATCCCCGTACGGCAGGCTCGGTGTCGTACGGGGATCGATCGGCGCGGTTCAGAGCGTCGGAAGCAACTGCTTCATCTGGGAGAGTTCCGTCCGCAGGCTCGTCCGAATGGTCTTGGCCATGGACTTGACCTTGGCGTTGCCGCCCTTGGTGATCTCGTCCTGGGTCACCTTGAGGGCGCCCTGATGATGGGTGATCATCGTCCGGGCGAACATGCGGTCGAACGCAGAGCCCTTCATGTTCTTCATCTTGGCCATCTCGGCCGCTGACATCATGCCGGGCATCGATGTCATCATCGGGTCGTCGTCCGCCAGCGGTTGTTTGTCCCAGGCGGTCAGCCAGCCGTTGAGCTTGCCGAGCTGCGGCTGCCCCTGCATCTGGATCTTCATGGCGAGGTCCTTGACCTCGGCGTTGGAGGCGTTGTTCTGGGCCCACTTGGCCATCTGCAGGGCCTCCTGGTGATGCGGGAGCATCATCTGGACGAACATCACGTCGCCGTCGTTGAAGCCTGCGGCGGGCTTCGAGGACGACATATCCATGCCGTCCATGTCATCGTCGGTGGGCGCAGACGTCGACTCGTCCGTGGTGCCGTAGTCCGAGTCGGCCGGCTTTGACGGCATGTCCATGCCCTTCATGTCGCTGGCCGGCGCCGCGGCCCCCGCGCCCGCGGTCGTCGTGCCGGACGCGCCGCCGCAGCCGGTGAGCAGGGTGATGGCGCCTATTCCGGCGACCGTGGTCATGGTGAGGCGCTGAACAATGGTCATGGTGAATCTCTCCTTCGGAATCTGGGATCGGATAAGGCAGGCCGGATGTGACCGGCCGGCCTAGATCCGCAGAACCGAAAGAACGGCCAGATCGGGAGCCGTCCTCGACGGCGGCCCTCTCCCGTGCCAAGGCAGCAGCGCGCCCCGCCTCTCGCCGACGTCACTCCGCCGCCCGGCCCACAGGCCCAGGGCCAACAGCAAAATGAGCAGCGAGGTCAGTACGGCGGGACACGAAAGAGACGGATTGACCGCCATCACACAGGACGCGGCGTCGTCGGCGGCGATAGACGTCGTCTCGTACTGGGAAACGGGTGCGAAGTGCAGGGCCGGGTCACCTGACGGGCCATGACAGCGCAAAGTGTGCACGGCTCCTGCCCCGAGTGCGAGGGCGACGAGGAGCAGCCAGATCATCCGTTGCCGGTTGCTCCCGCGCATGTCACCTCCCGGCCTCTCCGACTTGACGCCGTGCTGAACAGGTATCAGGAGGTACGCGGGTCGATGCTTCCGGGTTCATCGGGGCCGGAGGACCGCCGGATCTTCTGCTCCGCGGGTGGTGACTCGGCTCCGGCGGAGATGCGATTCCACAGGAGCCCCTACAGCTCAGAAAGGGAGCACTCGATGACTTCCTTGGCCACGGCCGGAAGCAACCATCTACTATCTTTAATCGTAGATGGTTGCCGAGTCGTCCGAGGAAGCTCATGGAGATCACTGTTGTCCATCCCGGCGATCTTGGGGAGCCGGAGACGAGCGCCTGGCGCACGTTGCTGCAGTCCTCGTACGAACTCGCCAACCCTTTCCTCTGCCCCGAGTTCACGATTGCGGTGGGGAGGCTACGCGCCGATGCGCGAGTGGCCGTCATCGAGGACGACGGAAAGATCGTCGGCTTCTTTCCCTTCCAGCGACACGCTCTGGGGGTGGGCAGGCCGGTAGGGGCCGGGCTCACCGACGCTCAGGGAGGGGTTTTCCGCAGAGAGGTGGAGCTTGACGTCTTTCACCTGCTCAAGGCGTGCGGGCTGAGCGTATGGGAGTTCGACCACCTGCTGATCGACCAGTTTCCGGCGCACCATGCAGGCCGCTACCCATCTCCGATCATGGATTTGCGCAGCGGGTACGACGCCTACGTGAGCGAGGTCAAGCGGAGTTCCGGCAAGACCATCAAGAGCACCCTCTACAAGGAACGCAAGCTCGGCCGCGACATCGGCGAGGTGCGACACTGCTACGCCACCACCGATCTGACCGCTTTCGGAACGCTCCTGCGCTGGAAGAGCGAGCAATACCGACGGACCGGACGCACCGACCGATTCGCTTGGCCGTGGGTCGTCCAACTGGTGGAGGGCCTGCTCCACATCGACACCCCCGGGTTCGGTGGCGTGCTGGACATGATCTACGCGGGAGACCGGCCGGTCGCCGGTCACTTCGGCCTGCGCAGCGACACCGTCCTGGCCGGCTGGTTTCCTGCTTACGATCCGGCCTTCGCGCGTTACTCCCCGGGTCTCGTTCACCACCTGGCCATGGCGCGGGAGGCGGCCGAGCGCGGGATCGCCGTCATCGACATGGGGAGAGGGGAGAAGGAGTACAAGGACAAGCTGAAGAACGGCGAGTTCCTTGTCGCCGAGGGACGGCTCGCCCGCTCGACACCGGTGGCCGGGTTGCAGTGGTTGCTCCGCACTCCTTTGCGCGCAGTCCGTAACACGGTGCTCGCCCATCCCGCGCTGCGCACGCCGGCCGACCGGATGCTCAAGACTTACGGACGCCTGAGCTCCTCGCTGCGCCGACCGCCTGCTGTCGAGCGGGGCAAACCTCCTATGGACGCCTTCCCCTGATTGCCGGAGGCTCACGAGTGGCATCGGAGTAGTGACGCCAAGCGTGATCAGGGGCCATCGTCGAACCAGCCGCCGGCTCGCGGCGGGCCCGCGTCGCCGTCCGTGATGCGGGCTGAGCGCTCGGCCCGGGCATGGGCGGACGCGGGCCGCCGTACCGGGGCGACGAGCTCGCGGTAGCGAGAAGCCCGAGGCAGAGGAAAGACGGCGTCCTTCGATCACAATCAGCAACAGTTCATTACTGTGTGCCTCGTTTGCCGAAGGTGGTTCAGGTGCCGCGTCCGGTCGGGACGGCGCAGGAACGCAGGGCGTGCAATCTGCGACGGAGAGCCTCGGCCAGAAGCAGGAGCGATCCGACGGCCAGCACGGGCTGCAATGGCGCGAAATAGGTGAGCGCGCCGCTGACCCCCAAGGCCATCACCACGAGCTTGTTGCAGATCGGGCAGCCAACGGCGAACGCGGACAGCGCTCCCCCGACCAGGGTCTTCTTCTGCTGGTCGGGTGGCGGCTGGACGGGAGCCACGTAGGTGGCGACGATCAAGCCGGTGAGCGCGGCGGTCAGGATCCACACCGGGTAGTTCCACCACAGCACCGGCGTCATCCGGGTGAAAAAAGGCGTGGAAATGATGCTGGTAGGGACCCCGACAAACAGTGCCGTGACGATTGCACCCCCGAGTCCGACAAGCCATTGCCGAGTTGTCCACGTACGCATCACTACCTCCTATCCTCCATAGTAGGCGTTATTGAAGCGTAGGACAGCCGGCCAGGAAAGTGATCAGCGGGGGCGCCAGGAGCACGGCCGCCGGGCCTGCCAGCAGCCCGCTCACTCCGAGGGCGGCAAGCAGTCGCTGTCTCTTGCCCAGGGGTGCCGGTGCCGGGGAGAGGAGGCGTACGATGCGGGCCACCGCGGTGTCGCCGCCGACCCCCAGGGCGTTGGCAGGAGTCGACGCTCTGGCGACGGCCACGAGTGCGGTGGCGATCGTGTCCCGTCCGTGCTCGCGTGCCGCCGTGTCGTCGGCCAGGATCTCCACGAGACGTGGGATCTCCTGGCCCAGCCGGGCGAAGAGCGGCAGCCGGGGAAGGATGCGCGCGACGGCCTGAGCCGCGTTCAGCAGCAGGTGATGGCGACCGTTGAGATGGGCACGCTCGTGGGCGATCACCGCGTGCACCTGGCTGGGGTGGAGGCTGTTGAGCGCACCCCGCGTGATCACAATCAGCCCCTTGCGTCCTGGGACGCAGTAGGCGGCCGGCTCGTCGTACTCCGCGACCAATGCGTCCAGAGCGCGATGGTGGCGCCCGACGAGCAGGAGTGCGCTGCGGTGAGCGCGTCTGCCTCGCCAGCCACCGAGGAACACCGACAGGGCGCAGTGAGCCGAACGCGCCACTGTCAGTCCTGTGATCGCCAGCCCGGCAAGAATCGCGAACGGGCGAGGCGGGGCCGAGGAAGGGTGGCCGGAGAGAGCGTCGCTGCAGGCGGTCACGAAGGCGGCGAGCTCGTCGCGGAAGGCGTGGGTGGGAAAGGCGAGTTCCACGCCCGCGAGCACGGCCGACATCACTACCGAAGCGGCTGCGGCCAGCCAGATCGCGATAGTGGCGCGTGGGGCCCGGCTCAGCCAGTGAGCCCGTTCGATCAGGAGATGGAGCACGCACCCGGCACCGATGGCATAGGTGGCCAGGATGATCGCGGCGGTCACTCGGAAGAGACTTTCCGGGCGACCCGGTGGCGTGCCTCCTCCAGTGCGGAGAGCTCCTGGGGTGTGAGGCGTTCAAGGAAGTGGATCAGGGTGAGGGCCTGGTTTCCGCCTGTGGCCAGCGCCTCCTGCATGAGGCCGGCGCTGTAGGCCTCGTGGGTGGCGGTGGGTTCGTAGACGTAGGCCTTGCCCGATGGATGGCGGCGTAGCAGGCCTTTCTTGTGGAGCTTGTCCATGACCGTCATCACCGTGGTGTACGCGATCGACCGGTCGCGTTGCAGGTCTTCCAGAACCTCGCGAACGGAGGCGGGCCGCTGCCATGACCACAAGCGGTCCATGATCGTGGCTTCGAGATCGCCGAGACTCCGCATGCCGTGCCTCTCCCAGGCTTTATGCTATTTCTCATAGTAGCTGATCCGGTATGGGCTGCCTTGGGGAAGCGCCGCTCGCCGCCCAATGTAAGCCTCTACGACATGGTGGAACTCGAATCCTGGCGACTTGTGATGCGCCTCGCCCGGCAGCGGTTCTCTTCCTCAACCCGTCCAAAATATACTATTGACCGTCGTAGCCTGTTCGGGTGAACGGAAAGCTCGTCATGAAACCTGCCGGGATGCTCGCCATCGCGGGGTTGGCGGTGATAGGCGCGGCATGGTTGCGCCGACGCCGCTCCACGTCGTGCCGATGCGGCCGGCGTGTCTTCGTCCGACTGCTCGTTCCACGCTCGTTCGCCTCGTGTCACCGGGTGTGTGATGTGCTCAACCCTCGACCAGGGGAGCGAATCCTGGCGGTTGGCCTGGGTGCCGGATCATACGCCCTTGACGTGGCCAAGAGGCTCGGCACCAACGGCAGGCTCGACCTCTTCGACGTCCGGCAGGAGAAGCTGGACCGCACCATGGCGCGTGCCCGCCGTCAAGGCCTGACCAACGTGGCCACGTTCAGAGGCGACACGCGGCGCCTTCCGTACGTCGACCACTCCTTTGACGCCGCGTGCGTCATCGCTGCTCCCGGCAGTGACGTTTCCCCGCAGGAACTGGCTCGTGTGCTACGCCCGGGCGGGCGGCTCGTCATAGGTCTCCATGCCGGCACGCGCCGGCTGGTCTTCGGGGCGGTCCCTCTGGTGGACGGACACCGTGCTGCCCGCCACGGGTCCGCCGGCCGAGTCACTCTCCCTGCCCGAACTCGTACTTCGTGGGAGGGGTGAAGGGCGGGTCGGGCGCGCCGTAGACCTCTGCGCCTCGATGTGGACCACGCCGCGAGTGTCATGGGTGTGCAGCGCTGACACCGATGTCCGCCGGGACCGGGGTCGGCTTGCCGTCCACGAACACGTCCAGATGGGCGTGATAGCGGTTGGCGGTGCCCATCGGTCCGGTCGAGAGCCCGGCGGCCCTGATGCCTGGTATCGGATCGGCGGGGACGGCCCACTGATGCATCATCCCTCGATCGCGCGGCTGTCTAGGCGAGCAGGAGCAAGAGCCCGAGATGGTGCAGTTGCAGGGCGGAGGTGACGGTGCCGCCCATCATCATCCAGCTTCCGCCGAGGAGCAGCGGGCCCGCCACTCGGCTGTCGGGCGGTGTCTCGCTCAGCAGCGCGGCCACGCGCCGGCCGGTGTGGCCGGAGGCGAACCCGGCCTGCGGCGTGGCGTTCGAATACGCGAGGGCGACCTTGGCGATCGTGCGCGCGGTCAGCTTCCGGTCGCCCACGGCCGCGGCGGCGTCCTCGTCCGCCCACCGCTCCAGCGCGTAGCGAAGTGCGCCGGCGGCGAGGGCAAGGGGCGGGAAGATCTTGGCGGTGACGGTTGCCGCCGCGAGATACAGGTGGTGCCGGTGCCTGAGGTGGGTCTCCTCGTGACGGAAGACCACCTCGAGCTCCCGGCCGGACAGCAGGCCGAGCAGGCCGGTCGAGACCGTGACACCGCCCTGTCTGCCCGGTACGGCGATGGCGAACGGGCGCTCATCGTTCACCAGACCGGTGGCCGTTCTGAGGTCACGCCGCCAGCGCCAGGCCGCGGCAAGAACGTGGACGATGGTGAGAGCCAGCAGGGCCGCGGACGTGAACGCCAGGGGGAGCGGAGCCGAGCCGTGGCCGCCCTCGTTCGGCTGGGCGGCTACCACGATGATCAGCACGAGCGTGCCGATGACCGCCAGCGCCGTGCTCGCGGACAGGACGACCAGGGCCCGTGCGATCCACTTCGGATGCAGGCGTGGCTGCCGCCGGCTCAGCAGCAAGGTCAGTGCGGCCAGCACCAGCGCCGGGAGGAACGACTCCGGGCTCATGAGCGGTCGTCGAGCACGGCCCGGAGCGCGGCCTCTTCGGCAGGGCTCAGCCCGTGGACGAAGTGGCTCAGGACATCCGACGGATCGTGGGCCAGGCGGAGGTGGCCGAACATGCGCTCGGCCGCCAGCCCGGACTCGTTGGCGGTGAGGCGGTAGGCGAAGCCGCGCCCGCGCCGCTCCCGTATCACCAGCCCCTTGTCCAGCAGCCGGAACAGGATGGTGTTGATCGTGGTGTGCGCGGGCGCGCCGTCGAGCCGCTCGCGGAGCTCGCTGGTGGACAGGAAGGCGTCCGCACCCGCCAGCACGGCGAGCACCTCGGCCTCCAACTGTCCCAGCTTGCGCCGCGTCATCGGGATCCTCCCGGCGATCCGTCCGTTCAGCCGAATGTTAGCCGGATCAGGTCGGCTGGTATCCGAGCAGCGTCATCATGCCCGACTCCGCGTGATAGACGTTGTGGCAGTGGATCATCCAGATGCCCGGATTGTCGGCCTGGAAGTCGACGTCGAGGGTGGAGTTCGGCAGCACGATGGCGGTGTCCTTGCGGACGCCGGTGGGCAGGGCGAAGGTGTGGCCGTGCAGGTGCATGGGGTGCCACATCGTCGTGCGGTTGACGAACGACAGCCGCACCCGTTCCCCTGACCGGATCGGGGTGATGGTCTTCGGGTCGTACTTGCGGCCGTTGATCGCCCAGTCGTAGGCCATCATGGTCCCGGTGAGCTCCAGCTTCACGGTGCGGTCCGGCTGTTTGGACGCCAGCCGTACCGACTCGTGAGGGTGCAGCTTGGCGTAGCGGAGGACGTCGCCCTCCAACTCGCGGGGGCGCAGGTCCGGCTTGGGGGCGGCGGTCCGCTTGCTGGTACGGATCAGCGCGCGGGCGAGGGCGTTCTTACCTTCGGCCAGCGCGACCAGGGGGAAGACGCCGTCCTTGAGCGTGACGAGCACGTCGTAGCGCTCGCCCATGCCGATGAGCAGCGCGTCGGTGTCGGCGGGCGCGGTGGGGAATCCGTCGGTGTGGGTGACGGTCAGCCGGTGACCGGCCAGGGCGACGCGGAAGGCGGTGTCGCCGCCGGCGTTGATCAGGCGGATGCGCAGCCGGGTGCCCGGCTTGGCGGTGAGGGTCTCGGGGTCGGTGGGGAGGCGCCCGTTGATCAGGAAGTGCGGGTAGCGTACGTCGCCCGCGTCGCCGCCGAGCAGCAGGCTCGTGGCGC
Source organism: Nonomuraea sp. NPDC051941 (assembly GCF_044593615.1). Classification (NCBI taxonomy): domain Bacteria; kingdom Bacillati; phylum Actinomycetota; class Actinomycetes; order Streptosporangiales; family Streptosporangiaceae; genus Nonomuraea; species Nonomuraea sp. NPDC051941. Next base: position 137,233 of record NZ_JBIUCF010000032.1, read on the forward strand.
CCATCAGCATGTGCTCGCTCATCCCGGACGACGGGCTGGGCGTCGTGCTCGTCATGCCGGTCATGCCGCCGTGGTCCATGCCTCCCATGCCGCGGGACAGCTCGGCCAGGACCTCGTCCGGGGTGCCCGTGACCCCGTCGAGCCAGTCGTCGAGAACGACCGTCCATTCCTCGTCGTAGCCGAGCGGCTCGCGCGGGTCCTCGACGATCAGCGGGGCGTACAGGCCCCGGTCGAGCTGGGTGCCGGAGTGCGGGTGGAACCAGTACGTGCCAGGGTGGGCGGCGGTGAACTCGTAGGCGAACTCCGTGCCTGTCTTGACGGGCGGTTGGGTGACGTCGGGCACGCCGTCGGCGTCGTTGCGCAGGGCGAGGCCGTGCCAGTGGATGGTGGTGTCGGCAGGCAGCCGGTTGGCCAGCCGGGCCCGTACCACTTCGCCCGCGGTGACGCGGATCGGGCTGCCGGGGATGCGGCCGTCATAGGCCCAGGTCCGCACCGTCACACCGCCGAGGTCGGCCTGGGTCTCGGCGGCCACCAGCCGAACGTCCTTGACCGCGCCCGGCTTGCGGGCCTGCTCGGCGGCGCGCACCTGCGCGCCGGTCGGGCTGACGAATGGGGATGCCGTGGTACTACGGCTCGGGCTGCAGGCGGCCAGAGCCGCCCCGCCGAGCAGGCCGATACCGGTTCTGAGCAGGGTGCGTCGATCGATGTCCATGGTGATTCCTCGCTTGAAAGATCGTGCCGGAAGGGAGACCTCGGACCCTCAGGGGGCCGGATCCCCGTCTAGATCCGGAGCACGACCGTGCGCGTCAGCGACCGGATCGGCGGCGCGCGAAGGAACCTGGACCAGAACCGGAGCGACGGGCCGGCGAGGCCCGACGCACCGAGGACGTCACGGACGCCCAGCCGGAACAACAACAGGGTCAGAGCCGTGCCGAGGATCGCCAGGCACACCCAGCCGGCACCGGCGCCCTCGTGGGACTCTTCTCCGGCAGCGATGCCGGCCTCGGAGGAAGCGGCATGCATGGCGAAGTGGGTCCCGGCAGGTGGCATGTCCGCATGCCCGTTGATGTGGCCGAGCGTATGCATCGCCACGACGCCGAGGGCCACGACCACGAGCAGCATCAGGCGCAGGATCACCCGTTCTGCTCGCGTCATGCCACCAGGATAAGCGCATCCCCTATGATGCATAGTAATTCGGGCTCATCTACGCGTGATCAGAGCTCGAGCACGAACGGGACCCAGGCCCGGTCGTCGCCGTCGTGCACCGCGTCCTGGCGTTTCCACCCGAGGTTCGCGTAGAAATCCTGGGCTGCCCCGTTGTCAGGGGCGGTCTGCAGCTGCACGTGCTCGACGCCATGAGCCCTGGCGACCTCCACGAACGTGGCGACCAGCTTGCTGCCCACGCCCGACCGGCGCTTGGTCTCGTCCACGGCGATGTGGCTGAGCATTCCCTGCCTCTTGCGCTGTGCCGTCCCCGGGCGGCCGTCGTCAGAGGCCCGGCGGATGCCCCTGGCGTAGCGCTGTATCCGCGTGCGGACGAACCTGGCGGTCAGTTTCGGGCGTACGAGCAGCGAGACGGCGCCGGCGCGAGCCAGCTGCCATCGATCCAGTCTGATCACGTGGCGATGGTGGGTGGCGGCGTCGGTGGAGCCGACCAGGAAGCCCGCCAGCTCGCCGTCCACCTCGGCGACCAGTGCCACTCCGGCGGGGCTGGTGAGGAACGTGCGGTAGTAGCGGGCAAGGAACCTCTCCCCGAGTTCGACGAAGAAGCCATGTGGCAGATCGGCCGCATGAAGCCGAACCACGGCCGGGATGTCACGAAGCTCCATCACACGCAGCGACGCGGCGGGACGCGGGGAAGGCGGCATGCCAGGAAGCTACTACATTTGTCGCAACTACGATAGCTAATAGTAGATTTTCCCCGACTGGCAGAGAGGTGGGCCGGTGGATCATCTCTCTGGCGCGCCTGGATTTCGAGAGGTGCTACACATGGCTACTATCTATACTAGTAGCCATGGCAAATATGGGCGCATGGACTGGAACGGTGCGTCTGCGACCCGGAGCGTTGGTCTTCGTCGGCGAGCTCGGGTCCGCTCACGCTCACGCGCATGCCGCCGTGCAACTGCTCGTGGTCGGCTCAGGACGCGTCATTGTGACGGATGAACGGCGAGGCGAGCGGAACGTGGCGGCGGTGGCGATCCCGCCCGGTGTTCAGCATGCCATGCGCTCCGAGAACGCCTTCGGCGCCGCGATCTACCTTGATCCGGCAAGTCGCGGTGCCGGCGTGACCGCCCAGGACCAGGTGGCCGATTGGGAGAGCAAGGCCGATCTCCTGCTTTCCGCTCCCATCGATGAGGAGTTCCCCGAGACGGCGCTGACACTGCTGACCTCATCCCGCGCCGCTGATCCCCATCCCGCTCTGCGACAGGCGGCGGACCTGGTCCACCAGGGCACGGTGGGGCCTCTGCGCCTGGCGGATGTGGCAGCACAGGTCCGCATGTCGCCGAGCAGGCTCGGACACCTGTTCAGTGAGCAACTGGGGCTGCCCTTCACCGCGTACGTGCGATGGGCACGGCTACGCGCGGCCATGGAAACCGTGCAGAAGGGCGGATCCCTCACGGAGGCCGCTCATGCGGCAGGCTTCACCGACAGCTCCCATCTGACCCGCGTCACGCACGCCATGTTCGGCCTTCCTCCCTCGGCGCTGGCGCGCGCTGTGCGCTGGGAGTGAGGACAGCCGCTGCGTACAAGCGGCCAACGGGACGGAGCGGTCAAGCTGCCACTATGTCTGACAACACAGCACCACAGCACCTGCTGCTCACACCCACAGCGGCCGCCTTCGTCGTGATGGCCGGTCTGGTCTCGCTTTTCGCCACCTATTGGGACGACGCTTGGCATACCGACATCGGCAGGGACGACGCGCTGATTCCCCCGCATCTGCTCCTGTACGGCTCGGTGGCCGTCGTCGGCCTGATCGTCGCGGGCTGGGGGCTTCTCGCCCTTTTGCGGACGAGGTCATTGATCGCGGTGCTGAGGCAGCCTCCCTTGCTCATCGCGGGAGTCGGGGGCTTGGCCACGCTGGCCTCGGCACCGATCGACGCGCTGTGGCACGAGGCTTTCGGGCGGGACTCGGTGTTGTGGAGCCCGAGCCACATGCTCACCGTGTTCAGCACGCTGGCCTTGATCGGAGGGGTGCTCGCGGGCCTGCGGCCGGCCGCCCCGCGGCCGCTGTGGTGGGCGGGCGGAGCGTTGCTGCTCGGTAGCGCCGTCACCGCCGTGCTCGAGTTCGAAACGGACGTGCCCCAGTTCAGCGAGACGCTCTACCTCCCGGTGCTGCTTGTCGCCTCGATGTACGCAGCCATATTGCTCCGCTCCCTCTCGCCGGTTCGATACCTCGTCGCGGGGGCGGTCGCGGTTTACGTCCTCGCGCGGTTGATGATCAGCGTGCTCCTGCTGGCCATGGGCCGCACTGCTCCTGATCTCCCGCTGGCCGTCATCGGGCTGGCCGCGATCGACCTGCCGTGGCGCCGCCCGGCGACGGCCTACGTCGCCGGTGCGGCAGGGCTGGCCGCCACCACGCTGCTGTCCGCGGGTGTGGGCTTGAGCAGTGTGAACGTGGATGACGTGCTCGGTCCCGCGGCGGTGGCGCTGATCGGCTTCTGCGGAGTCCTGCTTCTCATGGGGCGTGGAGCAAAAGGCGTGGCTGCTGCCGCCTTTCTGCTGTCGCTGAGCTTGCCCGTCCTGGCCCCCAAGCCTGCTTCGGCCCACGACCCGGGGCAGGGTCAGATCGTCGGCACCGCCGTTCTGACAGCCGGCTCGGACGGTGCCGGAACCATGACCCTCACCGTGGAGGGGTGCGCGAACCTCTCCCCGCTGCGGATCGTCGCCCGCCGAGCCGGTGAAGAGGCGTCCGGTCCGCTCACTGCGTTGCCTGGCGCGTGCCGCAGCAGCGGCCGGGTGCGGGTCGAGCCGGCAGGCCTGTGGTTCCTCTATGCCGAAATGCGTGACCGGAACGGCACGGTGGAGACATGGCTGCCGGTCGAGACGGGGGATCGGGAAACCGTACAGCAAACGCGCCCCATCTACGTTCCAGCAGGTACGACGCGCGTGACCGCTGCGCAGATCGCGGCAGGCGCGGGCCTGTACGTGGTGGGCCTGTCCATGCTGTCGCTGACCGTCTACCTGGCTCAGCGAGGTCGTCGGCGAGTTGATGCCCACTTCGCAAGGTGACGCGCGCGAAGGTATGCACCAGGGGCCGGCCGCCAAACGCTACCCCGCCGGGGGTAAACGGGAGAAGTGTTCCCCAGAGTTCAGCGCTTGAAGCCAATGTGCACGTGGTCGTCGTGCACCGTGTTGGTGAAGCTCCCGCCATATCGCGTGGAGAACGCCCACGGGCCGCCGACCTCGTCGGAGCCGTACTGCAGCGCTGTTTCCATGACGGCGCGGACCCTGACGTCCTTGGCGGCCACCCGCTTGCCGTCGATCGCCCAGATGTCGACAGCCCGGCCTCGGGTGTGGTTGCTCACCGACGGGCTGTCGAACACCTTGAACGGGTGACCGGTGGACAGCACGGTCACCGAGATCTCGTGCTTTCGGGACAGTCGTAGCATCACGCCGAGCGTCCGGTCGTCGATCCGCCCGGCCTCGATGTCCCACCGCGCACTGTCGGGCAGCACGATCCGCTTGGATGCCAGCACCTTCCGCCCCAGCGGTCCTGCCTGGCTCGTGCCCGGCCGCTTCCCGCCCAGGGAGGCGATCTCGGTGACCCTCCACGCCGACCCTCGTTTGGCCAGCCGGATGTCCAGGGTGCGCGTCCTGGTGGTCACTGTGCCGTTGCGCGTCTGCGCCAGTCGGGCCACGGCCATGATGGAGGCCCGATCCTTGGTCAGGCCGCCGAGCTGTGGATACTCCACCTGGATAGCGCCGTCGGCGTCCGCGGACAGCAGTGGCGTGGCGGTTCGGGCGGGGGCAGTGGGCAGCCGTGCGGCGGCCATCCGCTCTCTCGTGGCCGCTGGGCTGCCTGCGCCGTAACTGTAGGTGAACAAGGCCTCAAGGTAGGTGACGGCGGCCTGCTTGACGGGTCGCGCGGGCTCGTCGGTCGCGATCTCGTAGAGGTTTTCCTGCTGGACGGCCTTACCCACGGTGCTTTTGGACGTTCGAGAGGGCTTTGGGGGGGAAGTCGGCGTGGCCGCGGTGGATGCGCCGGCTCTGGACGGGTCTGCCAAGGACGCACCCGTTCCCATGCTTGGAAATCCACACGCCGACACGCCGAATATCAGGACCGAAGCCGCGAGCGCCCTGCTCAAGCGCTGGGGCGACATGCCGGAGAATTCCGCGTCAGCATCATGCCGCCCACGATACCTCATCTACGATGATCGATCGTAGATAAGGCTATGCTGTCGTGGGCGAGGTGACCGTCGTCCGGCCATTCATCGCATGAACCGGGGCAGGCGGGAGAGGATCAGTTTGATCTCTTCCACGCCCCACGCGCGGACGATCAGTACGAAGGCGGCCAGCCCCAGCGCGCAGGCTGCAAGTACGGGCAGCAGTGCCGACGTCAACAGCCGGGAGGCCAGCCCCAACACGGCGACAGGCATGGCGGCGGCGTACAGCCGGCCGAGGAGTCCGCCCAGCACGCGTGCGCCTATCCCGCCCACGCGGCGGCCCAGCAGGCGGCCCGCCACCAGGGTGCCGACGGCGTAGGACAGCATGAAACCCGCGGCCACTCCCACCACCACCTTTTCCGGGGGGAGCAGCAGGTAGGCCACCGAGGCCAGGATCGCGTGCACGGTGACATTCCCCGCTGCCAGCATGGCAGGTGTTCTCGTGTCGCCCAGCGCGTAGTAGGTCCGCACCATGAGCTGGAAGGCGGTGAACGGGACGAGCCCCACCGCCAGCACGGTCAGGACCCAGCCGATGTTGGAGGCGTCGGCCGCCGAGATCGCGGCGCGGGCGAACACCAGTCGCGCCAGTGGCTCCGCCGCTACCGCCAGCGCTACCGCCAGCGGCACCATGGCCACCATCAGCAGTCGGGCACCCGTCAGGAAGTCCGAACGGAGCTCGTCCTGGCGCCCCGCCGCCGCGTGCCCGCTCATCCTGGGCAGCAGCGCGGTGAGCAGCGACACCCCGATGATCGCGTACGGGAGCTGGAAGAGCTGGTAGGCGTACGTGTACGTGCTCAGGCCCGCGCCGGTGGCGGCCGACCCGGAGGCGCTCACCGCACCGGACCTGTTGGCCAGATTCGCGGTGATCACGAAGCCGAGCTGGGTGCAGCACACGTAGCCGAACATCCACACGCCGGCGCGCACCGCTTCTCCCAGGCCGGAGCCACGCGGGTCAAGCCTCAGGCGCCAGCGGAACCGGGCCGACAGCAGCGTCACTGCCAGGACCGCGACCTGCGCCAGCATCCCGGCGACGGTTCCCAACCCGAGCAGCGCGACCTGCCCCCCGGTGATGCTCTCGGGCGCCACCCCCGGTCCGGCGATCAGCAGGAACATCGCTCCGACCGCGATGATGACCAGGTTGTTGAGCACCGGCGCCCAGACCGGCGCGCCGAAGCGTGCCCGTACGTTGAGCAGCGCGCCCAGCACGCCGCTCAGCCCGACGAGGAAGATCTGGGCAAGCAGGAACCGGGCCAGCAGTACCGAGACCTCGAACTGCGCCGGAACGAATCGCCCGGCGTACAGCCCCACCAGCCAGGGCGCCGCCGCCACGGCGACCGCCGAGATGACCAGCAGACCGATGCCTGCGACCGTCAGCAGCCGCTGCTCGGTCGCCAGCCCTCCGTCGTCGTCCCCCGCCCGGCGCCTCACCAGGAACGGGACCAGCACTCCCGTCATCAACCCGCCCAGCAGCAGATCGTAGAGAGCGAACGGGATCGAGTTGGCCGTGTTGTAGGCGTCTCCCAGGAGTTGTGTTCCGACAGCCGCGGCGATCATCAGCGTCCTGACGAATCCGGTGGCCCTGGACACCATGGTGCCCATCGCCATGACGGATCCTGACCGGAGCAGGCTCGTCTCATCGCGGTCGGGGGAAGGAGCGCTGGACACTCAGGCGAAGCTACCAGAGGTTCTACTAGACGCGATAGTAGAATCTCGTGCCAGGTACGACGTTTGACGCGAGATCGGAGCTGCAGGGTTACTTGCAGGTGAGACGGGGTTCGGGGGCGTAGACGCTGTGGAATTTCTGCTTGCGCAGCACCTTGCCGTCCTGCTTGAAGATCCGCCAGACGTCGATGGCGAAGCCCTCCGCACCGTCCATCGGGATGCACTTCTCGCCGGTCTCGGTGAGCGTGGGGAAGGGCTTGATGTCATAGCGGGACGAGCTTTGGGACTCGATGTCGTAGCGCTTGGTGCTCCAGAAGTCGACGGTGATGGAGGTGCCGGTGTAGGACGTTTTGACCAGCACCCCGTAAGGGGAGTCGTTGCGCCAGCGGAAGTCCGGCTGGGGATAGGAGACGGTGGATTCCCGCCCGGCCGGATAACGGGTGATGTAGTACTGGTGAGGCGTGTGCTGGACGTCCTGGAAGCCGCCGAAGAAGACCGCGTTGAACATGGTGGTGGCGAACTGGGAAACCCCTCCGCCGACGTCGTTGACGAACCGGTTGTTCAGGATCATGGGCGCTTCGACGAACCCGCGCGCCTTGTCGCGTTTGCCGACGATGGTGTTGAGCGAGAACGTCTCACCGGGTTGCACCACGTAGCCGTCCAGGATGTCGGCGATCCGGTGGATGTTGGTCACGCGGGGTGCGCAGCAGGGGTGGCGGGTGGTGAAGGAGCTGACCTTCTCCTTGACGCCGAGCTTCTTGGCCTCCGCCGTGGTCACCCGGGGCTGGATCTTGGCGAGAGGCGCGGCAATGCTGCGCCGGCCAGTGGTGAGAGCGTCGGCGATGGCCATGCTGAGGGCCTTGGCGTTGACGCCGCGGCCTGGGCGCCCTGGAATGACCTGTGGCCGGCCCTTCGTGATTTTGAAGGAGGCGTCTCGCGGGCTCTGGCTCCCTTCGACCAGTTGCTTGTCCAGGTCGGGCAGGAGGCCCTTGATGGCGAAGGAGGGCTTCAGCTTTCCCTGGTCATCGACGACGAACCGGAGTGCGGCCGCCAGTTGGGCCGGAGGCAGTTGGGCCCTTCGCTCGCCATTCGTCACGGTGAACGGGGCGGCGACCGCCGAAGTCGCCACCGTGGTGGCGACCCGGCGGACCTCCGCGGCGGAGACGGTGGGCGGTACCGGGCGGACCGTCAGCGCAACCGAGGTGCGGTTGTCGGCGAACGCTTCGCGTACGGCGCGCGCGGCTTCGTCCCGATCCAGCGCTCGGCCAGGCTTGGGGAGGATCGTCTGGGGCTCGAGTCCGCGGAACCGGACGCCGCCCTCGCGTGGCTCGGCGTCGATGGCCTTGGCCAGCTTGCCCAGCCCGCCGGCGAGCACACGCTCGTCGACCGTGACTTTCGGTGGGAGGTTCCTGGGGCTGCCGAACAGCGAACGCACGACGCCGGCGGGAGTGCTGGTGCCGTCCAACGCCGCCTCCACCGTGGCCGGGATGTCGAAGGCCAGCCCGAACTCGGAAGGGGTCACGCGGATCGTCCTGCCTGCCGCTGCCAGCGTTAATCGGCGCGCTGCGCGCTTTCCCAGCTCGCGCTCGAGACGCGCGCGGGCGTCGGCCGCGGACAGGCCGCCGATGTCGATGCCGGCCACGCGCGTACCGGAGGGTGCCTCGCCTGCCAGGATGACCGCGGGCACGGCATAGGTGAGGAGCGCGACAGCGATCACGGCCGCCACGATGATCAGCACTTTTCGGTTCCGCACGCCTGCCGCCACGTGTCGGCCGCCCGTCGGCGAAGGCGCGTGCGCGTTGTGCATGACAGGTCGATTCATCATGCACTCACATGGAGGGCGGGACCGGCGGCCGGGGCGACGGCGGCCTCCAGCGACGGGGCGACGTCATGCATGGTGAGAGTCTAGTAGCTGACTACTAATGCTCATCGTAGATGTCGAGGTGGATCGCGGCCATGACGGCACTGTGAGGGTGGAGGTTGGGGAGGGGCATATGAGCCGCTCTCCAACCTCCACCATGTCCGTCTGCCTGCTCAGACGGCTGGACGGCCCAGGCCGCGCAGTTGGGCGGGGGTCAGCGCGGAGACGTTCTGGTCGATGGGGGATTCGGTGTACTGGTGGATGGCCCAGGACTTCCAGTCGGCGGGCGGCGTGATGGCCCCCTTGGCCTTGCTGTAGTGGGCGACCCACAGCGGGTACTGGGCCAGGCCCTTGCCGTATTTGTTGGCGAAGTTCCAGCCGCTGTAGATCATCGGCGTGACCCCGGTCTTGGCCTTCACGTGCGACAGCCACGTCTTGGCCCAGGCGTTGACCTCGGCGACGGACCTGCCGTCGGTGGTCTCCAGGTCCAGGACCAGCAGGTCGCCGGCCTTGGCGGGCTGCGAGTTCACCATGGCGAGGAAGTACTCCGCCTCGGCGATGGGGTTGTTGCGGGGGTGGCCGAAGTGGTACGCCCCGCGTACGATTCCCTTCTTGCCCATTTCGCGCCAGTGGCGGGCGAATGAGGAGTCGCGGAAGGTCGTGCCCTCGGTGGCCTTGATGATGCCGAACTGGGCCGGGCTGGCAGTCCAGTCGTACTGGGACTCGTACCTGGAGACGTCCACGCCGTAGGTGAACGCCTTGGTCGCCTGCTGGGCTTGGTGCCGCGAGTCGTGGTCGGTGGTCGAAGCGAGCGCGGTGCCGGTTGCGCCCGTGAAGGCGGCGGTCCCGGCCAGGATCGCGCCGGCAACGGCGAGGCCAAGGCGCTTGGGGGGAAGATCGAGATGGTTCTTGAAGGAACGGACGATTGCGGCAAGCCAGGGCTTGGGCATGGGGGCATTGACTCCTTGCTTCCATGCCGCCTACCGGGTTAGCTGACGGGTTCGGGCTTGGAAGTGCCCTACGGGCGCAGCCTGGGCTGGCGTCCGATTCACCCCGGAAAGATTGGGTCCCCGGTTCCGTGGGACGCGGATTCGGCGGCCGTATGCGCCGCCCATGGCGGCTTACGGTCTGGTCAACGAAAAGGCAACGCCGCGACGAAGAGGCTCATCACGGCGCGTACCACAGATGGGTAAAAGGTATATATGCCTTCATAGATGGCGCAAGTGGGGCAAAGCCCATCCGCGGTGTATCGGCTACGAACGAGGGCTGAAACGCCTTGCCAGTAGCAGGTTTGGGGCTAGGTAAAGTCTGCGGCCGCCCTTCCGGACCTGCTCCTCGCGGCGGACGAAAAGGCGAGTCGATCTCGGCCTCTGGGGGAGCGCTGCGAAGGGCGGGACGAATGGGATTGAAGGTGCGGCCGAGCGCCTGGCGGTGCTGGCCACGGTCATAAGGCAGTGAGGACTCTGGCGTGGACGGCAAGGCTGCCATCGGGTGGGAGATGCCCACGATGGTCACGTCGCTGGGGTCACATCTTCCAGCGTCGCCAGCCGGCCGTGGCGCATCACCATCACGAGCCCGCCGCACATCATCACTGACAAGTCACCAGAAGATCTTCCCAGGCCCTCGTCGGCCTGGGGAGATCTCGTATTCCTCGTACGTTCAGCTCGTGAGGTGCCCTGATTGTCGCCTTGCTCTGACTAACTACTATTCTTCGTAGTTGTATGGTGTGGCGGCCCCTGCGCCACCGGCGGGCGACTCGAGGTGACCGGTGTTCGAACGAATCGAAGCGGAGTTCGCCTCCCGGCTGGGCCGAGAGTGCCTGTACGTGCCCTCGCACAGGCTTGGCCTGTTCATCGCGTTACGGCACTGGATGTCACCTGGGCAGCGCCTGCTGATGTCGGCGATCTCGGCGGACGAAATCCTGTTCCTGGTGCTGGCCGCAGGGCTGCGACCGGTCATCGCCCCGACGAACCCCCGCAACGGCAACATCGACACCCGAGCAATGGACGGGCTGCGTTTCGACGGGGTGCTGGCCACCCACCTGTACGGCCTGCCGGACGACATCGTCGCTCTGGGCGGAATGTGCGCCCAACGCGGCATCCCTCTCATAGAAGATGCCGCGCACGCCATGCAGACGACGGTGATGGGAGCGCCGGTCGGAGCATTCGGCGATGCCGGTGTCTTCAGCCTGTCCAAACACCCAGGCGCCGCCCCGGGCGGAATCGTGGCGATGGCGCAACCGGATGACCGCCCGGCATTGCAGGCACTGCGTACGCGCTGGCTTTCACGGAGATTCCCGCTCGCCGAGTTGGGTGTCCTGGCCAAGGTGATCGCTCGCAACGCCGTCTCGGCCACAGCCCTCGGCGGCCCGGTCTGGTGGCCGGCCCAGGCGCTGGGCCTGAACGAGCGGCGTGAAGGTCACCGGATCGCGCTTCGGCGCACGGCGCTCGCGCCGCGGCTGGCCGGCGGAGGCATGGAATGCCCCGGGCTGGACGCCTTGGACGCCTGGGTATGCGCGGACAACCATCGCTACCGCATGCGCCAGGGATCGCTGATCGAGGCCTACGGACTGCGCCGGATGAAGATGCTCGAGGCGCAGCGTGGGCGCAGGCTTGCCGGCGTACACCGGCTCGCCGAGTTGAAGACGGTCGCGCCGGCGGTGCTGGAGCAGCTGGATCAGCCTCTGTTCCGGGTGCCGCTCCTCGTCGAGGATCGTGAACGTGCGATCCAAAGACTGCGCCGACGCGGGGTCATCGTCGGGTATGTGTACGACCCTCCCTTCGACGACTACGCGCCCGGCCTCACCGAAGCGTCTCCGGCTCCGGAGGCGTCCCGCTGGTGGGCACGCCACGTACTCCCGATCGACCCGTTGCAGGCGGAGCGGGCCTTGCCGATCCTCGCGGAGCTCTCGTCTCCTGCTCTGCACAATGCGCCCTGAAAAAGCACGGAAATAGGTAAAAATTTTATCGTATTTGGCCTACAGGATAGGAGATCCTATTTCCTGCTCTCGAACATGGCTTTTCCACCGAGGGCAACACCGGCAAGGGCAAGGTGGAGCAGCGGATCCGGCCCAAGTCCCAGGTTGTCGGCTACGGCTACTCCGAGTACAAGGCCTGACCGGAAGACCCCTTGCCAGTGCGCCGGTGGAGCGGCTGCTGGGCGCGGCCGGAGCAATGTTCGAGCGGGAGTTCGCCACCGCCACGGGGTTGAGGCCGTCGGGCAGGGCGGAGGTCCAGTCGGTCGAGCGGAGTTTCTCGGTGAGTTTGGCGAACAGGCCGACGACGAGGAAGAGGCATCCGTGATCAGCCGTGGCCGGCTGCTGGGATCGACGTGCTCGCCGAGGTCGGGTGAGGCTGTCGTGACGCGAAGCCCAGGGTGATCGAAGACCCGGCGCGTGCGCCTCCGAAGCTCTGGCAGCCGGTACGCGGCTGCTGCCGGCGCGGGCCCGCGCCTACCGCGGACGCAGTAGATTCGCGGCTCGTGCGGCGTCTGCGGCAGGGGGAAGTGTCTCCGTCAGCAGGATGACCGGCGGCGGGTTCAGCGGACATAGTTCTGGCGTCCAGTCGCAGGAAGCGGAGGAGAACTTCATGTCCGTTCTATTTGTGCTTGCCGCACAGGCGGCCTCGCCAATCTGTACGACGCCGGCAGAATGCGCGGGCCAGGGTGTCAATACTTTCCTCGGAACCCCTGAGCGAATCTGGGCCAGTGTGGCCGCGCTGGTGGCGCTGGGCGGCGTGGTCATCGGCTGGCTGGCGCTGCGCTCCGTCCGCCGTATCGGCGACGGCGGGAGGAGGGGAGCCGTCATGGCTCTGGTGGTGGGGCTGGCCGGTGGGCTCAACGGCGCGGTGAATCTGGCTGTCGCCGATGGTGGCCTCGGCACCGGCAATGGAGTATTCGGGGGTGCCTTGGCTCTGGTGCTTGGGCTGGTCGGTGCGGTGCTCGGCGGGCTGGCTCTGGCCCGCTCCCGCCGTACCGAGCTGAGCGGCTGACCGCAGCGAATACAAGCGCGCGATCGAGGCCGTGATGACCATACACACGTCGATCGTCGTACGGCGGCCGCTTCTCGTGATCTTGTACGCATGTACGTACCGTGCTGACTTCCGGCAGCCCGACAGTGACGTTGCCCATGTCCAGGGACGCCATGAACACGGCCACCTTGTTGTGTCAGCGCAGTCGCAACCACCAACTCCATCAAATTAATTTGATGTATTCTGCGGACATGGTGCTGTCCGATCAGGCCGGCCCGCCGCCGTTCGTCCGGCTGGCCGCCCATGAAGTGCGCTGGCGGCTGCTGAGCGAGCTGGCGCGCAGCGACCTGCGCGTGCGGGAACTCGTGGCTCTGGTCGGCGAGCCGCAGAACCTGGTCTCCTACCACCTGCGGCTGCTGCGCTCCGGCGGGCTGGTCAACGCCCGCCGCAGCAGCTTCGACGGCCGCGACAGCTACTACCACCTGGACCTGGAGCGCTGTGCGGATGCGCTGGCCGACGCCGGTGCCGCCCTGCATCCCGCACTGCGCCTGCTCCCCGCCGAGCCGGCCAACACGGCCGAGACTCCTGCGGCGGAAACACCCTCCGTGCTGTTCATGTGCACCGGTAACAGCGCCCGCTCACCCATCGCCGAGGCGCTCCTGCACCATCGCGTGGGCAGCCGCGCCTTGGTGACCAGCGCCGGCAACCACCCCAAAGCCGCCCTCCACCCCCACGCTGTACGCGTGCTCCGCCGCCGGTACGACATCGACATCACCGACCAGCGCCCACGCCATCTGGACACGATGACCGGCCGCCACTTCGACTACGTGATCAGCCTGTGCGACAAGGTCCGCGAGGCCTGCCCCGACTTCGGCGGCCACCCGCAACGCCTGCACTGGAGCATCCCCGACCCCGCCGCCGCCAGCGGCGACGACACCGCCCAGGACGACCACCCCGCGTTCGACCGCACCGCCGCAGAGATCGACACCCGCATCCGGCACCTGCAACCCATCCTGTTCCCCGCCCCACACCGAAAGGTTCGGCCATGAACGCAACCGACCAGGTAGCCAGCGTCCGCTACATCGTCGACGACGTCCAAGCCGCCGTCGACTTCTACACCACCCACCTCGGCTTCACCGTGAACTTCAGCGCCGCGCCCGCCTTCGCCGACGTGGTACGCGGGCCACTGCGGCTATTGCTGTCGGGGCCTGCCAGTTCCGGTGCCCGCGCCACCCCCGAGCAGGCCGCCGGCGTCGGCCGCAACCGCATCCACCTGGTCGTTGACGACCTGGATGCCGAGGTCGCCCGCCTGCGTGAGGCGGGCCTACCGTTCCGCAGCGACGTGGTCACCGGCCCCGGCGGGCGCCAGATCCTACTCGCCGACCCCGCCGGCAACCTGATCGAACTGTTCCAGACCGCCCACCGGTCCGCCCCCGCACCCAGGCCCTGAACGCCCCGACGCGACGGGCTCGCCTTGCGCCCTCATGTGCCCCATGCGGTGAGCCGGTCGGCCACCGACCGGCTCACCCATCTGCCGAGATGCCAAGAGTGACCGTGCCCCACGCACCCGAGGTGCTACCGCAGGTGCTGCTCGTCTGCCTGCACAACGCCGGCCGCTCCCGGATGGCCGCCGCGCTGCTCCACCACCACCTCCGCGGCCGGGTCGCGGTCCGCTCCGCCGGATCCGTGCCCGCCGACACGATCAACCTGCCCGACATGGCGCTCATCGACGTCCGGATGCCGGTCGTCGACGGCATCGAGGCGACCCGGCGCGCATCGCCGCGGACCCGGCCCTGGCCGGGATGCACGTCGTCATCCTGACCAACTACAGCCTGGACGAATACGTCTTCGACGCGCTGCGCGCCGGCGCGGCCGGATTCTCGTCAAGGACATCGTGCCGGAGGACTCCTGCACGCCGTACGCGTCGCCCTCGCGGGACGCCCTGTTCGCACCGTCGATCACCCGCAAACTGATCAACCGCTACGTCACCCAGCCGCTCCACACCGGTACCGGGCTGAAAGAGCTGACCAACCGCGAACGCGAGACCGTCGCCCTGCTCGCGCAGGGTCTGTCCAACGACCAGGTCGCCGACCTCATGGCGATCAGCGCGATGACCGCGAAAGCCCATATCAACCGGGCCATGACCAAGCTCCGAGCCCGCGACCGCGCCCAACTCGTCGTTCCCGCCTACGAATCCGGCCTGGTGACCCCACGCAACTCCTGACGGGCACAGTCCGGGTTGCGAACTTGGTCGGATCGGGCGGTCGTGGCCCAGCACGGTCCATGACTCCAGCCCTGTGACGGGCGACAAGACCCGCTGCACCTGCATGCTTCCTTCGGTGATCTGCGTGGTGGACGGCGGCGGATAACCACATCCAGCAGGTGAACCACCGGGGAAAGGGCGTTCGTCATGTACGTCGTGGACAGCGCCTCATGCTCTACAGGTAATGACCATTTCTGCGATCGGCCGCTCCGCGGAAGACGGTGGACGCTGGGACCGGCACCTTGGCGGCCGGGAGCGGTGCGCTCGCCACCGGACTGGAGTTGAGATGGGTGAGCGCGGTCCGGTCGGCAGTCGGCTCGGCTCGCTCGGCCTGGCGACTTCATGAGGCCGTGGCCGACGCACGATTGGGCTTCCGGCTCGCACCTGGAAGGGAGCCGTCACCGGAAGCCGACCCCTCTGGACACCTCAACCTGTGACTCGCATCTCTCTGCGAGGACGCACCAAATAGCGCACTTTGGTTTGTCCGAAAGTTACCCCTCGGGGGTACTTGACGAAATGGCACCTGAGAGGCACCGTAGACCGAACAGATGTACCCCCCAGAGGTATCGAGGGCTCATGCCATGATCCGCTTCTCACTCCTCATCGTCCCCGTTGTCCTGATCGCCGCAGTCGCCGGATGCGGGTCCGGCCAAGGCGAGGGTGATCTCCTCCAACGAGTCAAGACCGCAGGCGTCATCCGGGTGGCGCAGACTCAGGCCAACCCGCCGTGGAACTTCCTGGAGAACGGCAAGCCCGCCGGCTACGACGTGGATGTGGCGAATGAACTGGCCAAACGGCTCAAGATCGCCAAGGTCGAATTCGTCCCGTCGAACTTCCAGAGTTTCATCGCCGGGGTTCAGGCCGGCAGGTTCGACGCGGTGATCTCGGGCCAGACCATC
>NZ_JBIUCF010000033.1:0-152262 GCF_044593615.1 Nonomuraea sp. NPDC051941
TACTGCACTCGGGAGGGTGTGGGAGAGTAGGTCGCCGCCGGACAATCTTTGAGGGGGTTCGACGCCTTGGGCGTCGGACCCCCTTTTTTTTGTGTGCTGTGCCGGCTGTGATGAGAGCTGTGAGGCGTTCCCTCGCGCGGCCGGCTGCCCGCCCTTCCACTCACTGGCCAGATCGGCGTCCGAGGCCACATTTCTGTAGCTGTGACGTTCCGCTAACGGCACAGCTGTGCGCAGTTCCGCAATTCGAGCGCCTTCGTTAACGACGACGGGCGTTGACCCCCCGATGGCAGAGTGGCAACTTCGGCCGAATCCCGTTCGCGGATCAAGATTTTCCGCGAGGCGTGGTGACGGTGCGAACGCTCTCGCTGACCGTGCGTTTCTGGTCGCGCCGATATATGGCTTGCGTCCGGGCTCATGGACGTACTGGGGCTTGCTAGGCTGGAAGGAACCGGGCCACCCCACGGGTGGCCTTCGTCGCGTAAGGCCCGAGAGGCGGCGACCAGCCACGGTGGACCGTCGTTATGAGTCCGCTGAGTGAGCCAACGAAATGGACCAGAAGTGAACAGTGATAACGGATCGGACGGCGGACAGCGCGGGCGCGGCGACTATGGGGACAGGCGCTCCAGCGGAGGCGGCAGGAGCGGCGGGTACGGTTCTCGTGGGCGAGACTCCGGCGGCGACCGTCCGTTCCGTTCCGACGACAGGTCGCGCTCCTACGGTCGTGGAGACAGGACGCCGCGGCGCGACGACGGATACAGAGATGATCGCGGCCCGCGTCGTGAGGGTGACGAGCGTCGTTCGTTCGGGGACCGGGATGACCGTGGGCCTCGTCGTGAGGGCGGGTTCGGCGAGCGGCGCGAGGGCAGGTACGGGGACCGTCGTGAGGGCGGCTTCCGTGAGGACCGTGGCCCGCGCCGCGAAGGTGGCTTCGGCGAGCGCCGGTACGGCGACCGCCGTGAGGGCGGGTCTCGTGACGATCGGGGTCCGCGCCGCGAAGGTGGCTTCCGCGATGATCGGGGTCCGCGTCGTGAGGGCGGGTTCCGTGACGATCGGGGTCCGCGTCGCGAGGGCGGGTTCCGTGACGATCGTGGCCCGCGTCGTGAGGGCGGGTTCCGTGACGATCGGGGTCCGCGTCGCGAGGGCGGGTTCCGTGACGATCGTGGCCCGCGTCGCGAAGGCGGGTTCCGTGAGGACCGTGGCCCGCGTCGTGAGGGCGGCTTCGGCGACAGCCGTGGCCCTCGACGTGAGGGTGATGATCGCGGACCCCGGGGTGACGATCGTCGTACCTACCGGGATCGCGACGATCGCGGCCCCCGTCGTGAGGGTGACGAGCGTCGTCCGTTCCGGGATCGGGATGATCGCGGTCCTCGTCGTGAGGGCGGGTTCGGCGAGCGGCGCGAGGGCAGGTACGGGGACCGTCGTGAGGGCGGCTTCCGTGAGGACCGTGGCCCGCGCCGCGAGGGCGGCTTCGGCGACCGCCGTGAGGGCGGGTCTCGTGACGATCGGGGTCCGCGCCGCGAAGGTGGCTTCCGCGATGATCGGGGTCCGCGTCGTGAGGGCGGGTTCCGTGACGATCGGGGTCCGCGTCGCGAAGGCGGGTTCCGTGACGACCGTGGCCCGCGTCGCGAAGGCGGGTTCCGTGACGATCGGGGCCCGCGTCGTGAGGGCGGGTTCCGCGACGACCGAGGACCGGGTCGTGAGGGTGAGGAGCGTCGTTCGTTCCGGGATCGGGATGATCGCGGCCCCCGTCGCGAGGGCGGCTACGGTGACCGGCGTGAGAGTGGAGGCGGCCCCCGGCGCGAAGGCTCGCGTCCGTTCTCGAGGGACGACCGTGCCCCCCGCAGGGAAGGCGGCTACGGCGACCGCCGCGAGGGCGGGTTCCGGGAGGATCGGGGTCCGCGCCGTGAAGGCGGATTCGGTGGCAGGCGCGAGGGCGACCGCGGCCCGCGTGGCGGCGGCGACCGTCGCGAAGGTGGCTTCGGTCCCCGCCGGGACTCGCGGCCGTTCTCGCGGGACGACCGCGGCGAGCGCCCCGACTCCTCGGGCACCCGCGCCAGGTACGGCAGGTCCGACCGCGACGCCGAGGCCCCGCAGCGCGAGAAGCTGCCCGAGGTCGCGCCCGACATCACCGCGGACGAGCTCGACAAGGAAGTCCGCGAGGAGCTGCGCTCCCTGCCCGGCGACCTCGCCGAGCTGGTGGGCCGGCACCTCGTCGCCGCCGAACGGGCGCTCGAGGACGACGACCCCGACCGGGCGCACGAGCACACGAAGGTGGCACGCAGGTTCGCGGCCAGGATCGGTGTCGTACGGGAGGCCGCGGGCATCGTCGCCTACCGCGCGGGACACTTCTCCGAAGCGCTGAGCGATCTGCGCGCGGCCAGGAGGATGACGGGCTCTGACGCGTACCTGCCGGTCATGGCCGACTGCGAGCGCGGTCTCGGTCGTCCGGAGCGGGCGCTTGACCTCGTACGTTCGCCAGAGGCCGAACGCCTCGACCGCGCCGGACGCATCGAGCTGACCATCGTCGAGTCCGGCGCCCGCCGCGACCTGGGCCAGCACGACGCCGCCGTGATCACCCTGCAGCGCCTCCCCGAGCTGCGTGACCCGCAGCCCAGGCCGTGGTCGGCGCGGCTGGCGTTCGCGTATGCGGACGCTCTGGCCGAGGCCGGGCACCAGGAGGCGGCTACGGACTGGTTCGGGCGGGCGATGGCGTTCGACGAGGACGGGGAGACGGAAGCGGCCGAACGTTACGCCGAGCTGACCGGGTCCGTCATCGAAGACGTCGAGGAGGAGTTCGACTACGAGGACGACTTCGACGACGCCGGCGCGGCCGAGGCAGCTGAGGCGGCCGAGGACGTGGATGACGCCACGGCCCTGGCCGAAGCGGGCGACCTCTTGGCCTCCCCGGGGAGCGTCTCGGACGAGGCGTCCGCCGACGTAGTCGATGAGGAGTCCCCGGAAACGGCCCCGGCCGAGGAGGAGCCGCGGGAAGCGGCGCCGGCCGACGTCCTGGAAGAGCAGCCGGCGGACGTTCTGGACGAGGAGCCGCAGGCGGCGGCCTCGGCAGACGTACGGGATGGGGAGTCGCGAGAAGCTGCCCCCGCGGATGCATCGGATCGTGGGCAGGAGGCTGCCCCGGCCGACGCGCCCGAGCAGTCCGGTCCCGCCGACGCTGCCGAGGAGCAGACTGAGCGGCCTGCTCAGGAGGCCCCGAAGCAGGCCGAGGCGCCGAGCATCACGCCGGCGTTCATCGAGCCCAACTTCGGAGACACGCTCAACGACGAGTCCGACGAGCCTGCCTCGGACGTCAAGCGCAAGTCCGACGACTGACGCCACGTCCCCGCCGTACCCGGACCGATACCGTCGCCATCCGACGGTCAAGCCGGTCCGGTACGGCGGGGACGGGTGGGCGACCGCTCACGGTCTCATTCGATGACGAACGCCCGCCCATCCGCCCCGCCGGTGGATTCTGTACGGCATGAGCGTGAGAATCCCCCGCGCGATTGATGGCGAGGAACTCGGCTCCTCGTACGGTGCCGAGGAACCCAGCTCACGTCCATCGGCCCTGAAATCCCACACGCATCTGACCGCGTGAAGTTCCCGTCTTCATGCGAGAAACCCCGCTGGCCTTCGACCGCGAGAAATCCTGCAAAGCGTTGATCCGCGAGAAGCCCAGTACACGCGTGACCCAGGGGAATCTGACGTCGACGACGTCGGCGCACGTGCAACGGCACGACGCCCCCTGACCCGTATGACGCCAAGAACCGCCACACACGGGAGCACGACGCCCCCTGACACACGCATGACCCCCTCACGCACGGCTTCTGCGGCGAGATTCATTGGCCAGGCGAGGAAAGCGGATACCGGCCAGGCGACGACGGGGACATCCGCCCGCCCCCTCCCACAATGCGCGACTACGGTGAGACGCGGTTGAGCCAGTGGAGGATCCCCGCCACGTTTGACGGAGCACCACTCAACAGCTCGAGTTGCTCAGCCGCCCCATCCTCCCCGCCAGCAGCCTCCAACGCCCGATAGCGATCCTTGGTGCGATCCCTGACCATGGCGACGGCGTGGTCCAGATCCATCCCCTCAGCATGAGCCCGCCGAGTGAGATCAACCCAGATGCGAAGCTCCTCCGCAGACCGCTCCAAAGTCTCCTGTACGGCATCGACCGGCCCATAGTGGCTGAACAGCAGCCGTTGCGGCCCAAGCGCCTCGAACAACGCGATCGAATCGAGCGCCGTCTCCAGGTCGAAGTCCGGCGGCGGCGTCGCGGGACGGAGATCGCCTGTTTCGGGGAGGTAGACGCCGGCCGCGTCGCCGACGTACAGGTCTCCGGTGGCGGAGTCGATCAGTCCCACGTGGTGTTTCGCGTGCCCAGGGGAGTAGTGGCTGTTCAGCGTGCGTCCGTTGCCCAGGTCGACGGCTCCGGTGTCGCCGAGGGCCACGATGCGTTCGGCCTCGGTGGGCGACAGTTCACCAAATAGTGTGTCGAGCTTGTCACCCCACACCATCCGTGCACTGGCCATCAACCGTGACGGGTCAGCCAGATGGCGGGCACCCTTCTCGTGTACGACGACCTGCGCGGACGGGAAGAACTTGGCGATGTCGCCCACGCCACCGGCGTGATCCAGATGAATGTGCGTCACCACGACGGTGGCCAGGTCCTCCGGGCCGACACCGAGCGAGGCCAGCGCATCGCGCACCACAGGGGCCGAGGTCGAGGTGCCCGTCTCCACGAGGCACGGCCGATCCCCCAAAATCAGATAGCCGGCCGTGATACCCGTGTATCCAGCCATTTTGGTGTCGATCTCATAGACGTCGCCACCCAACGCGGTGATGTTTTCCACAGGAACTCCCGAGCCTCCAGCAGCTGTCCCCAGAACGGCATTCCAGCCGATCCGGCCTCCTCCTCATCGTAGATAGTGATCTCCACCAGAGCACCGATAGGAGGACGACAGTGGACCGAAACGAAGTCCTGCTGGTAGGCCGGCTGTCGGCGGGGGTCGAGGAGCACTCCTTGCCCAGCGGCGACACCGTGGCGAAGTGGCGCATCATCGTGCGCCGCCGCCGCAACCGACGCGGAGCCGCCCTGACCGACAGCATCCCGTGCGTCACCTTCGACCCGGAGACGGCGGCCACAGTCCGCGGCCTCAATCCCCGCGACTACATGGAGGTGACCGGATCCTTCCGCTGCCGCGTCTTCGGCCCGTCCGCGGCCAAGATCTGGCGGTACGAGGTGGAGGTGAGCTCCGCCAGACCGTACGAAGCCGACGTTCCCCTCCCCAGCGACCTTCCGGACGGCCCCACCCACAGCTCTCACGGAAGCCTCGCCGCCCTGATCCCCCGCCAAGTGGTCTACCTCGCCCCAGCAAGCTGACCCACCGGTTGTGGAGTGTTGGCGTGCGCGGAGAGCGCTGGGGCCTCGCCCGGTCGTGGACAGCGCCCTCTCGTGGGGTGGTGGGTCGGCCGGTCGAGGGCGTGGATTTCCTCGGCCGTCCGTCGACCGAGAGCACATAACCGGCCGCCGCGGTCAGCGGTAGTGCTCGCGGTCATCACGTGGAGTCGCTCGGCCAGGCAGCGCTCGCTGGCGGGTGGCTGGGCCGGCCATTCGATCGGGGCTGTCCGCGGCTGGGCGGTCGTGCTGGGTGTTGCACCGTTCCGTGAGTCCCGCAGCCCACGGGTGGTTCTCGCAGGAGCCGCCGTGCAGCGCTTTATGGACGGCGGGGACGTCCGTACGATCGCCGCGCAGACGGCGGACGTCGGCGATCGTGAAGAATCCTGCGCCGCGATTGAGGGGAGACGGCTGCGTCAGTCGATGGCGAACGTACGGAGGACCAGGCCGGTCCTGGGCTTCGGACCGAAGGAGGTGGACTTGCGGGGGACTCGTTCGCCGCCCGCAGCGACGGCCAGTACGTCGTCAACCGCGAGCGGCTTGAGGAGTACCGCGGTGCCGCCGGTGCGGATGGCCAGTCGCACCGCGGCGTCCGTGTCGTGGTGGACGATGCGTACGGCCTGCTCGTCATCGCGCATGCCCCACACCTTGGGCAGGACGAACTCCGTGAGGACGGAGGTGTTGAGGGAGTTCCAGCGCTCGGAGTGGTCGGGCGGCATGGCGCGGGCGAGCTGCACCGGGTCGGGGTTGGTGAGCAGGTGCGTGCCACCCTCCCCGCCGAGCAGGAAGGCCGGCTCTTGAGCCTCCTCCAGGGCGGCCAGGCCCTGCGCCAAGTCGTCGAAGTCGTGAACGCGCCACGCGCCTCGGGCCTTGGCGACCGCCTCGGCGAGGGGGAGCCCGGGGATCACGCGGTGGATGGCCTGCAGATTGGGCGGGTACGCGGTGGAGTCGACGAGCAGGGCCAGCCCGAAGTCCCACGGCCCGACCACGGGTTCTGGTGTCGAGCGGCCGCCGCCTGAGGGCACGGATCCGGCCTTGCCGGCGACACCATCGGTCCCGGAGACCTGGGAGGCCTGGGGGATGTCAGGGATCGACGGCTTCCCATCCAGGTCGATGTTCCCGCTGGGGGAAGACGTCTGTGATTCCGAAGGGATGGCGGGATGAGGTGGTTGAGCCGCTGGTTCGACGTCAGAGGAAGACGACGGGGCCTCAGACGTGGCGTCGGGTCGAGCTTCTGACGTGGCGGTGTGCAGCGGTGGCGGCGTCTGTGGGATGTCGGGTGGTTCCGGTCTCGTGGTGGTGGTGAGCGGCTGCTCGGGCTGGGCCGAGCGGTGGGTGGCGTGCTCCTGGCGTTGGAGGACGCGGTACGTCGCGTACCGGTGGTGGCCGTCTGCGATCAGGGCTTGGCGGTCGTGGAGATCGGCGTTTATCGCGTTGATCTCGGATACGTCCGTGATGGCCCACAGGCGGTGCGTGAGGCCATCCTCGGTGTGGGCGGACACGAGGGGGCGCCGTTCCGAGGCCACCTCGTCCACCAGGCGAGTGGCCGTGCCGTTGTCGCCGTTGTAGAGGAGGAAGATGGGTTCGAGGTTGGCCTGCGTGGTGCTCATGAGGGCGAGCCGGTCGGTGATGGGGCCCGGCATGACGTCCTCGTGGGGGAGGATGATGCGCTGCCCAGGATCGGCCAGGCCCACGTCGCCGATCAAGCCGCGTTGCAGCACGTTCGGCCCGCTCTGCTCGTACACGTAGAGCGCTGGAACGTCGTCCGGCACCAGGACACCCGTGTCCAGCCAGGCCCTCAGCGTGTCCCGCGCCTTGGCATAGCGGGTTTCAAGCCCGGCGTCGGACGGTGTGGGAGGAACGGACGCCTGCTGCTGCGTGGTGGTCGGCTCGCCGTCAGCCGACGGGCGGTGGGGCGCGGTGCTGGGTGTTTGGTTTGGTTCCTGTTGCCGATGGGGGGCTGGTGGTTTGACGGAGGAATCGCCTCGGGGGGAGCGGGGAAGGATGAGTCGGACGACGTTGTTCGGATGGGAGTCCAGGAGGGCGTCCACGTCGGCGTCGGAGATCAGGTCGTATGGCGGGGAGGTCACCTTGGCGGGATCTTCGACGGCGAAACGTACCCCTCGGAAGGGTCGCAGCACCAGCCCGTCCGGCATCGGCAGTTCAGGAGTCCCCATACCGGGCATGCTCCCATAAATGCTTGTCCCTCCCGGAAGTCGCCCCATGGTTGCAGCCCGTGCCCTTTCCGTAGCAGGGCGAAGCGGGTCCGTCGTTCAGCGATGAAGGAGTCCCCACGCATGGCCCACGATGGAAACGTTCAGAACGAGAACTCAGGTGCTCCCGGGGGCGGTGTTTACGATTGGTATCAGCGTGGGGTGAGATTGCTGAAAGAGGGCAGCCCGGCTGCCGCTGCCGCGTTGCTGGAGCGCGCTGCCGCGGCCGAACCCGCATCGCGGAGCATTCTGGAGGCGTTGGCTCGGGCGCAGTTCAATTCACGGCAGTACGCGGAGGCTGCCGCTAGTTTCCGGCAGATCGTGAATGCTAATCCGGCCGAGGATTATGCCTACTTTGGGTTGGGGCTGTCGCTGTGGCGGACCGGGGATGTGGAGGGGGCCCAGGAGCCTCTGGCCATCGCGGTGGCCATGCGGCCGGATGAGCGCCATTATGTGTCGGCTTTGAAGAGTGTTCGCGCTACCTTGCGAGCTCGTCGCGAAATGTAGTCGGAGGACGTAGGGCGTCGGGTGGGTCGCCCTGGTCTCTTGTGGTCGTCTTCTTTGGCTGTCTTGAGCTATGTGGTTCTGGGTGTGGGATGCGTGTTGAGCGATGCCTTGCGTCGTTCCGGCGAGGGGTTCAGTGCTTGAGTCCGCCTGGTGTGTGAGTGGGCGGTAGGCGGCGTTCTTGTTGTCATCGTGCGGGATCGAGTGGTCGGTAATGGCGTCGCGCTGTTCGGCGGTTGGCGTGGGCCGTGTCCTGTGGCCCGAGCGCGGGCGGGGCGGGGGCGTGAGGTTTGGTATTGAGTGATCTCAGGGCGCACGGGCGCGGGTGAAGATTGCTCCGGTTTGAAAGCTGGGGCTGGTGGGTGTCGGTGCCGCCCGCGCGATTGGCGGTGTGGAGCTCAGGCGTGCAGGGTGCTCTGGTGCCGACAAGGGTGAGGAGACCGGCGATGTAGCCAGGGTGGGTTGTGGAGCCCAGGCGGGCCGTAATGCGTTTGGGGCGCGAGGGAACGGCCGCTGGGTCAGTCGGCTCGACATGGCGACCGTGAATGCGGCGGCGGCTGATGAGGGGCGTTGGTTGGTGTGGGCGTGGGATGTGAAGTTGGGCGCTCTGCGTATGTAGGGGTGGGCGCTTTGCGCATGTAGGGGTGGGTGTCTCTGCGTGTGCGCGTGGTGTGGAGGTGGGTGTCCACGCGCATCGGCGGTGGGCGTGGAAATGGTCGGCCCTTGTGTGGGTGAGGGTTGCGGCGGCGCTAGAGTCGCACGCGGCGTGAGAGTCAAACGGGGAGAGGCACTGTGCTGATCGACGGCTATGACACCCTGCTGCTCGACCTCGACGGTGTGGTCTATCTGGGCAGCCATGCGGTGCCGGGGGCGCCGGCGGCGTTGGAGGAGGCTCAGCGGCGTGGGGTGCGGCTGGCGTACGTCACCAACAACGCCTCTCGTACGCCTGCTGCCATCGCCACTCACCTTCGCGAGCTTGGGGCACCGGCCTCGGCTGACGACGTGGTGACTTCGGCTCAGGCCGCTGCTCGGTTGGTCGCCGAAAGGGTGCCGCCTGGGTCGAACGTGCTCGTCGTCGGAGGGTCCGGGTTGCGGCTGGCCCTACGGGATCGTGGGCTTCGGCCTGTTTCTACCGCCGCCGAGTCACCTGTTGCCGTGGTGCAGGGGATCGCCCCAGGGCTGTCGTATGGGCTGCTGTCGGAAGGGGCGCTGGCGGTGCGGCAGGGGGCGTTGTTCGTGGCCTCCAACGGGGACAGCACGATGCCTACCGGGCGAGGGGAGTTGCCGGGGAACGGGGCGATGGTTCGGGTGATCGCGGCTGCTACCGGGGTTGAGCCGGTTTATGCGGGCAAGCCTGATCCGCCGTTGCATCGGGAGTCCATGATCCGTACGGGGGCGCGGCGGCCGTTGGTTGTGGGGGATCGGCTGGACACCGATATCGAGGGGGCCTCCAACGCGGGGGTCGAGAGCCTGCTGGTGCTGACCGGGGTGGCTACGGCTGTCGATGTGCTGACGGCGGGACCGCGTCATCGGCCCACCTATGTCGGTGCGGATTTGCGTACGTTGCTGGAGTCTTATCCCGAGGTGCGGGATGGGGCTTGCGGGGGGTGGCGGGCCAGGTGGCAGGACGGCGTGCTGCGGCTCGATGGTGACGGGAGCCGAATTGACGGGCTGCGGGCCGCCTGCGACGCGGCGTGGGCCGTGGCTGGGGAGGGGCGGGTCGAGGAGGACGCCGTGAAGCCCGTGCTGGATCGGTTGGGCTGAGGTTCGCGAGGGCTGGGCCACCCTTGAGGGTTCGCCGGTCTCACTGAAGTGTTGCCGGGTAGAGGCAGGTCGGTGAATCTGGCGCAGGGATGTCGGGTGTTGGCGCTGCCTCTCGCTGCCGCCCCTGCTGTCGCCGCTGCCGCTGCTGTGGTTCCCGGACCCGCCGTTGCTGTGGTCGCTGCGGTGATCGCCGTCGCCGCTGCTATGGTCGCCGCCGCTGGACGGGTGGGTGGGCTCGGATGCCCCCGCTGCGTGGTGTCGGGATTGGGGTGACGGCGGTGGGTGTGGGGCTGGTTGGCGTTTGGGGGCGTGTACGGCCTGCGGGGGTTGCGGGCAAAGAGCCGGTGAATCTGCTCAGGGGCTGGTTGGCGTTGGGGGTGTGTGCTGCCTGCTGGGGTTGCGGGCAGGGCGGCGGTGAGTCTGCTCGGGGGCTGGTTGGTGGTGCCTGCCCCGCTGCTGGACGGGCCGGTGTTGGCGACCTGATGTCTCGGCTGCGCGGTGTTGCTGGGGTTGGGGCGCGCGGGGTGAGTTTGGCGGGTTTGGCGTCAGGGGTGGGCCGGCAGCAGGTGGTGCCATCGTGGCGACCATGCCGGTCGCGGTCGTCAGATGGTCTGGCCCGTTCGGAGGGAGAGCAGGCAGACGGAGGGAGGGCGGGCAGGGGGCTCAGGGGCGGTGAGTGGTGAGCCGCCCTTTTGGGGCGGCTGGGGAGGGTTGGGGTGGTGCGCGGGCCCGAGGGGCAGGGCAGCGGGTCAGTTGGGCAGGGTGGCTGGTTCGTTGGTTGGGTTGGCGGGTTCGCTGGGGTAAGCCAATGGGTTCATTGGGGTGGAGTGATGGGCTTGTTGAGGTGGGGTGATGGGTTTGTTGGGTGGGGTGGGTTCCGTTAGAGGAGTCTGCGGAGGCGGAGGAGGTCGCCGAAGCTGGCATCGACCTTCACTCGTCCCCCGAGGAGCGCGCGAGCGAGGTCCAGCTCCCCGTCCACCAGGGCGATCAGGTCGTCGCTCGAGATCGTGAGCTTGACGTCCGCCGGCTTGCCGTCCGATGGTGGACGTTCGGTGAACGGGTCGAGCCCTCCGTGGTGCAGTCGGCCGTAGAAGATCACGTCGAGGTCGGGAACCCGGCAGCTGACCGTCCGCTCGACCACGTGCTTGGCACGATCCTGCTCGTCGATCTCGTCGAACTGGGCGACGAGCTTCACCAGTGCCGCCCGGCACTCCTCGACGCTTGCCATGATGCGCATCCTTTCATTTCCCTTTGCGGACGGTAGCGTTCCACATCAGTAGCACCCCCGTATGAGCTTCAACGCGTGACACGCCTGCCAAGGTCCCGGGCGCTCGCGGGAGGCGTTACGGTCGAGTCATGAGTGAGCTGCCGGAGGAGACCGGCAACGAGCGGGTCGATGCCATCGTGGCCGGTCTGGGCCGCCTTGGCGAGCTGCCGGTGAGTGAGCACGTTCAGGTCTTCGCCGAGGCGTTCTCCGGGCTCGAGTCCACGCTGGCCACCGCAGTGGAAGAGCAGTGAGCCGGCGGATCCGCCTCGACAGCGAGCTGGTACGCCGGGGCCTGGCCAGGTCGCGCGAGCAGGCCGCCCAGCTCATCGAGGCCGGCCGGGTCAGCGTCGGGGGCCAGGCGGCGCGCAAGCCCGCCACCCAGGTCGAGACCGCCTCCGCCATCGTGGTGGCCGAGTCGGAGGACGGGCCCGACTACGTTTCGCGAGGAGCGCACAAACTGCTCGGCGCGCTCGAGGCGTTCGAGAACCTGAGTGTGGAGGGCCGGCGCTGCCTCGACGCGGGCGCCTCCACCGGCGGGTTCACGGACGTGCTGCTGCGCCGCGGCGCCGGCCACGTGCTCGCCGTGGACGTGGGATACGGCCAGCTGGCGTGGTCGCTGCGTACCGATGAGCGGGTGACGGTGATGGAGCGCGTCAATGTACGCGACCTGACCCCCGAGATGGTCGGCGAGCCGCCCACGCTGGTCGTGGGCGACCTGTCGTTCATCTCGCTGCGGCTGGTGCTGCCCGCTCTGGCCTCGGTCGCCGCGCCGCGGGCCGATTTCGTGATGCTGGTCAAACCGCAGTTCGAGGTGGGCAAGGACCTCGTCGGGGCGGGGGGCGTCGTGCGCGATCCCGAGTTGCGCAGGCGTTCGGTGAGCGATGCCGCCGCCAAGGCCCGGGAGCTGGGGCTGACCGTGCGGGGTGTGACCGCCAGCCCCTTGCCGGGACCATCGGGAAATGTCGAATATCTGCTCTGGCTGGGCAAAGGGGAGGGCGAGCCGGCTGTCGCCGACCTCGAAGCCGAGATCCAACGTGCCGTCGCGGAAGGGCCGCAATGAAACGGACCGTGCTGGTCGCCGTACACACCGGGCGTGACGCCGCAGTCGAGAGCGCTCGCCTGGTCATCAACCGGCTGGTGGACGCCGGAATCAACGTGAGGGTGCTCGAGACCGAGTACGCCGAGGTCGGCTGCGGCGGCGTGGAGACGGTGCCCGGAGACCCGGCCGCGGTCAAGGACGCCGAGGTCATGATCGTGCTCGGTGGCGACGGCACGCTGCTGCGTGCGGCCGAGCTGACCAAGCCGGCGGGCACGCCGCTGCTGGGGGTCAATCTCGGACATGTCGGGTTCCTGGCCGAGGCGGAGGTCGCCGACCTGGCTGAGGCGGTCGACAGCGTCGTGGCGGGTCGCTACGACGTCGAGGAGCGCATGACCATCGACGTTCTCGCCAGGCAGAACGGCCGGGTGATCGCCGACACGTGGGCGCTCAACGAGGTGACCGTGGAGAAGCAGGAGCGCATGCTCGAGGTGGTCGCCGAGATCGACGGCCGCCCCCTGTCGCGGTGGGGGTGCGACGGCGTGATCTGCGCCACCCCGACGGGCTCGACGGCCTATGCTTTCTCGGCGGGCGGACCCGTCGTGTGGCCGGAGGTGGAGGCGCTGCTCATGGTGCCCATCAGCGCGCACGCGCTGTTCGCCAGGCCGTTGGTGGTCTCGCCGCGTTCCACGCTGGCCGTCGAGATCCTGCCCGAGACGCCGGGCGGCGTCCTGTGGTGCGACGGGCGGCGCCGCTTCGAGTTGCCGTCGGGCTCGCGGGTCGAGGTGCGCAGAGGCGCCGAGCCCGTACGCCTGGCGCGGCTGCACGGCGTGGAGAACAGCGGCGCGCCGTTCACCGACAGATTGGTCGCCAAGTTCGAGCTTCCTGTTCAGGGCTGGCGCGGAAGGGTGCGACCCTGAGTCAATGGAGGCGGGACCGCGTAGGATCGCCTGGGCACACGTTGGCACACGTGTTCGGAGACGACGCGGGTGACCATCAGACACGGCAGTGAACGGGAGTGGGCAGTGCGACCAAGGGTCGAGGAGGTCCGCATCCAGGGGCTCGGCGTCATCGACGAGGCCGTGCTCGAGCTTTCGCCGGGCTTCAACGTGGTCACCGGCGAGACCGGCGCGGGCAAGACGATGGTCGTGACCGGGCTCGGGCTGCTGTTCGGCGGCCGGGCCGACCCCTCGCGCATCCGTCCGGGGGCCGATCGGGCGCGCGTCGAGGGCACGCTGGTCATCAAGCCGGCCGGGCGCGTCTCCCAGCAGGTCGAGGACATCGGCGGCGAGGTCGAGGACGGCGAGCTGATCATCTCGCGCACCGTCTCGGCCGAGGGCAGATCCAGAGCCTGGCTCGGCGGGCGCACGGTGCCCGTCGGCACCCTGACCTACCTCGCCGACGACCTGGTGGCCGTGCACGGGCAGATGGACCAGCAGCGGCTGCTCCAGCCGGCCAGGCAGCGCGCGGCGCTCGACCGTTATGCCGGAAACGAGCTGGTCAAGCCGCTGCGGGCGTACTCACAGGCGTACAAGCGGCACAAGCAGGTCGGCGCGCTGCTCGAGGAGCTGACCACCAGGGCCAGGGAGCGCACGCAGGAGGCCGACCGGCTGCGGTTCGGTCTGGAGGAGATCGAGAAGGTCGAACCCAAGCCGGGCGAGGACACCGAGCTGCGCGGTGAGGAGGAGCGGCTCTCGCACGCCGACGCGCTGCGCAGCGCCGCCACCACCGCGCACACCGCGCTGCTCGGCGACCCCATGGAGGCGGCGGGAAGCCCCCACGACGTGGTCTCGCTGCTCGGCGAGGCGCGTACGGCCGTGGAGGCCGTACGCGACTTCGACCCCCAGCTCGCCTCCGTGGCCGACCGGCTGGCCGAGGCCGGCTACCTGATCTCCGACGTGGCCACCGACCTGGCGGCCTACGCGGAGTCGATCGAGGCGGATCCGGCGCGGCTGGCGGCGGTGCAGGAGCGCCGCTCCGTGCTGTCCGGGCTGATCAGGAAATACGCGGAGGACAGCGCGGGCGTCCTGGCCTGGGCGCAGCAGGCCGCCACGCGGCTGGCCGAGCTGGAGGGCGACGACGAGCGCATCGAGGAGCTGACCCGCGAGCACGAGGAGCTGACCGCGCGGCTCACCGACCTGGCCGCCGAGCTCACCAGGGTGCGCCAGAGCGCCGCCGAGCGGTTCGGTCAGGCCGTGACCGAGGAGCTGACGGCGCTGGCCATGCCCCATGCCAGGGTCGTGGTGCAGCTCAGCCAGAGCGAGGAGTTCGGCCCCGAGGGCCGCGACGAGGTGGAGCTCCGGATGGCCGCCCATCCCGCCGCGCCGCCGCTGCCGCTCAACAAGGGCGCCTCCGGCGGTGAGCTGAGCCGGGTCATGCTCGCGATCGAGGTGGTGTTCGCGGGGGCGGACCCGGTGCCGACGTTCGTGTTCGACGAGGTGGACGCGGGGGTCGGCGGCAAGGCCGCGGTCGAGATCGGGCGCCGGCTGGCCAGGCTCGCCCGCACCGCGCAGGTGATCGTGGTCACCCACCTGCCGCAGGTCGCCGCGTTCGCCGACCAGCATCTGGTGGTCGAGAAGGCGAGCGACGGCAGCGTCGTGCGCAGCGGCGTGGTCACGCTCGACCACGAGGGCAGGGTACGCGAGCTCTCCCGCATGTTGGCGGGCTTGGAGGACTCCGAATTGGGCAGAGCCCACGCGGAAGAACTCCTGGGGCTGGCCGCGGCAGACAGGTGATCCTGGGTGACATAGCGGACACGCCGCGTCATGCGTGGCCTCTGCGCTGTTTCGCTCTGGCAGGATGGTCTTGATGAAGGTTCCGGGAAGCAAGATGCCGGGCCTCCGCGGCCGGAAGGTCGGAGACCTTCCAGGTGTAACGGCAGTGGCGAGAATCGACCGGCGGACCAAGAGGCTGACAAAGCGCCTCCAGCCCGGGGAAATTGCGATTATCGACCACGTTGACGTTGACCGGGTCAGCGCGGAGGCGCTCGTCGCATGCGGTGCCGCGGCGGTGGTGAACGTCGCCTGCGGCATCAGCGGCCGCTACCCCAACCTGGGGCCCCAGATTCTGCTCGAAGCGGGCGTGCCGTTCGTCGACAACGTCAATCAGGAGCTGTTCGAACGCGTCAAGGACGGCGACGTCGTACGCGTCAGCGACGGCGTGGTCTACCTCGACGACGACATCGTCGGCAAGGGCAGTGAGCAGACCGTCGAGGCCGTCGAGTCGGCCATGGCGGAGGCCCGCGCCGGGCTCGCCGTGCAGATCGAGGCCTTCGCCGTCAACACCATGGAGTACGTCCGTGGTGAGGGCAAGCTGCTCATCGACGGAGTCGGCGTACCTGAGATCCGCACCCCGATGGAGGGCAGGCATGTCCTCATCGTGGTGCGCGGGTATCACTACAAAGAAGACATCGCCACCCTCCGCCCCTACATCCGCGAATACCGTCCCGTCCTCGTCGGCGTCGACGGCGGGGCCGACGCGCTCATGGACGCCGGCTACCTGCCCGACGTGATCGTGGGAGACTTCGACTCCGTCTCCACCAAGGCCCTGACCTGCGGCGCCGAGCTCGTCGTACACGCCTACCGCGACGGCAGGGCGCCGGGCCTGGAGCGCGTCCACCAGCTCGGCCGCGAGGCGGTGATCTTCCCCGCCACCGGCACCAGCGAGGACATCGCGATGCTCCTGGCCGACGACAAGGGCGCCGAGCTGATCGTGGCCGTCGGCACCCACGGGACGCTGGAGGAGTTCCTCGACAAGGGACGCCCCGGCATGGCCAGCACGTTCCTCACCCGGCTGATCATCGGCAGCAAGCTCATCGACGCCAAGGGCGTGAGCAGGCTCTACCGCAGCCGCATCTCCACCCCGCAGCTGCTCCTGCTCGTGATCACGGCGCTCATCGTGATGAGCGTCGCGCTCTTCCTCTCACCGATCGGCCAGACCTGGCTGAACGGTCTGCAAGATGCCTGGAACGCCTTCATCTTCTGGTTGGTCGGACTCTTCTCGTGATCGATTTTCGCTACCACCTCGTCTCCATCGTCGCGATCTTCCTGGCGCTCGCGGTGGGAATCGTGCTGGGCACCACGCTGCTGCAGGAGCCCGCGGTCAAGTCGGCGCAGGAGGTGGCCGCCCAGCTCACCAAGTCGAAAGAGGAGCTGCGGACGCAGCTCGACGCGCTCCAGGGCCGCGAGGCCGGCAACGACGCGCTCATCACCGCCCTGACGCCGGACCTGGTGACGGGTGACCTGACGGGCCAGCGGGTGCTCCTCGTCGAGACGCCCGGCTCCAGCACCACCGTTCGCGAGGCCGCGCAGCAGGTGCTCACGCAGGCGGGCGCGGAGATCTCCGGGCGGGCCTCGCTGACGGAGAAGTTCTTCGACCCCAAGGGCGTCGGCGTGCTGGACGGCCTGGTCAACCAGCTCAAGCCGGCCAACATGATCTTCCCGGCCACGGCCACCTCCTGGGACCGGGCCGCCATGCTGCTGTCGGCCGCCTTCGTCACCCCCGACCAGGCACAGGCCAGCACTCCCAACCCGGCCACCGCCGAGGTCGTCAGCTCCTTCGAGACGGGCGGGCTGCTCACCACCGACGGCGACCCGGTCAAGCGGGCCACGCTCGCCGTCATGCTCGCGCCGGAGAAGCCGTACGAGGGCGAGAGCGCCGAGGTCCAGGCGGGCGCGCTCGTCTCCGTGGCCGGCGGGCTCGACCTGGCGGGCAAGGGCACGGTGCTGGCCGGGACCGTCGCGACCCCCGCCGCGCCCGGCGACCCGATCGCCGCCCTGCGCGACGACGGCGAGGTCTCCAAGAGGGTCAGCTCGATCGATACCGCCGACATGCCCGCGGGCCGGGTCGCGATCGTCTACTCTCTCCGGGAGCAGCTCAACGGGCGTGCCGGCCAGTACGGCATCGGCAAGGGCGCCTCGGCGATGCTGCCCACGGTGACGACCGCCACTCCGTCCCCCACCACCCAGTCAGGGAGCTGACATGCCTGCCACCCAGGCCCGTGGCCTCCTCTACGCACTCGCCGGTGCCGCGATCGGCGCCGCGGCCGCCCGCGTCGCGTACGCCGCGTTCACCCGCAACAAGCCGGTCGACCTGAGCGGCCGCTGGACGCGCAAGAACCACCGCGGCGAGCCCATCACGCTGCTCGAAGGCCCCGCGTTCGTGGCCGGTGCGAGCACGGCGGCCGCGCTCGCGCCTGGCCTGCCGGGGCGGTTGCGCCTGGCCGCGCTCGTCGCGGGCGCGGGCAGCGGCGCGCTCGGCGCCTACGACGACCTGTACGGCACCACGTCGTCCAAGGGCTTCAAGGGCCACCTGACCGCGCTCGCCCGGGGCGAGGTCACCAGCGGCGCCGTCAAGATCCTCGGCATCGGCGCCACCGGGCTCGGCGCCGCCGCCCTCGTCTCGCAGGGACCGGTCGACACCCTGGTCAACGGCGCCGCCATCGCCGGCGCCGCCAACCTCGCCAACCTCTTCGACCTGCGCCCCGGCCGGGCCATCAAGGTGGGCCTGCTGACCGGCGGCCCGCTGCTGGCCGCCTCCCTCTTCCGCGACTCGCCCGCCGCCGCGGCGCTGGCCGCCGTGCCGCTGGGGGCCGCCGCGGCGCTGCTGCCGGACGACCTGGGCGAGCGCGCCATGCTCGGTGACGCCGGGGCCAACTCCCTGGGCGCCCTGCTCGGGCTCGCCGCCGTCACCAAGCTGGGCCGTCCGGGACGCTATGTCCTGCTGGGCACCGTGGTGGCGCTGACCGCCGCCGCGGAGAAGGTCAGCTTCACCAAGGTCATCGCCGGCAACCCCGTGCTCAACCGGCTCGACATGCTCGGCCGCCGTCCGGTCGACCCTGTGTGACCGCTCGTTTGTCGGCACGACCTGCCAGGATGTTCTGCGTCGGCGCGATCGGGCGCGGGGCTGGGGAGGCCGGGTGGCAGTGGTGACGGCGCGAGGGGTCGCGGGCGGCGCCATGCTCATCGGGGCCATCACGGTGCTGGCACGCGTCGCCGGGTTCGCCAAGCAGTACGCCTTCGCCCAGACGGTGGGGACCAACTGCCTCTCGACCGCCTACATGACGGCCAACCAGATCCCCAACATCGTGTTCGAGGTGGTCGTCGGCGGGGCCCTGGCCGGGATGGTCGTCCCGGTGCTCGCCGCCCGGGCCTCGGACGACGACCGGGAGACCGGCGAGCGGGTGGGGCGGATCAGCTCGGCGCTGCTGACGTGGGTGGTCGTGGTGCTCGTCCCGCTGGCCGTGCTCACCGCGCTGTTCGCCGGGCCGGTCATCGGGCTGTTCTTCGGCTCCCCGATCAAAGGGTGCGACATGAGCGCGGTGACGGCGGTCGCCACCCGGATGCTGATCGTCTTCGCACCCCAGATCCCGCTTTACGGCGTCGCCGTCGTGCTCTACGGCGTGCTGCAGGCGCACAAGCGCTTCGCCGGGCCCGCGGCCGCGCCCCTCGTGTCCAGCATCGTGGTCATCGTGGCCTACCTGCTGTTCGTGCCGCTCAGCGGTGGCGACAGCAACCCTGAGTCACTGTTGGGCCCGGCCGAACTGGCGCTGTCGCTGGGGACCAGCCTGGGGGTGCTGTCTCTAGTGCTGGCCGTGATCGGGCCCACGGCCCGGCTGGGGTTGAGGTGGCGGCCCACCCTGCGATTCCCCGACGGGGTGGCCGGGCAGGTGCGCCGGCTCGCCTTCGCCGGGATCGCCGCGCTCCTCGCCCAGCAGGCCGCCACGATCATGGTGTTGGTGCTGTCCAATCACGCGATCGGCAACGGCGCCATCGTCGTCTACAACTACGCGTGGGCGATCTACCTGGTGCCGTACGCGGTGCTGGCCGTGCCCATCGCCACCAGCGCGTTTCCCCGGCTGTCCGCGCAGGCCGGCGAGCCGCGGGCGTTCGCCGAGCTGGCGGCGCGCACCACGCGGGCCGTGGTGCTGGTGTCCGGGCTGGCCGCCGGGGTGCTGGCCGCCGCGTCGGGGCCGGGAGCGGTGGTGTTCCTCGGGATCAAGACCGAGGTGGACCCGTCCGAGCTGGCCCACGCCATCGCGCTGTTCGCGCCGGGCCTGGTCGGATACGGGCTGATCGCTCACCTGAGCCGGGTCCTCTACGCGGCCGGCCGCGGCCGGGAGGTCGCCACCGGGACCGTGGCGGCGTGGGTGGTGGCGACGGTTGCTCAGGCGGTCTTCGCGCTGGCACTGCCCGGGGGGTGGAAGATCGGTGGCTTGGCGCTCGGGATGAGCGTCGGCATGAGCGTGGGCGGGGCGCTGCTGCTCGGCTCCGTGGTCCGCGCCCGGGGGAGCGCGGCGGTGGCGGGCCTGCCCCGGGCGGCGGTCGCGGCGGCCGGGGGCGGTTTCCTGGGTTACCTGGCAGGGACCGGTGTGGTGGGGCTGGTCGGGGCGAGCGGCATCTGGCCCAACGTGGGGGCCACCGTCCTGGCCGCCGCCGTCGCGCTGGTGGCGGGGGCCGTGGTCGTGGCCCTGGTCGATCGGGCCGACGCCGATGTCGTGGCCGGGCTGCTGCGCCGGGGCGGACGAGGTTGAGAGCGGGCTGGGCTTAGCGGGCGGGGGTTGAGCAAGCCGGGTTGAGCGGGCCGGGTTGAGCGGGCCGGGTTGAGCGGGGCCGGGTTGAGCGGGCCGCTCCGTGGCCCGGCGGTCGGGAGCGGCGAGGAAGGAGCGGGTTGTGCGGGTGGCTTTCGTGCTGGGCACCACGTCCGGCGGCACCGGGAGGTATGTCCGGATGCTGGTCGAAGGGCTGGTGCGGCGCGGGCATCAGGTGGCCGTCATCGGGCCGCGCAGCGTCGAGGAGCAGTTCTCCTACAGTCGTGCCGGGGCGCGGTTCGCGGCGGTGGCCGTCTCGGACCGGCCGCACCCCGCGAACGACCTGCGCACCGCGCTCGCCATCAGGCGGTTGACCCGGGACGCCGACGTCGTGCACGCCCACGGGCTGCGGGCCGGGGCGCTGGCCGCCCTCGGGAAGCGGGGCGGGCCGCGACTGGTGGTCACCCTGCACAACGCGCTGACCGCCGGAGGGTTCGTCGGGCTCGTCTACGGGGTCCTGGAGCGCATCGTGGCGCGGCGGGCCGATCACGTGCTCGTCGTCTCGCCGGATCTCGGCACGGGCATGGCCCGGCTCGGGGCCCGCGACGTGCGGGCCGCCGTGGTGCCCGCGCCCGGGCTCCGACCGGCGGCACGCACGCCGCGGCAGGTCCGGGACGAGCTGGGCGCGGGCGACCGGCCGGTGCTCCTGACGATCGCCCGGCTGGCCCAGCAGAAGGGGCTCGAGACGCTGCTCGACGTCGCCGCCGGGCCGTGGCCGTCCGAGCAGCCGTTGTTCGTGGTCGCGGGGGACGGGCCGCTGAGCGGGGAGTTGCAGAGCAGGATCCAGGCCGAGAGCCTGCCCGTGGTGCTGCTCGGCAACCGGGACGACGTGCCCGACCTGCTCGGGGCCGCCGTCGTGCTGGTGATGCCGAGCCGGTGGGAGGGCCAGCCGCTGACCCTCCGCGAGGCGCTCATGTCGGGAACACCGGCAATCGCATCCGATGTGGGTGGAATTCCAGAAATTTTGGGGGATGCTGGGATCTTGGTTCCACCCGGGGATGTTGCGGCGCTGCGCCGGGCCGTACAGGCGCTCATAGCTCCCGGAGCTGCGGAAACACTGGCTGCGGCGGCCGCGCGGCGGGGGCTGGAGATGCCCGGGGATGACGACGCCGTCGAGAGCGTGCTGGCCGTTTACGGTGGTCAAGATCCAAAGGATGATTAGGCCGCGCCGAACGGTTCTCATATACTGCCTGGGTTAGGGAGGGGAGTATCCCTTCGCGACAGCCTCGTCATCACGGTGCAGCCCCGCTCCACGGGGCCCCCGGGGCTGCCGGTCCGCGGTTTTCAGCGGGCGGGAGAGACCTCCGGCAATGAGTCGTGCATGCCGGAGGGTCTTGACGTGACTGTACCCGTGTGGGCCTGGATCGCCGTGATCGGCGGTCTCCTTGTCGTCCTCGCCATTGACTTGTGGATAGTCGACCGTGGAGAAGCCCGAGAGTTCTCCATGCGGCAGGCCGGATACTGGGTGACCTTCTATGTCGCCCTCGCCGTTGTGTTCGGAGTGCTCCTGTGGGCCACTGTCGGAGGAGACAAGGCCGGTGAGTTCTTCGCCGGCTACATCACCGAATACAGCTTGAGCGTCGACAACCTCTTCATCTTCTTCATCATCATGAGCAGATTCGCCGTGCCACGCCAATACCAGCACAAGGTGCTGCTCGTGGGCATCCTGCTCGCGCTGGTGATGCGCGGTATCTTCATCGCGCTCGGGGCCGCCGCCCTGGAGCGCTTCAGCTGGCTCTTCTACGTGTTCGGCGCCTTCCTCGTCTACACCGCGATCAACCTCGTCCGCCAGCACCTCAAGGGCGAGGAAGAGGAGTTCAACGAGAACGTCGTGCTGAGGTGGGTGCGCAGGGCCTTCCCCACCACCGACGGGTACGTCGGCTCCAAGGTCACCGTCAAGATCGACGGCCGGCGCATGGTGACCCCGATGCTCATCGTGATGGTCGCGATCGGAAGCACCGACCTGCTCTTCGCGCTCGACTCGATTCCGGCGATCTTCGGGCTCACCAAGGACCCGTTCATCGTCTTCACGGCCAACGCGTTCGCCCTGATGGGATTGCGTCAGCTCTACTTCCTGCTGGGCGGGCTGCTGCAGCGACTGGTCTACATCAGCTATGGTTTGGCGTTCATCCTGGGGTTCATCGGGGTTAAGCTGATATTGGAGGCGTTGCACGCCAGCCATGTCTCCTGGGCGCCCGAAATTCCCATCTGGGTGTCGCTCTCGGTCATCGGCGCCACCATGGTCATCACCACCGTGGCCAGCCTGATCAAGGCCCGCATCGACGCGCGCAAGGGCGAGGAACCGCACCCGGAGCAGGTCTAGCGAAAAGGGCTTCGAGGCGCTTTGCTTGTGTAGTTGTGCCGTGTAATAGTTGCTAGTTCTGTAACATCACGGCAAAGCGCCCAATCCAGTCACCATCAAAGGTTGTACGTGTCAGACGATTCTGCCAAGTCGAGCCGCGTCAGGCTCGCACGCGGGGTCTCCCCGTGGCTCCTCCCGACGGTGGCCGCGGCGGCCGCCACCGCGCTGCTGACGCGCCGAGACCGGCGCTGGGCGCTCGCGGCGGTGCCGCTGAGCGCGCTCACCGGCGGTATGCTCTGGTTCTTCCGCGACCCTGACCGCACTCCCGGCGAGGGACGCGTCCTGTCGCCCGCCGACGGCGTGGTGCAGAGCATCGACCCGTGGCCGGACGGCCGCACGAGGGTCGCGATCTTCATGAGCCCGCTGAACGTACACGTCAATCGGGCCCCTCTTGCGGGAAATGTCACCTCCGTGCAGCATGTGGCAGGTGGGTTTCTGCCGGCGTTCAACAAGGACAGCGACCAGAACGAACGCGTGGTGTGGCATTTCGAGACCACGCTGG
Organism: Nonomuraea sp. NPDC051941; assembly: GCF_044593615.1. Lineage (NCBI taxonomy): Bacteria > Bacillati > Actinomycetota > Actinomycetes > Streptosporangiales > Streptosporangiaceae > Nonomuraea > Nonomuraea sp. NPDC051941. The sequence continues at coordinate 22,632 of NZ_JBIUCF010000033.1, forward strand.
GCGACATCGAGATGGTGCAGATCGCGGGCGCGGTGGCGCGCAGGATCGTGCCATACGTGAGCAGCGGTGCGAAGGTGGCGCAGGCCGAGCGGATCGGGCTCATCAGGTTCGGTTCGCGCGTCGACATCTACCTTCCCGAAGGGATCTCTCCCGCGGTGTCCGTGGGTGAGAAGACGGTTGCGGGGGTGACCAGAATTGACCGCGGCTGACGCCGGCAGTTGGCAGGCGGATGAGGAAGAACCTCGTGGTCCCGTCGGCAAGGCGTTCCGCCTGTCCGCCGCGGACTCCCTCTCGCTGGGCAACGCGGTCTGCGGGTTCCTCGCGGTGTGCGTGCTGGCCTACTCCGCGATCCAGCAGCTGACGGTCGCCGGCGGTCATTTCACGCCCGTTCCCAGCTCTTTCGCCACCGCCATCGTGCTGCTGCTCATCGGCGCGACGTGCGACCTGTTCGACGGCCTCGTGGCGCGGCGTTTCCGAGCCTCCGCGATGGGCGCCGAGCTCGACAACCTGGCCGACGTCATCAGCTTCGGGTTCGCGCCCGCGTTCATGGTCGTGATCTGGGGCGGGTTCACCAAAGAGGTGCCGTTCCCGATGGTGGTCGGGGCGGCGGCGGCCGTGCTGGTGGCCGGCGTCGTACGCCTGGCCAGGTTCGCCTGCGTCAAGACCAAGAGCGGCGACTTCATGGGCCTGCCCATCCCCATGGGGGCCATGACCGTGATCTCCATCGTGCTGCTGTTCCAGCCGAGCGTCTGGTCCCTGCTGGCCGTGCTCGCCGTGGCGTGGCTGATGGTCAGCCGGATCGAGTACCCCAAGCCGAAGGGCCAGCTCCTGGCGGGCGTCCTGGGCTGGATCATGGTGAACGTGGCGTTCCTGACCTTCTGGGTGGCCTGGCCCGAGGGCGGCGACATGCCGATCAAGATCGGCGCGAGCATGCAGATCGCGCTCGTGGCGGCGATCCCTCTGCGGGTGCTGGTCTACAAGCGGGAGCAGCGCCGCGAGGCCGAACGTATTAACAACTGACCGGGATTTTTCGTCTTACTTCGGCTTTGATGGAGCCATGTCGGCTACGCCGCGCGAGCACACGCGCACGTACTATCTCGGCAAGCTGGCCACGGAGCTGGAGCAACGCGGGCTGACGGCCACGCTCCGGCCTTACCCGCCCGCGTTGCGGATCAGCGATCCCGACACGGCGCTGCTGGCGGAGACCGTCGACTGCGTGCCGATGTCCGAGGGATGGTTCTATCGGTGGTCGTGGGGCGAGGTCGTCGGCCTGGCCGACGACCCCGCCCTCGCCGCCGACCGCATCCTCCACGTCCTCTCCACCCATCCCTAGGCCCAGCTTTTACGGCTGCGCACGGTGGGCCGCACGCGCCGACGTCTGTGGCCGTCTGTCATGGCCGGTCGTGAAGGCTCACGGGTTGCTCGCCGTGACGACGCGCGTTCTGGGCCGATTCCGTGGTGAGTCTGACCACGACGGCATCGAGAGCGCGGCGCCCTCGCGGAAGAGGCGTTGCTTGCTCTCAGACGGTCGTCCCCAAGTGGCAGGCCGCGCAAGTCCGTCCCAAACAGCGCGGCCCGCCCAAATGGCGCTTAGATCACCAGCCGCGAGACTTCCATTCGGGGAGGGACGGGCGTTCGGTGGCGAGGGTGGTGTCCTTGCCGTGGCCCGGGTAGACCCAGGTCTCGTCGGGGAGGCGGTCGAAGATGCGCTCCACCACGTCGTTGTAGAGCTGGGTGAAGCGCTGCGGGTCCTTCTGGGTGTTGCCGACGCCGCCGGGGAACAGCGAGTCGCCCGTGAACAGGTGGTGTCCCGCCTCGCCGCCGTCGTACAGCAGGGCGATCGAGCCCGGCGTGTGGCCGCGCAGGTGGATGACCTCCAGCGTGACGGCGCCGACGGTGATCGTGTCGCCGTGCTCGACCGTGCGGTCCACCGGCACGGGCAGGGCGGGCGCGTCGAGCGGGTGGGCGATCACCTCGGCGCCGGTGACCTTGGTCAGCTGTTCAAGAGCCTGCCAGTGGTCGCCGTGCTGGTGGGTCGTGACGATCTCTCCGACCGGCCGGTCGGAGATCAGGGCGAGCAGCCGATCGGCGTCGGCGGCCGCGTCGATCAGCAGCCCGTCGCCGGTCTCCGAGCAACGCAGCAGGTACGCGTTGTTGTCGAACGGGCCGACGGCGAGCTTGTAGATCGTGAGCGCGGGCAGCTCGCGCACGTCGGCGGGGCCGCCGACCTGGACGTCACCTGTGTAGGTCATGGGTAGTCCTTCGGGGGTGTCGTGGGCAGATCAGCGGGGGCCGGCATCGTCAGCCACGGCGGCGGCTCCGGAAGGCCCTCGCCCGCGGGCGTGAACGACTGCCCCACTGGCACCAGGGTAACGCCCTCACCCCTCGACCGGCCGGTCAGCCAGGCCAGCATGTCGGCCGGCGCGCCCTCGACCGCGGGGCCGGGGCCGAGGCCGGGCCACCTGGCGGCGATCTCGCCCGACGGGTTCTTGAGCATGATCTCGCTCACCGTGCCGCCGGCGTGCGGCCAGCAGGCGCGGCAGTCGTGGAGTTCGCGCAGGACGAATGGTGCGGGCCAGTCGGCGGGGCCGTACCCGGCGGCCAGGTCCACGTGGTGGAGGCCGATCTCGCGCAGGCGGCGTACCAGGAGGTACCAGGCGGGGTGCTCGGGCGGGCGCATGCCCTCCACCCGGGCCGACCAGCGGTCCTGGGGCAGGTCGCGGACGGCGGCGGCCAGGCGGGCCGCGCCTTCCTCGAGGTCGGCCAGGTGCCGGGCGGCTGGGTAAGTGGAAGCGACCTCGATCGCGGCGGTTCTGGCCTCGTGGGAGGCGTACTGTGGGACTTTGACGCCCGTCTTCGCCCAGGTCAGGAGGTTGAGGTGGGAGTCGGCGTTCTGCGCGACGTGGGCGAGCACGTGTCCTCTGGTCCAGCCGGGCAGGAGGGAGGGCTCGGCGAGGTCGGCGTCGGACAGGGACGCGGCCGTGGCCAGCAGCCGGCCGGTGGCCGAGGCCAGCTCGGCCTGCAGCGCGAGTAGGACGGTCATGTCTGGATATTTCATCAGTTGGGGGCGTGGGCTGGCGCCCGGCATAAAGCCGCAGGTCAGCTGGTTGAATCTGGAAGGGCTCCTGCCGGGGTGGGAGATGGTCGTAACCTGTGAGGGACGGATTTTCGGGGGCCGGGCAACGGTCCGCCGAAATTGTCGGAGCCTCCGTCTACCATCCCCCGTGGACCTATCCGCCTTTTGACCTCCGGGATCGCCGTGGCAGACCGCCTGATCGTGCGTGGTGCACGAGAACACAACCTCAAGGACGTCTCGCTCGACCTGCCGCGAGACTCGCTGATCGTCTTCACCGGCCTGTCCGGCTCCGGGAAGTCGAGTCTGGCTTTTGACACGATCTTCGCTGAGGGCCAGCGGCGCTACGTCGAGTCGCTGTCGGCGTACGCCCGCCAGTTCCTCGGCCAGATGGACAAGCCCGACGTCGACTTCATCGAGGGCCTGTCGCCCGCGGTGTCGATCGACCAGAAGGCCACCAGCAAGAACCCGCGCTCGACCGTCGGCACGATCACCGAGGTCTACGACTATCTGAGGCTGCTGTGGGCGCGCATCGGCAAGCCGCACTGCCCGGTGTGCGCGCGGCCGATCGCCAGGCAGACGCCCGAGCAGATCGTCGATCGCGTGATGGACCTGGAGGAGGGCACCCGCTTCCAGGTGCTCGCGCCGGTCATCAGGGGCCGCAAGGGCGAATACGCCGAGCTGTTCCGCGAGCTGCAGACCAAGGGTTTCGCCAGGGCCAGGGTCGACGGCACGGTCGTGCGGCTGGAGGAGCCGCCGAAGCTGAAGAAGTACGAGAAGCACGACATCGAGGTCATCGTCGACCGCCTGTCGGTCAAGGAGTCGGCGCGGCGCCGGCTCAACGACTCGGTCGAGACCGCGCTGCAGCTGTCCGGCGGCACGATCACGCTCGAGTTCGTCGACCTGCCGGAGGACGACCCCAACCGGGAGCGGTTCTACTCCGAGCACCTCTACTGCCCCTACGACGACCTGTCGTTCGAGGAGCTGGAGCCGCGCTCGTTCTCGTTCAACTCCCCGTTCGGCGCCTGCCCCGAGTGCACGGGCCTCGGCACGAAGATGGAGGTGGACCCCGACCTGGTGGTGCCCGACCCCGAGCGCACGCTCGGCGACGGCGCGCTCCACCCCTGGTCCGGCGGCCACACGAGCGAATACTTCGTCAGGCTGATCGAGGCGCTCGGCCACACGGTCGGGTTCACCCTCGACACGCCGTGGGAGAAGCTGCCGAAGAAGGCGCAGAAGTCGCTGCTGTACGGCCACGACGAGCAGGTCCACGTACGCTACAGCAACCGCTACGGCCGCCAGCGCTCCTACTACACCACCTACGACGGCGTCATCCCGTGGGTGCAGCGCCGGCACGCCGAGGCGGAGAGCGACTCGACCCGCGAGCGGTTCGAGGGCTACATGCGGGAGATCCCGTGCCCGGCCTGCAAGGGCGCCAGGCTCAAGCCGGTCACGCTGGCGGTCACCGTCGCCGACAAGTCGATCGCCGAGGTCGCGGCCATGTCGATCGGCGAGTGCGCGAAGTTCCTGGCCGGGCTCAAGCTGTCCGACCGCGACATGCACATCGCCGAGCGGGTGGTCAAGGAGATCAACGCCCGCATGGGCTTCCTGCTCGACGTCGGCCTCGACTACCTGACCATGGACCGCGCCGCCGCCACCCTGGCGGGTGGCGAGGCCCAGCGCATCAGGCTGGCCACGCAGATCGGCTCCGGCCTGGTCGGCGTCCTGTACGTGCTCGACGAGCCGTCCATCGGCCTGCACCAGCGTGACAACATGCGGCTGCTCGACACCCTCGTCCGGCTGCGCGACATGGGCAACACGCTGATCGTGGTCGAGCACGACGAGGACACGATCGCGGCGGCCGACTGGGTGGTCGACATCGGCCCCGGCGCCGGCGAACACGGCGGCCAGGTCGTCGTGTCCGGCACCGTCCAGGACCTCCTGAGCAGCGAGGAGTCGCTGACCGGCCAGTACCTGTCCGGCCGCAAGAGCATCGCGATCCCGGCCAAGCGCCGCAAGCGCGACAGGAAGCGGCAGATCACGGTCAAGGGGGCGCGCGAGCACAACCTCAAGGGTGTCGACATCGACTTCCCGCTGGGCGTGTTCACGGCGGTCACGGGCGTGTCGGGGTCCGGCAAGTCGACGCTGGTCAACGACATCCTCTACAACGCGCTGGCCAAGGAGCTCAACGGCGCCCGCACGGTGCCGGGGCGGCACTCGCGGATCAACGGCATGGACCACGTGGACAAGGTCGTCCACGTCGACCAGTCGCCGATCGGGCGCACGCCGCGTTCCAACCCGGCCACGTACACGGGCGTGTTCGACCACGTCCGCAAGCTGTTCGCGGCCACGGCCGAGGCGAAGGTGCGCGGCTACCAGCCCGGGCGCTTCAGCTTCAACGTCAAGGGCGGGCGCTGCGAGGCGTGCGCGGGCGACGGCACCATCAAGATCGAGATGAACTTCCTGCCGGACGTCTACGTCCCCTGCGAGGTCTGCCACGGCGCCCGCTACAACAGGGAGACGCTGGAGGTCCACTACAAGGGCAAGACGATCTCCGAGGTGCTCGACATGCCGATCGAGGAGGCCCTGGGCTTCTTCGAGGCGATCCCGGCGATCAAGCGCCACCTGCAGACGCTCAACGACGTGGGTCTGGGCTACGTACGGCTCGGGCAGCCCGCGACCACGCTGTCCGGTGGCGAGGCGCAGCGCGTCAAGCTCGCTTCGGAGCTCCAGCGGCGGCAGACGGGGCGGACGATCTACGTGCTGGACGAGCCGACGACCGGGCTGCACTTCGAGGACATCCGGCGACTGCTGGGGGTGCTCGGGCGGCTGGTCGACGGCGGAAACACGGTGATCGTGATCGAGCACAACCTCGATGTGATCAAGACCGCTGACTGGATCATCGACATGGGGCCTGAGGGTGGGTCCCGGGGCGGGACGCTGGTCGCCAGTGGGACGCCTGAGGAGGTGGCGCTGGTGGACGAGAGCCACACGGGCCGCTTCCTGCGGAAGATTCTCTCCTTCTGAGTCGCGCCCGGGGGTGTCCTCGTGCCTGAGTCCCGCACGGGGGTGTCCTCGTGCGGGCGGCAGATCTGGCGGGGTGGCTGATCGGAGTGCCCGGGTGGCGGGCGGCTCCGGTGCGGACCGCTGCGGCACCCCGGTGCGGGCGCAGCGGTCCGGGGCGCACCGGGACGGCCGGCCGGACGCGGGGTGTCCGCGTGGGCGTTGCTGGTGGGGGACAGCGCCCACGTGGGGTGGTCGTGCTGGATGAGGTTGGGCACGCAGTGCTGGTGCCTGGCGATATTCGTGCTTACGCGCGAAGTGGTGATGCCGGTGTCCACACGAGCGGGTGTTGGGCGGACGTGGGTGCTCATGCGCGGTGGCGTGGGCAGCGTTCGTAGTTGTGCGCGGTGGCGCTGGGCGGTGTCCGTAGTTGTGCACGGGGCGGTAGCGGGCGAAGTGTGCGTTCAGGCTGCTTGGCGGCTTGCGGCGGCGCGGGCGCGGCGCTTGGCGGCGTCGCCGCGCTCCAGCCACCACTCGGCGAACAGCAGCGGCAGCACCCAGCCCAGCCACGCGCTCAGCGCGCTTACCATGCTCGCCAGCAGCGTCTCGTCGCCATGGAAGGTTGTCTCCAGTTCGGGCGACAGGGCAATGGTGAACACGGAGCCCCAGAGGCGGTTCGTGATGATGGACAGGGTCAGGGCGAAGCTGCGGACCATCCACCGGCGGTGGTCGACGAACCTGCGCTGCCTGGCCATCCGCCAGCCCGCCAGCGTGCAGGCCACCCAGAGGGTTGCGAGTACAACGCCGCTGGCCGCCGTCACCGGGCCGAAGTACGGCGTGGTCACCGACACGATCAGGCCCAGCACGCCGCTGGGCAGGCAGCCGCCGAAGACGTACACGCGGCCGATCCGGCGGTGCGCGCGGGGATAGCGCTGGCGGAACCACGGCCAGATCTGCAGGCAGCACGTGATCATCGCGGTCGAGCCGAAGATCACGTGCAGGGACAGCACCGCGAAGTGGGGTGGGAAGAAGTCGGGGGCGGGCACGCGGGACTGGGCCGGGTTCATGGACAGGTAGGGCGGCAGCGAGAAGGCGACGAACGCGATCGCCACCACCGCCAGAGGGGCCACCCAGGGACGCCGCCACCAGCGGGGTCGGACGGGGGGTGTGGTCGGGCGTTCTGTCGTGAGAGTCATATGGGCAGGGTGGGCGTCGGCGCTGACCGTCGGCCTACCACCCGCTGACCGTCGATCACGCCGGGCGGTAGTCGGGTTCTTGCCACGGCAGCCGACCGCCGGGATGCCGACGGTTGTGGGGTTTTTGGGCCGTTTCGCTGGTGGGGGTGGTTGGGGAGTGTCGGGCTGCGTCGGTGCTGGAGCGGTTGGGGTTGTTGGGTCGCCTTGCTGGTCGGGTGGCTGGGGATTGGTGGGTCTTCTCGTCGGTGAGGGTGGCTGGAAGCGGCTGGGCCGGTCGTCGGGGTCGATGGTTGGGGGTTGGTGAGGTGCTGGCGGCCGTGCGGCGCGGTGGTGGCTGTGGTGGGGTGGAGTGGCCGGCTGAGCGGTGGGGGTGGGGTGCTACCCGGCGGGGGGACCGAGGGGTGGCGGCAATAAGGTTGGGTGATGGTAACGGCTTGACCTGCAGGGGGTCAGCGGCGACGCGGAGGGTCGGCAGTTCATGACGGTTACGGAGCGGGGCGCAGCCGTGCCTGAAACGGGGCCTGAAGTGGGGTCTGAAGCGGGGTTCGGGCGGCGCAAGGTGCTGGGGGTGGCCGGGGTCGCGGCGTGTGCGCTGGCGTTGGCGGGGTGTGGCGGGGGAGATGCCAAGGCCCAGCCGAGTCTCAAGGGCAAGGTCATCGCCAAGGTCGCCGACGTGCCCGTGGGCGGGGGCAAGGTGATCGAGGACCTGCAGGTCGTGGTGACCCAGCCCACTCAGGGGGTCTTCATGGCGTTCAGCTCGATCTGCACGCACAAGGGCTGCGCGGTCAGCACCCCCAAGGAGAACGTCATCAGGTGTGCCTGCCACGGCAGCGAGTTCGCCGCCGACAGTGGCAAGGCCACCAAGGGGCCCGCGAGCGCCCCGTTGACGTCCTACAAGGTCAGGGTCGAGGGTGACGGCATCGTGGTCGCCTGAAGTGGCGGGTGAAGTGGCGGCGTGAAGTGGCCTGCTGAGCGCGTACTTATGCGTAGAGAACCGGATTGGGCTCGGGCACGCTGAACCGGCGCGAGGGCGCTGGCCGTACCTGAAGTGAAAGCCAATCTGGGAGGAACACACCATGACGGAAACGACTCGCCGGGCGATGATGCTCGGCGCCGGCGGCGCCGGGCTCGCGGCGGTTCTGACGGCGTGTGCGAGCTACGGCTCGCCGACGACGGAGGCGAGTGCGGAGCCACCGGCGGAGGAGCCCGCCGAGGAGTCGTCGTCGCCGAAGAAGAAAAAGGCCGAGGCGAAGAGCGGCGGCGGCAAGGCGCTGGCTGACACGGCCGATATCCCCGAAGGCGGTGGGAAGGTCTTCGAGAACGAGAAGATCGTGGTCACGCAGCCGACTGCCGGGGAGTTCAAGGCGTTCACGGCGGTCTGCACCCACGCGGGCTGCACGGTCGCCACCGTCGCGAACAAAACGATCAACTGCCCTTGTCACGGCAGCAAGTTCAACATCAGCGACGGCTCCGTCAAGGACGGGCCCGCGAGCGAGCCGCTTGAGGAGAAGAAGATCACCGTGGACGGAGACAAGATCAAGCTCGCGTAGATCGCGTCTCATGAATTTCTCACCTAGGTGCGGTTGGGTGAGCGCATGGGAGATGACCTTCAGAGTCGCCGTGCAGTGTTCGCGAGCGTCGGTGCGGGCGGCCTCGCGCTGGCGCTCACCGCCTGCGGCGGCGGCACCGACACCGCACAGTCCGCCGGCACCGCCTCCGAGTCGAGCGCCCCGCAGTCCGGCGCGCCGCAAGCCGGTGGGGCGCTGGCCAAGACCGCCGACATCCCCGTCGGCGGCGGGACGATCTTCAAGGACCAGAAGATCGTGGTGACGCAGCCCACTTCGGGCGAGTTCAAGGCGTTCAGCGCCGTGTGCACGCACAACGGGTGCACGGTCGGCAGCGTCTCGGACGGGGTGATCGTCTGCCCGTGTCACAACAGCAAGTTCGCCATCGCGGACGGCTCGGTCAAGGACGGACCGGCCGACAAGCCGCTGCCCGCGCAGCAGATCAAGGTCGAGGGCGACCAGATCACGCTCGCGTAGGCGGGCCCCTTTTCAGGGAGGGCCCGCCGCGCCTGGTGGGAAGGCGCGGCGGGCAACCTTGTCGGTGGGGGCTACTAGTCTTTGAATGTGGCGAGATCAGCGGGCACCCCCTTGAGTTTCCGGCCCAAGCCGGGTTCGATTCCCGATTCCCCGGGGGTCTACCGGTTCAGGGACGCGCACGGCCGGGTGATCTACGTCGGCAAGGCCAAGAGCCTGCGCCAGCGGCTCAATTCGTACTTCGCCGACTTCTCCGCGCTGCACCCGCGGACCCAGACGATGCTGACCACGGCCGCCGACGTCGACTGGACCGTCGTCGGCACCGAGGTCGAGGCGCTGCAGCTCGAATACTCCTGGATCAAGGAGTTCGACCCGCGCTTCAACGTGAAATACCGCGACGACAAGTCGTACCCCTACCTCGCGGTCACCATGGGCGAGGACTTCCCGCGGGTGCAGGTCATGCGCGGGGCCAAGCGCAAGGGCACGCGCTACTTCGGCCCCTATTCGCACGCGTGGGCCATCCGCGAGACCGTCGACCTGCTGCTGCGGGTCTTCCCGGTGCGGACGTGCACGGCGGGGGTGTTCAAGCGGGCCGGCCAGATCGGCCGCCCGTGCCTGCTCGGCTACATCGACAAGTGCTCGGCGCCGTGCGTCGGCCGGGTCACCCCGGAGGAGCACCGCGAGCTGGCCGAGGACTTCTGCGACTTCATGGCGGGCAACACCAGCCGCTTCATCAAGCGCCTCGAGAAGGAGATGCGCGAGGCCGCCGGCGAGCAGGAGTACGAGCGCGCCGCGCGGCTGCGCGACGACATCCAGGCGTTGCAGCGGGCGCTGGAGAAGCAGGCCGTGGTGCTCGGCGAGGGCACCGACGCCGACGTGATCGCGCTGGCCGAGGACCCGCTCGAAGCCGCCGTTCAGGTCTTCTACGTGCGCGGCGGCCGCATCCGCGGCCAGCGCGGCTGGGTGGTCGACAAGGTCGAGGAGGCCTCCCCCGGCGAGCTGGTCGAGCAGTTCCTGCTCCAGATGTATGCCGAGGCGAGCCCCGACTCGATGCCGCGCGAGGTGCTCGTGCCCGCGCTGCCGCCCGACAACGACGCGGTCGCCGAGCTGCTGACCGAGCAGCGCCGGGCCCGTGTCGAGGTGCGCGTGCCGCAGCGCGGCGACAAGAAGTCGCTGATGGAGACCGTCGAGCGCAACGCCAAGGAGTCGCTGGCGCAGCACAAGATCCGCCGCGCCAGCGATCTGACCACCCGCAGCAAGGCGCTGCAGGAGATCGCCGACGCGCTCGACCTCGACCAGGCGCCGCTGCGCGTCGAGTGCTACGACGTCTCCCACCTGCAGGGCGAGAACGTCGTGGCGTCGATGGTCGTCTTCGAGGACGGGCTGGCGCGCAAGAGCGAATACCGGCGCTTCGCCGTCAAGACCAAGGAGGGCGACGTCGCCTCGATCTACGAGGTGATCATGCGCCGCTTCCGCCGCTACCTGGAGGAACGCTCGGCCACCGGCGAGCTGGCCGCCGACGACGACACCGGCCACGGCCCCATCGACCCTGAGACCGGCAAACCGCGCAAGTTCGCCTATCCGCCCAACCTCGTCGTCGTCGACGGCGCGGGTCCCCAGGCGGCCGCCGCGCAGCGGGCGCTCGACGAGCTCGGCATCGACGACGTGTCCGTGTGCGGGCTGGCCAAGCGGCTGGAGGAGGTGTGGTTGCCCGGCGATGACCAGCCGGTGATCATGCCTCGTTCAAGCGAGGGTCTCTACCTGCTGCAACGCGTGCGGGACGAGGCACACAGGTTCGCCATCACCTACCATCGTTCCAAGAGGTCCAAGACGGTGAAGGAGAGCGCGCTCGACGGCGTGCCCGGCCTCGGGCCGGCGCGCAGGCAGGCGCTGCTCAAACACTTCGGCTCCGTGAAGAAGCTACGCGAGGCCACTGCCGCGGAAATGTGCGAGGTTCCCGGCATCGGCCCGTCCATCGCCGAGGTCATCGTGTCGACACTGAAGGGAGAGTCACCATGATCTCGCCAGGATGCCACGGCGTGTCCGGGTGCCTCCGCCATGGTGGCGCGCCCGGGCAGGGCGTGCGGGACGGAGAGAGGCAATGAGCACCGAGCCGGCGTTCGTCATCGTCACCGGCATGTCCGGGGCGGGGCGCAGCACAGCCGCCAAAGCGCTCGAGGACCTGGGCTGGTTCGTCATCGACAACCTGCCGCCCGGGCTGCTGTTCGCGATGGCGGAGGAGGCGGGCAAGGTCAAGCTGGCGGCCGACAAGGTGGCGGCCGTCGTCGACGTGCGCAGCCTGGCCTTCACCACCGACCTCAACGCGGCCATCGAGGAGCTCGAGGGGCGCGGTGTGCGGGTGCGGGTGGTGTTCCTGGAGGCCAGCGACGAGGAGCTGGTGCGCAGGTTCGAGAACGTCCGCAGGCCACATCCCCTCCAGGGAGAGGGGCGCCTGGTCGACGGGATCACCCGTGAGCGGGGGATCCTGCGGGAGGTCAGGGCCAACGCCGACCTGGTGATCGACACCTCGTCGCACAACGTCCACGACCTGCGCAACAAGATCGTCGCGTACTTCGGCGGTGAGGACCGGCCGGGGCTGCGGCTCAACGTCGTGTCCTTCGGGTTCAAGTACGGGCTGCCGGTGGACGCCGACCTGGTGGTCGACTGCCGGTTCCTGCCCAATCCGCACTGGGTGCCGGACCTGCGGCCGATGAACGGGCTCGACGCGCCCGTGCGCGACTACGTCCTCGGGCAGCCGGGGGCCAAGGAGTTCCTCGACGCGTACGAGGAGGTCCTGCAGGTGGTCGCGGCCGGATACGCGCGCGAGGGCAAGAGTTACGCGACGCTCGCGGTGGGCTGCACGGGCGGCAAGCACCGTAGCGTGGCCATGGCCGAACAGGTCGGCGCCCGCCTGCGCGACCGCGGGATGGAGGTCCAGGTGAGCCATCGGGATGTGGGGCGGGAGTGACCGATGAAGACTTCGCAGCAGCAGGTTCGTCGCGGTCGGCGGACGGTGATCTTCCCGGCGCCGTGACCCGCTCGGACGCGGTGGATCCAGGCTCTGAAGGGCGTGCTGAGAGTACGGGTTCCGAGGGGGCCGGTGTGGGGCGCGAGGAGAACCCGGACCCGGCCTCGGAGAGTGACGTGTGCCCGGTGCGGCTCGCGCGGCCGGCCGCGGGCAACCCGGTGCCGGAGCGCGGGACGTACACGCGGACGTTCTCGGGGTTCGGGCCGCACGTCGTGGCGCTGGGCGGCGGGCACGGGCTTTACGCGTCACTGTCCGCATTACGGATGGTGACCGACCGGTTGACCGCCGTGGTGACCGTCGCCGACGACGGCGGGTCCAGCGGGCGGCTGAGGCGCGAGCTCGGCGTGCTGCCCCCCGGCGACCTGCGGATGGCGCTCGCCGCGCTGTGCGGCGACGACGAGTGGGGCAGCACCTGGAGCGAGGTGGTGCAGCACCGCTTCCGCAGCGAGGGCGAGCTGCACGGGCACGCCGTCGGCAACCTGCTCATCGTGGCCCTGTGGGAGCTGCTCGGCGACCCCGTGGCCGGGCTCGACTGGGTCGGACGCCTGCTGGGCGCCCACGGCCGGGTGCTGCCGATGGCGTCGGTGCCGCTCGACATCGTGGCCGAGGTGGAGCTCGACGGCGTCAGATCGACCGTGCGCGGGCAGGTGGCGTGCGCGCTGACGCCTGGACGGGTGCAGGCGATCTCGCTCGTGCCCGAGGACCCGCCCGCGCGGCCCGAGGCGGTCGAGGCGGTGCAGGAGGCCGACTGGGTGGTGTTCGGGCCGGGATCGTGGTTCACCAGCGTGCTGCCGCATCTCAAGGTGCCCGAGCTGGCCAGGGCCCTGCACTCGACCAAGGCCAAGCGGCTCGTGACCCTCAACCTGGCGCCCCAGCCGGGTGAGACGGACGATTTCTCCCCCCAGCAACACCTGGAGGTGCTCAGGCAGCACGCTCCCGACCTGTCGATCGACGTCGTGCTCGCCGACACCGGAGTGGTGGACGACCCCGGCGCGCTGGACAAGGCCGCTGCGGCGCTCGGCGCACGGCTCGTGATGGCCGACGTGGCCGCCGCGGACGGCTCGCCGAGGCATGACCCACGACGTCTTGCCTCCGTCCTGGACGAGATTTTCCTCCAGAAGCGTTGATCCTGGTCGGCGTGGCGCGAAGGTGCGAGAGACTGCTGAGAGCCGGTCTGATGGGGGAGAGGACTAACGCATGGCCATGACAGGTGTGGTGAAAGACGAACTGAGCCGCCTGCCGGTGCTGAAGCCGTGCTGCCGCAAGGCGGAGGTTTCCACGCTGCTGCGATTCGCCAGCGGCCTGCACCTGGTGGGCGGACGGATCGTGATCGAGGCCGAGCTCGACACGAACGCCACCGCACGGCGACTGATCAAGGACATCGGCGAGGTGTTCGGGCACAAGGCCGAGGTGCTGGTGCTCGCGCCCGCCGGCCTGCGCAAGGGCTCGCGCTACGTCGTGCGGGTCTACCGCGACGGCGAGGCGCTCGCGCGCCAGACGGGCCTCATCGACAACCACGGCCGCCCGGTGCGCGGCCTGCCCCGCCAGGTGGTGGCGGGGGCCGCCTGCGACGCCGAGGCCGCCTGGCGGGGCGCGTTCCTCGCGCACGGCTCCCTCACCGAGCCGGGGCGTTCGATGTCGCTCGAGGTCACCTGCCCGGGTCCGGAGGCGGCGCTCGCCCTGGTGGGCTCGGCGCGGCGGCTCAAGATCCACGCCAAGGCGCGCGAGGTGCGCGGCGTCGACCGCGTCGTGGTGCGCGACGGCGACGCCATCAGCGCGCTGCTCACCCGCCTGGGGGCGCACGACAGCGTGCTGGCCTGGGAGGAGCGCCGGATGCGCCGCGAGGTCCGGGCCACCGCCAACCGGCTGGCCAACTTCGACGACGCCAACCTGCGGCGGTCGGCGCGGGCGGCGGTGGCGGCGGGGGCGCGGGTGCAGCGCGCTCTGGAGATCCTCGGGGACGAGGCGCCCGATCATCTGGTGGTGGCGGGGCGGCTGCGGGTGGAGCACAAGCAGGCGTCTCTGGAGGAGCTGGGGCAGATCGCCGACCCGCCGTTGACCAAGGACGCCATCGCAGGGCGGATCCGGCGGCTGCTGGCCATGGCCGACAAGCGCGCCTCCGACATGGGCATCCCCAACACCGAGGCCAACCTCACCGTCGACATGCTGGCCCCGTGACTTTTTAGATCTCCAGATGCCGCGGCTGTGCCTGGTGGGGCCCGGTCACCTGCTGCGGTGTGCGCTTCAAGCCCGTCTCTTACGGCTGCGCCGGTCTTCAGGCCCAGCTTTTACGGCTGCGCACGGTGGGCCGCACGCGCCGACGTGGGTGGCCGTCTGTCATGGCCGGTCGTGAAGGCTCACGGGTTGCTCGCCGTGACGACGCGCATTCTGGGCCGGCTCCGTGGTCGGCTTGGCCGGGGCCGATGGCTGGTGCGTTGCGTGGACGGCTGGTGGCTGGAGTGCCTGGTGTGCGGCCAGCGGCTGCAGCGTTGGTGGTCCGGGTGCCGGTGGCTCGTGAGCCGTGGGTTCACGGGGGCTGTGCGCGGCGCAGGGGGGCCCAGAGGCGACGTGCTGGCTCGTTGGGTGCCGGTGGTCGGTCGGCGGATGTTCGGGGTGCGTAGGCGGTCCACCGGCTGGTTGGAGCACTTGGCTGGTTGGCGCCGGGTTGGGCGTTGGCCGGGGTTGGGCGCTGGCTGGGGACTTGGGTGGGTCGGCGCCCGGTGAGCCGGCGTCCGGTGGGTGGGCTGACGAGCGGTCGGGAGCGCCGGTCGGTGGGGTGCGGAGTGGCTGGGTGTGCCCTGTCGGTGGGCCGGCAGGCGGTCGCGGTGTGCCTGTCAGTGGGGCGGGGGTGGGGCCCGGGGCTGGTGGGGTGGGGGTGGTCAGTCCTTGGTGGGGTTGCGGGGGGTGAACAGGTCCGTTGTCGGCTTCGGGGTGGGGGCCTGGGCGGGCTCGAACGGGGCGCGGTACTCCGGCTCCGCCGACTCCGACTCGGCCTGGGCGGCCTGGGCCCTCTGGGCGCGGCGGACCCGTACCACGCGCAAAGTCAGCAGGAGCAGCGCGGCGAGGGCGGCCACGGCGATGTAGAGCCAGGCCGCCCACGACACCGAGAGCGGATCCCGGTAGAGCGCGGGCGCGTAGGGGAGGCCGGCGGAGAAGTTGTCCAGCGTGATGTCGGACAGGTCGGCGGGGCCGCGCTCGGCGGGCGGGGTGTGCAGGGTGGAGCCGATCATGATCGACGAGCCGGCGATCTGACCCGCGGCCATGGCGCCGCCCGCGTACAGCGCGGCCACGGGGATCAGGAGGATGTTGCGGGGCCGTACCGCGCCCATCGCCAGGGCGACGATCAGGGCGACCACGAGAGACGAGGCCAGCGACAGCGGATGGCCGTTGCCGAAGGTGATCACGGCGGCGGGCAAGCGGGTCTGGAACAGCACGGCCGCCCCCAGCACTGCCGCGCTGACCAGCGCAGATAGTACGCCTACAATGAGTCCGGGCAGCAGGCCGGACCGCTTGTGTGACATCTCAGCCCCCAGAGAATGCACGAATTTACATCGATGAGTCGGGCACTTTACTCGAACCTCGCAAAACGTGCCTCCGGAACGCTGATTCACATGCGGGGACCTGCAGTGGTCTAAACCAATTTAGGTCCGATAAGGTTCGTGGTTGAGGTTTCAGCCCGCCATCTGGTTTCGAGGAGATCGGTTCCCGTGAGCATCCGCGTAGGAGTCAACGGCTTCGGCCGCATCGGTCGCAACTTCTGGCGCGCTGTCGCCGCCAGCGGCAAGGACATCGAGATCGTCGCGGTCAACGACCTGACCGACAACGCGACGCTCGCCCACCTGCTGAAGTACGACAGCATCCTGGGCCGCCTGCCTTACGAGGTGAAGGCCACGAGCGACGAGATCGCGGTCGACGGCAAGGCGATCAAGGTCTTCGCCGAGCGCGACCCGGGCAAGCTGCCCTGGGGCGACCTCGGTGTGGACGTGGTCGTGGAGTCGACGGGCCTGTTCACCGACGCCACGAAGGCCAAGGTGCACGCCGAGAACGGCGCGAAGAAGGTCATCATCTCCGCTCCGGCGAAGAACGAGGACGTCACGATCGTGATGGGCGTCAACGAGAAGAACTACGACCCGTCCAGCCACACGATCATCTCCAACGCCTCCTGCACGACCAACTGCCTGGCGCCGATGGCCAAGGTCATTCACGACACCTTCACCATCGAGAAGGGTCTGATGACCACCATCCACGCGTACACGCAGGACCAGAACCTCCAGGACGGCCCGCACGGCGACCTGCGCCGCGCCCGCGCCGCCGCGCTCAATGTGGTGCCCACCTCCACCGGCGCCGCCAAGGCCATCGGCCTGGTGCTGCCGGAGCTCAAGGGCAAGCTCGACGGCTTCGCCATGCGCGTGCCGATCCCCACCGGCTCGGCCACCGACCTCACCGTCGACGTCAGCCGCGAGGTCACCGTCGAGGAGGTCAACGCCGCGGTCAAGGCCGCCGCCGAGGGGCCGCTCAAGGGCATCCTCAGCTACACCGAGGACCAGATCGTCTCCTCCGACATCGTCACCGACCCGCACTCGTGCATCTTCGACGCCGGCCTGACCAAGGTCATCGGCAACCAGGTCAAGGTCGTCGGCTGGTACGACAACGAGTGGGGCTACTCCAACCGCCTCGCCGACCTGATCGAGCTGGTCGGCCGCGACCTCTGACCCACCGAGTCCGTGGGGGAACGCCGTTGCCTTGCCCGGTGAGGGAGGGCAACGGCTCAGAGCGAACAAGCCGCCGCCGTGGGGTGGGGCCCATGTGTTCGCGAGGGAGCGCCGTCGCCTGGACCGAGGAGCGCAGGGAGCGAAGCGACCGGAGCGACGAGGGAAGGCGACGGCTCGAAGCGACCGAGCCCGCCTCCGCGGAGCGGAGGCAATGAACAGGAGCATGAGCATGCGCACGCTCGACGAGCTCGACGTGAAGGGGCGGCGCGTGCTTGTGCGCGTCGACCTCAACGTCCCCCTCGACGGGGAGACGATCACCGACGACGGCCGCATCCGGGCGTCGGTGCCGACGATCAAGGCGCTGGTGGAACGGGGCGCCAAGGTCGTCGTCTGTGCCCATCTGGGCAGGCCCAAGGGCAAGGCCGACCCGAAATACTCACTCAGGCCGGTGGCCAGGCGGCTGGGCGAGCTGCTGGGCCAGGAGGTGGCGTTCGCGACCGACGTGGTCGGCGACAGCGCCCATGGCACGGTTGAAACGCTCCAGGGCGGCGAGGTCGCGCTGCTGGAGAACCTGCGCTACGAGCCGGGCGAGGAGTCCAAGGACGACGCCGAGCGGGCCGCGTTCGCCGGGAAGCTGGCGGGGCTGGCCGAGCTCTACGTGGGCGACGGGTTCGGCGCGGTGCACCGCAAGCACGCCAGCGTCTACGACGTGCCCAGGCTGCTGCCGCACGCGGCGGGCGGGCTGGTCGTGGCCGAGGTCGAGGTGCTGAAGAAGCTGACCGAGAGCCCCGAGCGGCCCTATGTGGTGGTGCTGGGCGGCGCCAAGGTCTCCGACAAGCTCGGTGTCATCGCCAACCTGCTGACCAAGGTCGACCGGCTGCTGATCGGCGGCGGGATGGCGTACACGTTCCTCAAGGCCCAGGGCTACGAGGTCGGCAAGTCGCTGCTCCAGGAGGACCAGCTCGACCAGGTGCGCGGCTTCCTCAACACGGCCGCCGAGCGCGGCGTCGACCTCGTGCTGCCGGTCGACGTGCTGGCGGCGGTCACGTTCGGGCCGGACGCCGAGCACGACGTGGTCGCGGCCACCGAGATCCCGGCGGACCGGGAGGGGCTCGACATCGGGCCCAGGACGCGCGAGCTGTTCGCCTCGAAGCTGGCCGACGCCAGGACCGTCTTCTGGAACGGCCCCATGGGCGTGTTCGAGTTCGACGCGTTCTCCGGCGGCACCAGGGCGGTGGCCGAGGCGCTGATCGCCCGTACCAGCGCCGAAGGGGCCTTCACCGTGGTGGGCGGCGGCGACTCGGCGGCGGCCGTACGGAAGCTGGAGCTCCCCGAGGACGGTTTCTCGCACATCTCCACCGGTGGCGGGGCCAGCCTCGAATACCTTGAGGGCAAGGCCCTCCCCGGACTCGCGGCCCTGGAGGACTGAGCTACTCATGAGCACGCGCAAGCCGCTCATCGCCGGCAACTGGAAGATGAACCTCAACCACCTCGAGGCCATCGCGCTGGTCCAGAAGCTGGCCTTCGCACTCAACGACAAGGACTTCGACAAGGCCGAGGTCGCCGTCCTGCCGCCGTACACCGACCTGCGCAGCGTGCAGACGCTGGTCGACGGCGACAAGCTGAGGATCGTGTACGGCGCCCAGGACCTGTCGCAGCACGAGGGCGGCGCCTACACCGGTGAGATCTCGGGCACCATGCTGGCCAAGCTCGGCTGCACCTACGTGGTGATCGGCCACTCGGAGCGGCGGCAGTACCACCACGAGGACGACGACCTGGTCAACGCCAAGGTGCAGGCCGCCTACCGGCACTCGCTCACCCCGATCCTGTGCGTCGGGGAGGGCCTGTCCGTGCGTCAAGAGGGCGGCCACATCGCGCACAGTCTTGGACAACTCGACGGCGCGCTGCGCAAAATCAGCGCCGAGCAGGCAAAATCGATAGTGGTGGCCTACGAACCGGTGTGGGCGATCGGCACCGGTGAGGTGGCCACCCCGGAGGACGCCCAGGAGGTTTGTGGCGCGCTGCGAGTCAGACTCGCGGAGCTCTACGACTCCGAAGTGGCCGCCGGGATCCGTATCCTTTACGGAGGCTCGGTCAAGTCGGGCAATATCGCGGGGATCATGGCTCAACCCGATGTCGATGGCGCGCTCGTGGGCGGTGCCAGCATCGACGCCGGGGAGTTCGCGAAGATCTGCCGTTTCTCCGATATGCCAGGCTAACTGAGTCGTTCTGGGGGTGCGACTTGACAACAGGCCGTACCCTCAGAAGGCAAGTCTGAATCGTCACGCGTAACAAAGCATTGAAGGAACAGGCATACCGTGGAAATCGGAATCTCCATCGCCCTCATCCTGGCGAGCGGTCTCATGATCCTGCTCGTGCTGCTCCACAAGGGCAAGGGTGGCGGCTTGTCTGACATGTTCGGCGGCGGTTTCTCGTCGAACTTCGGTGGTTCCTCGGTGGTGGAGCGCAACCTCGACCGGCTGACGATCATCACCGGCACGATTTGGTTCGTCTGCATCATCGCTCTCGGCCTTCTCATGAAGCCCTGAGCAAACAAGTTAACGCGTGACAGTGATTCTCCCCCCGTGCCTGCGCGCGGGGCGATCGAGCGAGGAGTTCATCCGTGGGTAGTGGCAACGCGATCCGTGGCAGCCGAGTCGGCGCCGGCCCTATGGGGGAGGCCGAGCGCGGCGAGGCAGCTCCGAGAGTGCGGGTCTCGTTCTGGTGCGCCAACATGCACGAGACGCGCCCCAGTTTCGCCAGCGACGCGGCGGTTCCCGAACATTGGGACTGCCCACGTTGCGGCCTCCCTGCCGGACAGGACGAGTCGGCCCCGCCTGCCCCACCGAAGAACGAGCCGTACAAGACGCATCTTGCCTATGTGAAGGAGCGCAGGAGCGACAAGGACGGCAAGGCGATCCTCGAGGAGGCACTGGAGCGCCTGAGGAACAACAAGTCCCCCTGGTAGTGGCTGGGTTCGGCGAAAGGGTCTCGGTTCTCCGAGGCCCTTTCGCCGTTTCCGCGGCCGCTCAGCTTTCGTGGACGGGGTCGCCGTCCACGAACGTCAGGCGCGCCCGCGTCGTCCAGATCTCGCCCGGCGCGAGCTCGAACGGGTCGCGGTCCAAGACCACCAGGTCGGCCGGGCGGCCCGGCTCGACGGCACCGGCCGGGGAGCGGTTGATCCAGGCCGAGCCCGCCGTGTACGCGGTCATGGCGGCGGCCAAATCGATGCGCTGGCCGGGCAGGAACGGGGTCTGAGCGGTCGGGTATCCGGCGTGCACCGAGCCGCCGGGCTCCGTGCGGTTGACCGCGACGTGCATGCCCTGCAGCGGGTCGGCGTTGGAGACCGGCCAGTCGCTGCCCGCGCAGAAGCGGGTGCCGTGCGCCAGCAGGTCCGCGAACGGGTACTGCCACGACGAGCGCGGCTCCCCGAGGTAGGGCAGCGTCAGCTCGTCCATCTGGGCGTGGTGCGTGGCCCACAGCGGCTGCAGGTTGGCCGTGACGCCCAGGGCGGCGAAGCGCGGCACGTCCGACGGCTCGATGATCTGCAGGTGGGCGATGTGGTGGCGGTTGGCGGGGTCGGTGCCCTCGAAGCTGTCCAGGGCCTCGCGCACGGCCCGCTCGCCGATGGCGTGGAAGTGCACCTGGAAGCCGAGCCGGTCCAGCTCGGCGACGTACTCCTTGAGCTTGTACGGGTCCACGTACGACAGGCCCGTGCCGCCGCAGAGGCAGTACGGCTCCAGGGTGGCCGCCGTGAAGTTCTCGGTGATGCCGTCCTGCATGATCTTGACCGAGGTGGCCCTGAACCGGTCGAGCCCTTCGGCGGCGGCACGGCGTTCGACCAGCTCCTCGATCTGGTCCAGGCCGCGCGTCCTGTCCCACCACAGCGCGCCCACCACACGCGCCCTGAGCCTGCCTGAGCGGGCCGCGGACAGGTAGGTGGGCAGTTGGTCCTGGGAGCCCGCGTAGGAGCCCACGATGGCGTCCTGCCAGCCGGTGATGCCCAGCGAGAACAGGTGCCGCTGCGCGTCCTCCAGCGCGTCGTCCAGGTCCTGGGCGGTCGGGCGCGGGGTGAGCAGGCCGACGAGGTCCATCGCGCCCTCGTGCAGCACGCCGGTGGGCTCGCCCGCGGCGTCGCGCTCTATGCGGCCGTCGGCGGGGTCCGGCGTGTCCTTGGTGATGCCGGCCAGCTGGAGGGCCCGCGTGTTGACCCAGGCGGCGTGGTGGTCGCGCTGGATGAGGTACGCGGGACGGTCGAGGAAGTCGAGCTGGTCGCGGTGGGGGAGGCCGCCGGGGAACGCCGCCATGTCCCAGCCGCCGCCATCGATCCACTCTTTAGCCGGATTTTTCGCGGCATAGTCGGCTATCACGGCTATGTAGGCGTCAAGTCCGAAATCTTCTGACAAGTCGCACTTAGCCCGTTCGAGGCCCGCCTGGACCGGGTGCATGTGCGCATCCGTGAAGCCGGGCACCAGCAGGCCACCCTCCAGATCCACCGTCTCGTGGGACGGCGCCTGGCGGGCCAGCTCGCCCTCCGGACCCACCGCGGCGATCACGCCGTCGCTCACCAGCACGGCCTCGTCCCGCACGCCGCCCGGCGTGAAGACGCGGCCCCCTCGGAAGAGGATGTTCATGGGGTTCCTTTCTGTGGTGGATCCGGCTCGCGCGCTCCGAGCCCGCCGTACATCTTCCCGCCCGGCCCGGTGACCTGCGACAAGCGGGGCGGCCCCGGGCTCTGACGGGCCCGTGACGGCGCCCTCGCCGCGCTCGGGGAGCGGCGGGTGCGGATGGGGCGATGGAGGGAAATATGGGGATAAATCGCACGATCTAGCGATGAAATACGCGATGAAACACATCGTTAGCGGTCGTGTAACAGCCTCCAGGCATGCTCAAGCCATGGGATTCTTGCGCATCCGCACCACGGTGGACGAGCGACCCGGCCGGCTGGCCTCACTCGCCGCGGCCCTGGCGGCCAGGGGCGGCAACATCCTCGGCCTGAGCGTGCAGTCCGACGCGGACGGCACCGTCGACGAGTTCGTCGCCGACATCCCCGCCAACCCCGAGACGGTGCGCGAGGCGCTGGAGGCGGCCGGCGGCCGCCGCGTCCAGGTGGTCCCCGCCACCGCCCACGAACTGACCGACGAGCCCACCAGGGCGCTGCTGCTGGCCTCCAGGCTGCGTTCCATGCCCTGGCGGCTGCCCGAGCTCCTGGCCGAGCTGCTGCGCGCGGACGACGCCAGGTGGATCTATGGTGAAGCGGTGAGTGATCTTCCCGACCCGACCCAGCTCGTCGTCCCCGTGGCCCCCAGGCGGGCGGTCCGGCTGCGCCGCGCGGAGCTGCCGTTCACGCTGACCGAGGCGGCCAGGGCGGCCTCCTTCGCCAGGCTCGCCCAACCCGCGGAGACGAGCGCCGCCGAGCGCGCGATCAAGCTCTCCGACGGCGTCGAGGTCACGGTCCGGCCGCTCACCTCGATCTACCGCGAGGCCGTGCGCGACCTGCACGACAGGTGCTCGCCCGAGTCGCGCCGGTTCCGCTACTTCACCTCGATGCCCGCGCTGCCGGCGCGCACGTTCGACCGGCTGTGCGACAGGAGCAGGGGATTCTCGCTGGTCGCCGGGCATGACGGGCAGGTCGTGGCGATGGCCAACCTCATGTTCACCCCCGACCCGGGCATCGCGGAGATGGCCTTCCTGGTCGAGGACCGCTGGCAGGGGCGTGGCCTGGGCACGGCGATGGCCAGGATGCTCGTGCGGAGCGCCCGCGACCTGGGGTACGCCGAGGTCAAGGCCACCATGCTGTCCGACAACGCCAGGATGCGCAGGCTGCTGATCTCCTTGGGCGCCACGCTCGGCTACACCGAGGACCCCGGGGTGATGGAGGGCAGGCTGCCGGTCGGCACGATGGTCTCAGCCTAGGCCCTCTTCGCGCGGCGGCTCTTCCGGCCGCTTGTCGGCCTGCGGCCGGATGCCCAGGTGGCGTTCGATGCGCTCCAGGCTCTCCTCGATGCGGGTGAGCCGCTCGCCCAGCACGGAGCCGCCGGCGAAGAACATCTCGGTGGGTCGCTCCTTGGAGCCGCGGCCCACGCGGTCGAGCAGGCGCTGCCGTACGTCCGCCAGGTCCGCGCCCGCATCCACGAGCGCCTGGGCCGCCAGCCCCTCGCCCTCCCTGATCAGCCCGAGCAGGATGTGCTCGGTGCCGATGTAATTGTGGCGCAGCTGCAGGGCCTCGCGCAGTGACAGCTCCAGGACCTTCTTGGCGCGCGGCGTGAAGGGAATGTGCCCGCTGGGCGACTTGGTGCCGTGGCCCACCTCGCGTTCGACGAAGGCGCGCACGTGGTCGAGCTCCACGCCACAGCCGTCGAGCACCAGCGAGGCCAGCCCCTCGCCCTCGTGGATCAGGCCGAGCAGGATGTGCTCCGTGCCGATGTAGTTGTGGCTCATCATCCGCGCCTCCTCCTGGGCGAGGACGACGACCCGTCGCGCACGGTCGGTGAAGCGTTCGAACACGGGGGCCTCCGTTCGACTGCCACTGCCTCCACTATGCGCTACAAACCAGCGGATGTGGGGTATTTGTCCTGTGTGGATCTTGACGAGGTGGCCGGCCGGCTCTATGCGCTGCCGCCGTCCGAGTTCACCGCCGCGCGCGAGGCCGAGGCCCGCGCGGCCAAGGACGCGGGTGAGGCGGGGCTCGCCCGTGAGATAGCGAAGCTCCGCAAGCCCACGGTGTCCGCCTGGGCCGTGAACCGGGTCGTCCGCGAGCGTCCCGACGAGCTCGCCGAACTGCTCGACGTGGGGGAGCGGCTGCGCGCGGCCTGGCAGGAGCAGGACGCCGACGCGCTGGCCGAGCTGACCCGGCGCCGCGCCGGCGTCATGGGCAAGGTGGGCAGGCTCGTCAGGCAGGCGGGCGGCCTGTCACCCGCGGCGGCCGCCGAGGTGGGCCAGACGCTGGAGTCCGCCATCGTGGACGCCGGCGCGGCCGCGCAGGTGCGCCGGGGCTGCCTGGTCAAGCCGCTCAGCTACAGCGGCTTCGCCCCCGCCCCCGTCCCGCGCGAGCGGCCCGCCAGGCGGCCGTCCCCCGAGGACGAGGCGAAGAAGCGCGAGGAGGCCGAGGCCAGGAGGGCCAGGGAACGCGAGGAGGCCGAGGCCGCGCACCGGGAGTGGCAGGCGGCGCTGGAGTCCGCCGTGCGGGAGCGCGCCGAGCGCGCCGAGCGGGTGGCGCTGCTGGAGCGGAAGCTGGCCAAGGCCCGCAAGAGGCTCACCGAGAGCGAGCAGCGGCTGGAAGTCGCCCGGCGCGAGGAGCGGCACGCGCGGCAGAGATTGGGCTAAGGTGACGGTGTACGAAACGGTTTCGTACACCAATGAGCCAACGCCCAGACCGAGGAGTGGCGATGACTGGCTGGACCCCTGACTCCATCCCCGACCTGACCGGCAAGACCGCCATCGTGACCGGCGCCAACAGCGGCATCGGCCGGCCCACCGTGCTGGAGCTGGCCAGGCACGGCGCCCGCGTCATCGTCGCCGCGCGCTCGCCCGAGAAGGGCGAGGCGACCGTGGAGGACATCCTGCGGGCGGTGCCCGGCGGCGAGGTCGAGTACGGCCGGCTCGATCTCGCGGACCTGGCCTCGGTCAGGCGGTTCGCCGAGGGCGTCGACCGGCTCGACCTGCTGGTCAACAACGCGGGCATCGGCATGATCGCGCGGCAGGAGACCAGGGACGGCTTCGAGATGCAGTTCGGCACCAACCACCTGGGCCACTTCGCGCTCACGGGCCTGCTGCTGCCGCTCCTGCTGGCCGCCCCCGCCGCCCGCGTGGTGAACGTCTCCAGCGACGCCCACGCCATGGGCAGGATCGACTTCGACAACCTCGGCCTGGAGCGCGGATACAGCCGCTTCGGCGCGTACGGACGCTCCAAGCTCGCCAACCTGCTCTTCACCCTGGAGCTCCAACGGCGCGCTGAGAGGGCCGGCACGGCCCTCATCAGCGTCGCCACCCACCCGGGCACCACCGCCACGAACATCGTCAAGCTCGGGCCACTACAGCCCCTCATGGGCGTGTTCTTCAAGTCGGCGGCGGCCGGGGCGGTGCCCTCGCTCTACGCCGCGACCTCGCCCGACGTCCGCGGCGGCGAGTTCATCGGCCCCAAGCTCAAGCGCCTCACGCCGTCGGAAAGGGCGCGCTCGGAAGCGGACGCCAGGCGGCTCTGGGACGTGTCGACGGAACTGACGGGCGTACGATTCGATGAAATCGCCTACAGCTGAAGGACGTGTGCGTGGCTCCACTAGACCCTGATCGCGACAGGGCCATTCTCGACGCCACGATGGAGCTGTTGTCGGAGGTCGGCTACGACCGGATGTCGGTCGACCAGATCGCCAAACGGGCCAGGGCCAGCAAGGCCACCATCTACCGGCGCTGGTCGGGCAAGCCCGAGCTGGTGGTCGACGTCATCTGCCGGCGCTTCGACATGGACGCGCCCGCGGGCGAGGACACCGGGTCGCTCCGCGGCGACCTGGTCTCCATCTTCCGCGGGCTGTGCCAGACGGTGGAGCGCAAGCACACGCTCGTCATCGGCCTGTCCTCGACGCTGGTGTCCAACCAGGAGCTGGCGCGCACCCTGCGCGCGCACATGCCCACCAAGGATCTCGACGATGTGCAGGCCCTGCTGGAGCGGGCCGCCGAGCGCGGGGAGCTGTCCGGGCCGGTCGACGCCGGGCGGCTCTTCACGCTCGCCGAGGCGCTGGTCTGGCATCGGATGATCTTCGCGGGGCCGCCGTTCGGGCCGGAATTCGTGGCCGAGTCGGTCGACGGGGTGCTGATGCCGCTGGTGACCGCCTGGTCAAAGGCCTGACCGGGCGGCGTGCGCCAGGTAGGCGCACACGGGGAAGCCCTCCCGCTCGTACGGGGCCGCCAGCCGGGTGTAGCAGGCCCTGATCCGCTCGAAGGTCTCCGGCGGCTGCCTGGCGATCATCGCGAAGCGCGGGCCGCCCGCCTGCACGATGTCGTCCCACCAGGTGGCCAGGTCGACCCGGTGGTGCCAGCGCACCGGATCGACCGCCGCCGCCTCGAACCCCGCCGCCTCCAGCAGCTCGGTGAAGCGCCGCGGCGTGTCATTGCCGGTGAACGGCCGGGCCGGCGGCTCGTAGGGGACCCCGGCGGCGGCGATGGCGTCGGCGAAGACGTTGGTGGCGGTCATCTCGTCGGACTTCCACCAGGTCAGCGCGATGGTGCCGCCGGGACGCAGCACGCGGTGGAGCTCCTTGAGAGCCCTGGCCGTGTCGGGCACATGATTGATGACGAAATTTCCGGCTATAGCGTCAAATTCCCCGTCGTCGAAGGGGAGCTCGGGGAGTGTGGCCTGGCGGATCGTCGCGTACGGGTGGCGGCGCGCGGTCAGCTCGAGCATGCCGGGATCGGCGTCCACGGCCGTGACCTCGGCGCCTAACGCGAGCGCCGCGGAGGTGACCACGCCGGTGCCGCAGCCGATGTCGAGCAGCCGGGGCGCGCACGCCCGGTCGAGGAGGGGGCCGACGGTGTGGGAGCTCAGCTGGGCGAAGCCGCGATCGTACGCTTCGGCGTTGGTCACGCCTTCAACCCTATCCCAGCCGCCGATCCTGACATTCTTCTGTGAGATTTCCCCATGAAGGCTATTTTTTCGGGAAATATCGCTCGTATGGTCGTCGCCATGACCATCGACGCCACCATCGACGCCTTCATCGACGAGCTCCCCAAGGTCGAGCTCCACGTGCACCTGATCGGCTCGGCCTCGGTCCCCACCGTGCTCGAACTCGCCCGCCGCCACCCCGGCAGCACGGTCCCCACCAGCGAGGAGGAGCTGCGCCGCTTCTACACCTTCCGCGACTTCCCGCACTTCGCCCAGGTGTACCGGGCCGTCAACGCGCTCGTCAGGGAGCCGGAGGACGTGGCGACCCTCGTCCTAGGCCTGGCCCGCGACCTGGCCCCGCAGGGCGCCCGTTACGTGGAGCTCCAGGTGACGCCGTACGCCCACCACATCGTCGGCATGCCCATGCGCGAGGTGACGGAGGCCCTTGACCTGGCCGCCGCCCGTTCGCTGGCCGATCACGGGGTGGAGATGGCGTACATCTTCGACATCCCCGGCGAGTATGGCGAGGAGGCCGCCAAGGTGACCGTGGAGCACGCGCTCCAGGAACCTCCCGCCGCGCTGGTAGGTTTCGGGATCGGCGGCATCGAGCAGGAGCGCCCGAAATATCGGGACGCGTACCGATCGGCGTTCTCGGCAGCCCGCGCCGCCGGCCTCCACAGCGTCCCGCACGGCGGCGAGATGTCCGGCCCCGAGACGATCTGGGAGGTCATCGAGGGCTACGGCGCCGAACGCATCGGCCACGGCATCAACTGCCTCGCCGACCCGCGCCTGGTCGCCCACCTGCGCGACACCCAGCTCCCGCTGGACGTCTGCCCCACCTCGAACGTCTGCACCGGCCAGGTCGCCGACCTCGCCGGGCACCCGCTGCCGCGGATGCTGGAGGAGGGCCTGTACGTGACGCTGAACAGCGACGACCCGCCCATGTTCGCCACGACGCTGGCCGACGAGTACCGGGCCGCGGCCCGCGCCTTCGGCTTCGGCACGTCCGAGCTGGCCCAGCTGGCCAGGAACGGCGTGCGGGCGTCGTACCTGGCCGAGGAGCGCAAGCAGGCGCTGATCGAGGAGATCGACCAGCTGGCCGGGTAGGGACGGCACAGGGCGGGAACCGCGCGGCCCCCGCCCCGTCCGAAATCAGGGCCCGGAATCAGGGTCCGGAATCACGGCCTCAGGGGGACGAGATGCGCCCGAGCTCCGGCGGGATCTTGCTCGCCGCCGCCCGGTCCAGCAGGAACAGCGTGCGCGCCCGCCCTCTGGCACCCGAAGCGGGCACCTGGACGTGCCCCGACTCCGACAGCGCCAGCCGGACGGCGCCCGACTTCTCCTCGCCGGCCGCCACCACCCAGACCTCGCGCGAGGACTGGATGGCGGGCAGCGTCAGCGAGATGCGGGTCGGCGGCGGTTTCGGCGCGCCGTGGACGGCCACCACCGCGCGCGTGTCGTACAGCGCGGGCATGCCCGGGAACAGCGACGCCACGTGCGCGTCGGGCCCCATGCCGAGCAGCATCACGTCGAAGCCGGGCACGGGACCGTGGTCCTCCGGCCGGGCCGCCCTGCGCAGCTCGGCCGCGTAGGACTCGGCCGACTCCTCGGCCGTCAGGCCCGAGTCGGGGCCGAGCATGACGTGGACCCGCTCCGGGTTGACGTCCACGTGGTCGAGCAGGGCCTCCCGGGCGCCGGTCTCGTTGCGTTCCTTGTCGCCGGAGGGCACGAAGCGCTCGTCGCCCCACCAGATGTCCAGCCGGCGCCAGTCGACGGCGTCACGGGCGGGGGTCGCGGCGATCGCCGCCAGCGTGGCGATGCCGACCGTGCCGCCCGTGAGCACGATCGAGGCCGACCCCTTGGCCGACTGCACGTCGACCAGGCGGGTGATGATCCGTGCCGCCACGGCATTGGCCAGGACATCGGCGTCGCGGTGGACGACCACGCTGGGAACGCTCACAGGTACTACTTTCTCAGCCACTGCGGTCCCACGTCATCCCTTGTACGTGCGTGCGAACCGCTTGACCGCGGCCTCGTAGATCTCGTCGGGGTCGAGCCTGCGCAGCTCTTCCGCCATCAGCTCGGCGGTCTGGCGCCGGGCCAGGGCCACGTTCCGGTCGGGCTGGCCCGGCCGCGACAGCGTGGCCAGGCGGGCGTCGTGCCGCACCACGGCCAGGTCGCCGTCGTTGAGCTGCAGGCGCACGGCCGTCAGCCCGGGGCCGGAGGAGTCGACGACCTTGATCGGGGCGCCGAGCCGGTCGGACAGCCAGGCGGCCAGCAGCGGCGCGCTCGGGTTGCCGGGAGAGGCCTCCACCACGCCCTTGCGGACCTTGCCCACCGGCTGGTCGAACGCGGCCGCCAGCAGGCTGCGCCACGGCGTCAGCCGGGCCCAGGACAGGTCGGTGTCGCCGCGGGAGTATCCCTTGGCCCTGGTCACCAGCGACTTGACGCCGCCGTCGTCGAAACCTCTGGCGTCGGTGATCCGGCGCTGCGCGAGGGCGCCGACCGCGTCCTTGGCCGGGACGTCGGGCGCCGCGCCCGGCCACCACACCACGACGGGCGTGTCGGGCAGCAGGAGCGGGCTGACCACGGAGTCGGCGTGCTGGGTCAGCTCGCCGTACAGGCGCAGGACCACGACCTCGCCCGGCGTGGACTCGCCGATGCGCAGCTCCGCGTCCAGCCTGATCGGCTCGTCGGCCTCACGGTTGATCACGACGATGATGCGCGACGGGTGCTCGCGGGCCGCGTCGGTGGCCGCGCGCAGCGCGTCGTACTGGTGGCGCTCCTCGCAGACCACCACGAGCGTCAGCACCATGCCGATGGCGGGCGCGCCCATCTGGTGGCGCAGATGCGTGAACTGCGCCGAGATCTTCCCAGCCGTCGTGTCCGACAGCATGAAGGTCGTCACGAGTCCTCCTTCGTCGGACTCGCGACGACTGTCGTGCTGTGTCCGATTGTTCTCTCGCTGCGCTCGATCACTAGAGCCTCCTCCACACGCGGCCGTCGCGGGCCATCATCGCGTCCGCCGACGGCGGCCCCCACGAACCGGACTCGTAAGGCTCGGGCTGGCCCTGCGTGGCCCAGAACTCCTCGATCGGGTCGAGGATCGTCCACGACAGCTCGACCTCCCGCTGGTGCGGGAAGAGCGGCGGGTCGCCGATCATCACGTCGAGCAGCAGCCGCTCGTACGCCTCCGGAGACGACTCCAGGAACGACTCGCCGTAGGCGAAGTCCATGGAGACGTCCCGGACCTCCATGGCGGTCCCCGGCACCTTCGAGCCGAACCGCACGGTGATGCCCTCGTCCGGCTGGACCCGCACCACCAGCGCGTTCTGGCCCAGGATCTCGGTGTCGTCCTTGCTGAACGGCAGGTGCGGCGCTCGCTGGAACACCACGGCCACCTCCGTCACCCGGCGGCCCAGCCGCTTGCCGGTGCGCAGGTAGAACGGCACGCCCGCCCAGCGGCGGTTGGCGATCTCCAGCTTGACGGCCGCGTACGTCTCGGTCGTGGACTCGGGCGAGATGCCCTCCTCCTGCAGGTAGCCGACGACCTTCTCGCCGCCCTGCCAGCCGGCGGAGTACTGGCCCCGCGCCGTGTTCAGCGCCAGGTTGGCCGGCAGCCGCACGGCCTTGAGCACCTTCTCCTTCTCCCGCCGCAGCGCCGAGGCATCGAACGAGGTCGGGTCCTCCATGGCGACCAGCGCGAGGAGCTGGAGCAGGTGGTTCTGGATCACGTCGCGGGCCGCGCCGATGCCGTCGTAGTAGCCCGCGCGCCCGCCAATGCCGATGTCCTCGGCCATGGTGATCTGCACGTGGTCGACGAAGCCGCGGTTCCAGATGGGCTCGTAGAGGTTGTTGGCGAACCGCAGCGCCAGAATGTTCTGGACGGTCTCCTTGCCCAGGTAGTGGTCGATCCGGAAGATCGAGCTCTCCGGGAAGGCCGAGTTGGTGATCTCGTTCAGCTCGTGCGCCGACTTGAGGTCGTGCCCGAACGGCTTCTCGATGACCACGCGGCGCCACGACCCGTCGGGCGCGTCGGCCAGCCCGGTCCGCTTGAGCTGCTCCACCACCACGGGGAAGAACTTCGGCGGCACCGACAGGTAGAACGCGTAGTTTCCGCCCGTGCCCCGGGTCTCGTCGATCTCCGCCAGCGCCATGGCCAGCGCGTCGAACGCCCCGTCGTCGGAGAACTCGCCGGGCACGAAGTGGATGCCCTCGCGGATCTGCTTCCAGACCTCCTCGCGGAAGGGCGTCCTGGCGTGCGCCTTGACGGCGTCGTGCGTCAGCTGGGCGAAATCCTGGTCTTTCCAATCGCGCCGGGCGAAGCCGACCAGCGAGAAGCCGGGCGGCAGCAGCCCCCGGTTGCCCAGGTCGTAAATCGCCGGCAACAGCTTGCGTTTGGCCAGGTCACCCGTCACGCCGAACAACACCATCACGCAGGGTCCCGCAACCCGCGGCAGCCGCTTGTCGCGCGGATCGCGCAGCGGGTTGGCGGCGGCCACCTCCTCGGTGGTGGCCGTGCCCGCGACGGCGGCCGCGACGGCCTCCTCCACGGGTGCTGCCGGGTCAGTCATGTCAAGCCTCCTGTGCTGCTGCGAGCAAACGCGCGACACCCGCCGCGCGATCGGTCAAATGCAGTCGTACGGCGGGCCGTCCGCGGGTCTCGAGCGCCCCCAGGTCGCCGAGCGCCTGGGCCAGCTGGAGCCGCCCCAGCGTGTACGGCCGGCCGGGGACCGTCACGTCCTCGGCCACCGCCCCGGTGATCTGCAGGAACACCCCGTTCTGCGGCCCGCCCTTGTGGTATTGCCCCGTCGAGTGCAGCAGGCGCGGGCCCCACCCGAACGTCACCGGCCGGTTCGTGCGCAGCGCGAGCAGCGCCCGCAGCGTCGCCGGGTCGGCCATCATCCAGGCGTCGGTCATCTGCTCGAAGTCGGCCCCGTCGGGCACCGGGGCGTCGAAGGCCGCCATCCGGTCCAGAAAGGCCATGATCGACAGATAGCCGTCCGCCGGTATCGCGTTCAGCAACTCGGCGAACAGCCCGGGCAGGTCCCGGGCCGTGGCCGCGCCGTACACCTCGACGGGCCCGTCCACGAACGACGGCGCGCCGGTCGGCAGGTCGGGCAGGGCCAGCAGCGCCGCGGTGTTCGCCTTCGACTCGGCCACGTTCGGCTGGTCGAACGGGTTGATCTCCAGGAGCAGCCCCGCGAGGGCGGTGGCGTACTCCCAGACCAGGAACTGCGCGCCCAGCGGCCCGTCCACGCGCACGTCCCCGACGTCGGTCTCGATGGCGACGACCAGCTCGTCGCCGCTCTCGTTGGCGTCGGCGCCCACGACGGGCAGCAGCCCCCTGCCCTGCTTGCCGGTGGACTCGGCCACGAGCTGCTCGATCCAGTCGGGCAGCCCGGTGATGGCCGAGAGCTGGTCCTCCAGCAGCAGCTTGTCGCGCCCGGCCAGCGCCGCGCCGCCGAGCGCGGCACCCAGGTCGAGCCCGGGGTTGCCGGTGTCGCGCGACAGCAGCGGCAGCACCTCCCCGGCCTCGTCCAGCAGCCGCGCCACGTCGGCGCCCGCCAGCGCGCTGGGCACCAGCCCGAACGCCGACAGCGCCGAGAAACGGCCGCCGACGTCCGGCTGCGCGAGCACCAGCTCGTAACCGGCCTCCACGGCCCGCTTCTCCAGCGGCGAGCCCGGGTCGGTGACGACCACGACGCGGCCGGAGGGGGCCAGGCCCGCGTCGGTGAACAGCCGCTCGTAGATCCGCAGCAGGGAATCGGTCTCCACGGTCGAGCCGCTCTTGCCGGCCACGACCACCACCGTGGCGTCGAGCTGCTCGCTCAGCGCGCGCCGCACCTGCCCCGGGTCGGTCGTGTCCAGCACGGTGAGCGGCACGTCGGCGGTCGCGCAGATGACCTCCGCCGCCAGCGACGAGCCGCCCATCCCGGCCAGCACCACGTTGGTCAGGCCCGCGGCGCGGGCCCGCTCGACGAGCCCGCCCAGCACGGGCAGCAGCTCGCGAGAGTAGCGGGGCAGGGTCAGCCAGCCGAGCCTGACCGCCGCCTCCCGCTCGGCGTCCTCACCCCACAGCGTGGGGTCGCCGGCGGCGAGCCGCGCGGGCACGCCGTCGGCGACGAGGCGCCCCGCGACGGAGGAAGCGGCCGAGGCCACCCCCTCCTCGCGGTAGAGCACCTCCATCACGGAACCAGGTTCTTGGTGACGCTCTCGAGCAGCTCGTTCCAGGACGCCTCGAACTTCTCGACGCCCTCGTCCTCCAGCACCTTCACCACGTCGTCGTAGTCGACGCCGGCCTCCTTGAGCGCGGCCATGGTGTTCCAGGCCTGCTCGTAGAAGGGCCGGACCGTGTCGCCGGTGACGTTGGCGTGGTCGGCCGTGGCGTCGAGCGTCTTCTCCGGCATCGTGTTGACGGTGCCGGGGGCGACGAGCTGGTCGACGTACATGGTGTCGGAGTAGTCGGGGTTCTTGACGCCGGTCGAGGCCCACAGCGGCCGCTGCGGACGGGCGCCCGCCGAGCGCAGGCGCTGCCAGCGCTCGGAGTTCATCACGTCCTCGTACGCCGCGTACGCCAGGCGCGCGTTGGCGATGCCCGCCTTGCCCTTCAGCTCCGGCTTGCCCGCCTTGTCGAGCCGCTTGTCGATCTCGGTGTCGACGCGGCTGACGAAGAACGAGGCCACCGACTCGATCGTGGCGAGGTTGAGACCCTTGGCCTGCGCCGCCTCGAGGCCGGCGAGCCAGGCGTCCATGACCGCGCGGTAGCGCTCGAGGGAGAAGATCAGCGTGACGTTGACGCTGATGCCCTCCGAGAGCGCCTGCGTGATCGCGGGCAGACCCTCGACCGTGGCCGGGATCTTGATGAACAGGTTGGGCCTGTCGACCATCCACCACAGCGCCCGGGCCTCGGCGACCGTCTTCTCGGTCTCGCGGGCCAGGCGCGGGTCCACCTCCAGCGACACGCGGCCGTCCACGCCGCCCGTGGCGTCGAAGACGGGGCGCAGCACGTCGGCGGCCCAGCGGATGTCGTAGGTGGTGATGGCGCGCACGGCCTCGCCCACTTCCACGCCGCGTACGGCGAGGTCGTGGAGCTGGGAGGCGTAGGCGTCGCCCTTGCTGAGCGCGTTGGCGAAGATCGTCGGGTTGGAGGTCACCCCGACGACGCTCTTCTCGCGGATCAGCTGCTCCAGGTTGCCCGTGCGCAGTCGCTCACGGCTGATGTCGTCGAGCCAGATGGCAACGCCCTGGCCGGACAGGTTCTTGAGGATCTCGCTCATGTCTTCTTCAGTTTCCCGTCGTCTCGCCC
The DNA here is from genome assembly GCF_044593615.1 of Nonomuraea sp. NPDC051941. NCBI lineage: Bacteria > Bacillati > Actinomycetota > Actinomycetes > Streptosporangiales > Streptosporangiaceae > Nonomuraea > Nonomuraea sp. NPDC051941. The sequence goes on from NZ_JBIUCF010000033.1 coordinate 56,590, forward strand.
TTTTCCTGACCAAGCTTGGCCAGGCTCGCATGTGCCGCCGCCGCCACGCGCTCCGCCGTCAGCCCGAACAGCTCGTACAAAGTCTTGTACGGGGCGGAGGCACCGAAGTGTTCGAGACCGACCACTTCGCCGCATTCGCCGACGAACTCGTGCCAGCCGAGCGCGATGCCGGCCTCGATCGCGACCCGAGCCCGGTTCGACGAAGGCAGAACCGTCTGCCTATATGCGATGTCCTGCCCCTTGAACCATTCGACACACGGCATCGACACGACCCGCGTCGGGATGCCCTTGCCCTCCAGCAGCTCGCGGCCCGCCAGTGCGATCTCCACCTCGCTGCCGGTGGCGATGAGGATGACCTTGGGCTGGCCGTCGGAGGCCTCGCGCAGGATGTAACCGCCGCGGGCCACGCCCTCGGCGCTGGTGCCCTCGACGACCGGCAGGTTCTGCCTGGTCAGAGCCAGAGCGGCGGGCCGGTCGGTGTGCTTGAGCACGGCCTTCCAGGCGTACGCCGTCTCGTTGGCGTCGGCCGGGCGCACCACGTCGAGGCCGGGGATCGCGCGCAGCGACCACAGGTGCTCGATCGGCTGGTGGGTGGGGCCGTCCTCGCCGAGGCCGATGGAGTCGTGCGTCCACACGTACGTGACCGGCAGCTTCATCAGCGCGGCCAGGCGCACCGAGGGGCGCATGTAGTCGGAGAAGACCAGGAAGGTGCCGCCGTACGGGCGGGTGCCGCCGTGCAGGGCGATGCCGTTGAGGATGGCGCCCATGGCGTGCTCGCGGATGCCGAAGTGCAGCGTGCGGCCGTAGCGGTTGCCGGGGAACTCCTTGGTCTGGAACTCCTCGGGGATGAAGGACGGCTCACCCTTCATCGTGGTGTTGTTCGACTCCGCCAGGTCGGCCGAGCCGCCCCACAGCTCCGGCAGCACCGGCGCCAGCGCGCTGAGCACGTCGCCGGAGGCCTTGCGGGTCGAGATCGACGCGCCCGTCTCGAACGACGGCAGCGCCCTGGCCCAGCCGTTGGGCAGCTCGCGCTGGGAGATGCGGTCGAACTCCTCGGCGCGCTCGGGGTTGGCCAGCCGCCACTCGGCGTAGCCCTTCTCCCACTCGGCGTGCTCGGCGCGGCCGCGCTGGGCGACGCCGCGGGCGTGTTCCAGCACCGCGGCCGGGACGTCGAACGTCTTGGCCGGGTCCATGCCGAGGACTTCCTTGGTGGCGGCGACCTCCGCCTCGCCCAGGGCCGAGCCGTGGATCTTGCCGGTGTTCTTCTTGTTGGGGGCCGGCCAGCCGATGATCGTGCGCAGCCGGATGAACGACGGCCGGTCGGTCTCCGCCTTCGCCGCCTGCAGCGCGTCGTAGAGCGCCTGGACGTCCTCGGCGTACTCGCCGGTCTCGGTCCAGTCGACGCTCTGGGTGTGCCAGCCGTAGGCCTCGTAACGCTTGACCACGTCCTCGGACTTGGCGATCAGCGTGTCGTCCTCGATGGAGATCTGGTTGTCGTCCCACACGACGATGAGGTTGCCCAGCTTCTGGTGGCCGGCGATGGAGCTGGCCTCGTGGCTGATGCCCTCCTCGATGTCGCCGTCGCTGACCACGCACCAGATGTGGTGGTCGAACGGCGAGCCGCCGGCCTCGGTGTCGGGGTCGAACAGGCCGCGCTCGCGGCGGGCCGCCATCGCCATGCCGACCGCGTTGCCCAGGCCCTGGCCGAGCGGGCCCGTGGTGGTCTCGACGCCCGCGGTGTGGCCGTACTCGGGGTGACCGGGCGTGAGGCTGTCCCACTGGCGCAGCCGGCGCAGGTCGTCGAGCGTGAGGCCGTAGCCGGACAGGTAGAGCTGGATGTAGAGCGTCAGGCTCGAGTGGCCGCACGACAGCACGAAACGGTCGCGCCCGGCCCACTTGGGATCGGTCGGGTCGTGACGCATCACACGCTGGAACAGCAGGTATGCGGCGGGAGCCAGGCTCATGGCGGTGCCGGGGTGACCCGAGCCCGCCTTCTCCACTGCGTCCATCGCCAGGGCTCGAACGACGTCGACCGCCTGCTTGTCCAGGTCGGTCCATTCGAGGGCTGGCACGAGTTCGGTGCTCAAGTGCTCGATCTCCGGAATCTAGTAGTCATTGATTGGCTATCCCGCCCACACGGGACCCTAACCGAGTGGAGCTGGCGAACGATTCCCATCCCACCCGCACGTGTCCATGTGCGGCGCAAGCCCCCCATTGGCCGGACCGGCCGCCCCTGCGACTACAGTTTGTTTGTTCGCAGAGGCGTCACGGCGCCCACCCATGGATCCGCTCTAATCAGAGGTTACGCGTTGACTCCGCACAGGCTGGAAGCGCCTTGACGGTGCTGACCAACAGGCAGGCGACGGCCCGATCTCCGCAGGTGGAGGGGCCGCGCTCGATCGGCATGATCGTCAAGGCCTACATCGCGCTCACCAAGCCGCGGATCATCGAGCTGCTGCTGATCACGACGCTGCCGGTGATGTTCCTGGCCGCGGGCGGCCTGCCGCCGTTGTGGACGTCGATCTCGGTCATGGTGTTCGGCACCCTATCGGCGGGCAGCGCCAACGCGCTCAACTGCTACGTGGATCGCGACATCGACCAGAAGATGCGCCGCACCCGCCGCAGGCCGCTGGCCAGGCACCAGGTGTCGCCGCGGGGCGCGCTGGTCTTCGGCATCGTGCTCGGCGTGCTGTCCCTGGTGGGCCTCTGGGTGACCACCAACTGGCTGGCCGCCATGCTGTCCACCGGGGCGATCCTGTTCTACGTGCTGGTCTACTCGATGATCCTGAAGCGCCGCACGGCCCAGAACATCGTGTGGGGCGGCATCGCGGGGTGCATGCCGGTGATGATCGGCTGGGCCGGCATCACCGAGCGGCTCGACTGGGCGCCGCTGGTGCTGTTCGGGGTGGTGTTCTTCTGGACGCCGCCGCACACCTGGACGCTGGCCATGCGCTACAAGGAGGACTACGCGGCGGCCAAGGTGCCCATGCTGCCCGTCGTGGCCACCGAGCGGCGCGTGATCCTGGAGTCGATCGCCTACACGTGGGCGACGGTGCTGTGCTCGCTGGCGCTGTGGCCGGTGGCCGGCACCACGCTGTTCTACCCGATCGTGGCCGCCGTCCTCGGCGCCATGTGCCTGTGGGAGGTCCACCGCCTGCTGGCCCGGCTCAACGCCGGCAAGACCGGCGTCGACCTGCGCCCCATGCGCTTCTTCCACTGGTCCAACGCCTACCTGGCGCTGCTGTTCCTGGCCGTGGCCATCGACCCGCTGCTGGCCTGACGGCGTGCGGCCGCGTGTCCGGACGGTGACGCTGTCTTGACCGGCACGGACCCCGGCCCTCTGATCCGTTAAAGTCACCGTATGGCGACCCGTGATCCACGCTGGGTGTTGAAGGACCGCCCGTCGTTCGCGTTGATCATCGGGCTTGTCCTCACCGGAGTCTGCGCTCTGGTCTCGTTCTCCTTCGACGTGCTCAACGGCGCTCCGGTGCAGTTCTTCATCGCGCTCGCGCTGGCGCTCGCGCCGGTGCCGCTGCTGCTGGCGGCCGTGCTGGCGCTCGACCGGATGGAGCCGGAGCCGCGCAGCAACCTGATCTTCGCCTTCGCGTGGGGCGCGGGCGTCGCAGTGCTGGTCGCCGGCCTGATCAACTACCTCAACCTGCACTACATCATCGACACCGCCAAGCTGTCGGAGGCCGGCGCCCGCAACGTCGCGGCCACCTTTGGCGCGCCCGTGGTGGAGGAGACGATGAAGGGGCTGGTGCTGCTCGGGCTGCTCAGGTTCCGCAGGGCCGAACTCGACGGCCCCACCGACGGCATCATCTACGCCAGCATGGTCGGGCTCGGCTTCGCCATGAGCGAGAACGTCAGCTACTACCTCGCCGCGCTGTCCAACTCCGGCGTCAAGGGGCTCGCGGTCACCGTGGTGCTGCGCGGCATCCTGTCGCCGCTGGCCCATCCGCTGTTCAGCTCCATGATCGGCGTCGCCGTCGCCTACGCCGCCCGGCGCGAAGGCCCCGAGCGGGTCTTCTACATCCTGGCGGGCTGGTCGGGCGCGATGATCCTGCACGGCCTGTGGAACGGCCTGGCCTCCTACGGCGGCTTCCCCGGGCTCGTGGTGGCCTACCTGGCGCTGCTGGCCGTGCTGATCGTGCTCATCGGCGTGGTGTTCAAGGACCGGCGGCGCATCGTGGCCCTCATCCAGCGTTACCTGCCGCCGTACGAGCCGACCAAGCTGGTCACCCAGGCCGACATCTACATGCTGTCGACGTTCCCCCGGCGGCGCCAGGCCAGGCAGTGGGCCAAGGCCCACGGCGGCAAGCGCGGGCTGCGCGCCATGCGCGACTACCAGCTGGCCGCCACCGAGCTGGGCCTGCTGCACGAGCGGGCGGCCCGCCACATGGTCGACGAGCAGGGCTTCCACGAGGAGCAGCGGGCGCTGCTGGAGTGCATGAGCACGGCCCGGGCGGACTTCCCGGTGCCGACGGCGCACGCCAGGTCGGCCGCGCGGGGCACCCCGCCGCCCGGCTACGCCCCCGGCGCGCCGGGCTGAGCCAGGATGTTCGTCAGGGAGACCTCGCGCGGGCCCGGATAGACCGGGTCGGAGTGGAGCACCATCGCGTCGGCGAACGCCTTGGCGGTGGCGAGCAGCTCGCGGGTGGCGTAGGCGTACGTGGGCGCGGCGAACTCCCTGGTCGAGTCGTCACCCACCCCGAACGCCTCCAGCCCGGCCGTCCGGCACAGCGTCACGGCCCTGGGCAGGTGGAACTCCTGCGTCACGACCGTCACCTGCCGCGCCCCGAACACCTTGCGCGCCCGCACGCACGAGTCCCACGTGTCGAACCCCGCGTAGTCCAGCACCATCACCCGCTCCGGCACGCCCCTGCGGAGCAGGTAGTCGCGCATGGCCGTCGGCTCGTCGTACTCCTTGCGGCTGTTGTCGCCCGACAGCAGCAGGGCCCGTACCTTGCCGGCCCGGTAGAGCTCGGCGGCGATGTCGAGCCGGTGGGCCAGCATCGGGGTGGGCTGCGTGCCGTACAGGCCCGCGCCCAGCACCAGCGCGGCCTGCGCCGCCGGCACCCGCCCGAGCCAGGCGTCGCCCACGGCCGTCACCCGGTGCGCCGAGCTGCCGAGCCAGGCCCACGTCATGGGTGCCAGGGAGAGCACGCTGACCAGCACCAGACCCTGGTACGCGCGCCGCAGGGCCTTCCGAGTGGGGCGGACTTTCAGTAACAAATCTCACCCTCCAGGGGGTGGGGGAGTGGCGGACCGATCCCCTCATACCCTGGCATATCCGCTCAGACGGCGGCGGGTGCTCCGGCGGCTTCGGTGGGGGAGTGGTCGGCGGGGGCGGTCTGCGGGGAGCGGGTGCGCAGCGAGGTGACCACCCTGAGCGCGGCGATCCAGACCAGCGTGGAGCCGAGCACGTGCAGCAGCACCAGCGCGGCGGGCACGGCCAGGAAGTACTGCGTGTAGCCGATCACACCCTGACCCAGCTCCACGGCCAGCAGCGCCAGCGCCGCCCGACGGGCGGGCCGCGGTGCCTTGCTCACGTGCAGGGCGAACAGCAGCGCGAACGTCAGCCCCACCACGATGTACGCGACGTCGGCGTGCAGCCGGGCCACCGCCTCGATGTCGAGGTCGAAGCGGGAGGCCATCTCGTCGCCCGAGTGCGGGCCCGTGCCGCTCACCCCGACCCCGACCACCAGCAGCGCGAACACGGCCGCGAGCAGCGCGTAGCCGAGCCTGCGGATGTCGCGGTGGGTCACCCGTAGCGCCGGGCCGTCGCCCTCGCCCGCCCGGGCGTACAGCATCCAGCAGGCGGCGATCAGGCCGATGGAGATGAGGAAGTGCATGCCCACCGTGAACGGGTTGAGCATCGTGCTGACCACCAGGCCGCCCCACAGCGCCTGGGCCAGGACGCCCGCCGGCTGCAGCAGCGCCAGCGTCATCAGCGAGCGCCTGCGCGGCGCCAGCCGGAACGCCGACAGCACGCACGCCACGCCCACCGCCAGCACCAGGAACGTCAGCAGCCGGTTGCCGAACTCGACGAGCATGTTGAGCATCGACACCTCGGGGTGCGCGACCGGGATGAAGCTGTCCGGCGTGCACTTGGGCCAGGTCGGGCAGCCCAGCCCGGAACCGGTGACGCGCACGCCCGCGCCCGTCACCGCGATGCCCGCGTTGACCACCACGGACGCCATCGCCCAGGCCCGCATCGACTGCGTCGTGGGCGCCCAGAAGGAGAACAGGCGGCGCACGTGGCGGTTGGGGTGGTCCGTGGGTAGCTTCACGCCATCGATGGTACGGGCCCACCCACCCGGTCCCCCCACCGGTCACCCGCCCCGACCCCGCGACGGCCCTTCGGCCACCCCTCCGCGAAGGGAGCTTGGCCGGGTGCGGTGAGGTGGTGATATGCCGTCGGTGGGTAGCGGCGGGGGCAGGGGGCGGCGGTGTCGTCCGTCCAGTGGAAAAGGCCTTCTCAAGAGAGCGAGGTATGTGACATATTACAGACCTGGGAGGTGATGGATGTCCGACGTCATCGTGGTCGGCGCCGGAGTCGTGGGCGCCGCATGCGCCTACTATGCCGCGCGCGCCGGTCTCGACGTGACCGTGGTCGACCGTGGCCCCGTGGCGGGCGGCACGACCGGCTCCGGCGAGGGCAACGTGCTGGTGTCCGACAAGGAGCCGGGCCCCGAGCTGGAGCTCGCTCTGCTGTCCAACCGGCTCTGGCGCTCGCTCGCGGACCTCGGCGGCTTCGAGTTCGAGCCCAAGGGTGGCCTGGTGGTCGCCGAGACCCCCGAGGTCCGGCGGCAGCTCGCCGAGCTGGCCGCCAAGCAGGACGTGGAGCACACCCTGGTGCCCGGCGAATCCCTGCGCGACTACGAGCCGCACCTGGCCGAGGGTCTGGCCGGCGGGGTGTACTACCCCGAGGACGCCCAGGTGCAGCCCATGCTGGCCGCCGCGCGCCTGCTCAGGCACGGCGCGGAGAGCTTCGGCCACGGAACGCTGCGGCTGCGCCTCGGGGCGGCGGTGACCGGGTTCGTGCGGAAAGGGGACCGCATCGCGGGTGTGCGCACCTCCCAGGGTGACGTGCTCGGCGACGCGGTGATCAACGCGGCGGGCACCTGGGGCGGCGAGGTGGCCGCGCTGGCGGGGGTCGACCTGCCGATCCTGCCCAGGCGCGGGTTCATCCTCGTCACCGAGCCGCTGCCGGAGCCGCTGATCAGGCACAAGGTCTACACCGCCGCCTACGTCACGAACGTGGCCAGCGACTCGGAGGCCCTGGAGACGTCGGCGGTCGTGGAGGGCACGCCCGCGGGCACCGTGCTCATCGGGGCCAGCAGGGAGCGGGTCGGGTTCGACCGGACGACGTCGGTGCCGGTGCTCGCCCGCCTGGCCGAGCAGGCCGTGGCGCTGTTCCCCGCGCTGCGCGAGGTGCGGGCCATCAGGTCGTACTGCGGGTTCCGGCCGTACTGCCCCGATCACCTGCCCGTCATCGGCGCCGACCCGCGTGTTCCCGGGCTCTATCACGCCTGCGGGCACGAGGGGGCGGGCATCGGGCTCGCCCCGGCGACCGGCCACCTGCTCGCGCAGGTGCTCACCGGCTCCCCGACCGACCTGGACCTGCGGCCCTTCCGGCCGGATCGCTTCGCGGAGGAGTCCTCTTGACGTTCCACATCACGATCGACGGGCGTCCGGTACCCGTCGTGCCCGGGCAGACGATCGGGGCGGCGCTGCACGCGGCCGGGGTGCGGTCGTGGCGCAGCACCCGCTTCGGCGGGCGGCCCCGCGGGCTGTTCTGCGGGATCGGGGTCTGCTTCGACTGCCTGATCTCGGTCAACGGGCGGGCCCCTGAGCGGGCCTGCCTGGTGGAGGCCGCGCCCGGCGACGAGGTGACGACGTCATGACGTACGACCTGGTGGTGATCGGCGGCGGGCCCGCGGGGGTGGCCGGCGCGCTCACGGCGGCGCTGGCCGGACTGCGGGTGGCGCTCCTGGATTCCTCCGTACGGCTCGGCGGCCAGTACTTCCGCCACGCCGCCGACCCCAAGCCCGCGCCCGGCCTGGACCGGTTCCTGCGGCAGGCGCGGGCCCTGGACGCCCGCGCCGAGGTGCTGCTGCGGCACCAGGTGTGGAGCGTCACCCGCGAGCCGGACGGGGACCTGGCCGTGCACTGCGTCACGCGTGGCGCGGACTCCACGGAGCGGCAGGTCGTCCTGCGGGCGCGGCGGCTGCTGATCGCGACCGGCGCGCACGACCGGCCGCTGCCGTTCCCCGGGTGGGACCTGCCCGGCGTCCTGACCGCCGGCGGCGCGCAGGCGCTGCTCAAGGGCAACGGCGTCGTGGCGGGCAGGCGGATCGTCGTCTCCGGCACCGGCCCGTTCCTGCTGCCCGTGGCCACCGGGCTGGCCGCGGCGGGGGCGCGGGTGCTCGGGGTACTGGAGGCGAACGGCGGGCTCGGGCTGGCCAGGCATCCGCTGCTGGCCCTGGGCAAGGCCGGGGAGGCCGCCGGGTACGCCGCGAGCCTGGCCAGGCACCGCGTGCCGTACCGGACGCGCCAGGCGGTGGTCGCGGCGCACGGGGAGCGCGAGGTGGAGGCCGTCACCGTGGCCCGCCTCGACCAGGAGTGGAACGTTCTCTCCACCCGCGTCGTCGCGTGCGACACGGTGGCCGTCGGGTACGGGTTCGTGCCGCAGATCGAACTGGCCACCCAGCTCGGCTGCGCCACCCGGAACGATGTGGACGGCAGCCCCGTGCTCGACGTGGACGCCGCCCAGCGCACCTCCGTCTCCGGGGTCTGGGCCGCCGGGGAGCCCACGGGCGTGGGCGGCTGGCTCCTGTCCGAGACGGAGGGCCGCATCGCCGGCCGCGCCGTGGTGGCCGACGCGCGCTCGTCGGTGGCCGATTCGGGGCTGCTGCTGCGGCGCCGGGAGCGCGGGCGGGCCTTCGGGGAGGCGCTGCAGCGGGCGTACCCCGTCAAACCCGGCTGGCAGGGCTGGCTGCGCGACGACACGCTGGTGTGCCGCTGCGAGGAGGTGCCGCTGGCCCGCGTACGCGAGGCCCAGGACCTCGGCGCCACCGACGCGCGCTCGATCAAGCTGCTGGCCAGGCCCGGCATGGGCTGGTGCCAGGGCCGCATCTGCGGCTACGCCGTCTCCTGCCTGGCCGGGGAGCCGCAGCGGCCGCCCCGCCGCCCCATCGCCCAGCCCGTCACCCTCGGCGCCCTGGCCGAACTCCCCGACGATTCCGATCTTCCCGACGTTCCCCCCACCCACTGACCCTGACATGGAGGACTTTCCGATGGACAACCGCACCAAAGCCTGGCACGGCATCATGGTGGCCACCGCGCTGCCCCTGCGCGACGACCTCTCCGTCGACTACGACGGCTACGCCGACCACTGCCGCTGGCTGGTCGAGAACGACTGCGACGGCGTCGCGGTCAACGGTTCGCTGGGCGAGTACCAGACGCTCACCGCGGAGGAGCGGGCCAAGGTGGTCGAGACCGCCGTCCAGGCCGTGGGCGGGCGCCGGGTGATGGCCGGAGTGGGCGCGTACGGCGCCGCGGAGTCGCGCCGGTGGGCCGAGCAGGCGGCCGAGGCCGGCTGCGGTTCGCTGCTCCTGCTGCCGCCCAACTCCTACCGCGCCGACGAACGGGCCGTCATCGAGCACTACCGCGAGGTTGCCAAGGTGGGCCTGCCCGTCGTGGCCTACAACAACCCGTACGACACCAAGGTGGACCTGACTCCCGCGCTGCTGGCCAGGCTGCACGAGGAGGGCCTGATCGTGGCGATCAAGGAGTTCAGCGGCGACGTGCGGCGCGCGTACGAGCTGGCCGAGCTGGCCCCCGAGCTGGACCTGCTGATCGGCTCCGACGACGTGCTGCTCGAGCTCGCCGTGGCCGGGGCCGTCGGCTGGATCGCCGGCTACCCCAACGCGCTGCCCGTCTCCAACGCCGCGCTCTACCGCGCCGCCGTCGCCGGCGACCTGGAGACCGCGCTGCCTCTTTACCGGACCCTGCACCCCCTGCTGCGCTGGGACTCCAAGACGGAGTTCGTCCAGGCCATCAAGCTGTCCATGGACCTCGCGGGCCGCCATGGCGGGCCGTGCAGGCAGCCCAGGCAGCCGCTGACGGACGAGCAGGCCGCTATCGTGCGAGCGGCGACCGAGAAGGCACTGGCAGAAGGGCTGCGATGAGGACAAAACGCGTTTTCCACGCCGTCGACTCCCACACCGAGGGCATGCCCACCCGCGTCATCACCGGCGGGATAGGCGTGATCCCGGGCGCGAGCATGGCCGAGCGGCGCGTCTACTTCCGTGACAACCTCGACCACATCCGCACCCTGCTGATGACCGAGCCGCGCGGCCACTCCGCCATGAGCGGCGCCATCCTGCAGCCGCCCACCAGGCCGGACGCGGACTACGGCGTGCTGTTCATCGAGGTGTCGGGGCTGCTGCCGATGTGCGGGCACGGCACCATCGGCGTGGCCACCGTGCTCGTCGAGACGGGCATGGTCGAGGTCGTGGAGCCGGTCACCACCGTGCGCCTGGAGGTGCCCGCCGGGCTCGTCGAGGTGGACGTGGCCGTCGAGGACGGCCAGGCCATGGCGGTGACGCTGCGCAACGTGCCCTCCTACAGCGACCGGCTCGACGCCGTCGTGAAGGTGCCCGGGTTCGGGGAGATCCCGTACGACCTCGCGTACGGCGGCAACTTCTACGCCGTCGTCGACCTCGACTCCTACGGCCTGCCCTTCGACCGCAGGGCCAAGAACGAGATCATCGCCGCCGGCCTGGCCACCATGGAGGCGATCAACGCGGCCGACGAGCCCGTCCACCGCGAGGACGACCGCATCCGCGGCTGTCACCACGTCTACTTCGCCGCCCCCGGCTCGGACGCCCACCACTCGCGGCACGCCATGGCCATCCACCCGGGCTGGTTCGACCGCTCGCCGTGCGGCACCGGCACCAGCGCGCGGATGGCGCAACTGCACGCCAGAGGGGAGCTGCCGCTCGGCCGGGACTTCGTGAACGAGTCGTTCATCGGGACCCGGTTCATCGGGCGGCTGCTGGAGGAGACCACCGTGGGCGGCGGGCCGGCCGTCGTGCCCTCGATCACCGGCCGCGCCTGGGTCACCGGCACCGCCCAATACTTCCTGGACCCGCGCGACCCGTTCCCCGCCGGGTTCGAGCTGTGAGCGAGCGTGACGATCGCGGTTCCGGCCTGGCCGGGACCACGATCACGACGACCGACTACCACACGGGCGGGGAGCCGTTCCGGATCGTGACCGGCGGCGTGCCCGAGGTCCCCGGGGCGGACGTGCTCTCGCGCCGCTCCGCTGCCGCCGCCGACCCCCGCTTCGACGACGTGCGGCGGCTGCTGTGCCAGGAGCCGCGCGGCCACGCCGACATGTACGGCTGCTTCCTCGTCCCGCCGGACGACCCGGGGGCCGCGTTCGGGGCGCTGTTCTGGCACAAGGACGGGTTCTCCACCGCGTGCGGCCACGGCACCATCGCGCTCGGCGCCTACGCCGTGCACGAGGGGCTGGTGGCCGCCGACCCCGACGGGGAGACCGACGTGGTCGTCGACGTGCCGTCGGGGCGCGTCACGGCGCGGGTGCGCTGCTCCGGGGGCAAGGTGACCGGGGTGACGTTCGTCAGCGTGCCGTCGTTCGTGGTGGCGCGGGACGTGGCCGCCGCCAGGACCAAGGTCGACGTCTCGTACGGCGGCGCGATCTACGCGTCGCTGCCCGCCGCGGCGGTGGGCCTGTCCGTGGAGCCCGCGAACCTGACGGCGCTCATCGGCCACGCCCGCCGCATCAAGGCCGACCTGGCGGACCATCCGGCCGCCCGGCACCCGTCCGACGACCGGCTGTCCGGCGTCTACGGCGTGATCTTCTACGACGAGCTGCCGGACCGGGACGGGGCCGCGCACCAGCGGAACGTGACGGTGTTCGCCGACGGGGAGGTGGACCGCTCGCCCTGCGGGTCGGGCACGGCGGCGCGGATGGCGCTGCTGCACGACTCGGGGCTGCGCGCGCCCCTGATCCACGACGGCGTCGTCGGGAGCACCTTCCTGGCGCGCGTGGCCGAGGTACGCGACGAGGGGGTCGTCCCGGAGATCGAAGGCATGGCCTACCGGACCGGGCGGCACGTCTTCGAGCTCGATTCCGACGATCCGATGGGTGTGGGGTTCACGCTGCGATGACCGGACTGCCATATCTCGACGCCGCCACGGTGGAGCGGCTGGTGCCGATGGGGCGCGCCGTACGGATCCTGGAGGACGCCCTGCGCGCCGGCCTCGACCCCGAGGCCACGCCACAACGGCCGATCGTGGACCTGCCGGCCGGGCAGCTCCTGCTCATGCCCGCCGCGGCCGGACGGTACGCGGGGGTGAAGGCCGTCACCATCGCGCCAGGCAACCCCGATCGCGAGCTTCCCCGGATCCAGGGGACGTACCTGCTGTTCGACGGCGACACCCTCACCCCGCTCGCGGCCCTGGACGGGATCGCGCTCACCTCCCTGCGCACCCCCGCCGTCTCGGCGCTCGCCGTCAGCCACCTGGCGGACGGGGACGCCCGGCGGCTGGTGCTGTTCGGGAGCGGCCCGCAGGCGTGGGGGCACGTGCTCGCGCTGCGGGAGGTGCGGCCCATCGAGGACGTGACCGTGGTCGGGCGCGACCAGGACCGCGCGGAGGCGCTCGCCGGCCGCTGCCGCGCGCTCGGCCTGACCGCCCGCGCCCTGCGGCAGTCCGACGCGGCGGAGGCACTGGCCGGGGCCGACGTCGTCGCGTGCTGCACGACAGCGAGAGAACCGCTGTTCCCGGGTAAGCTCGCCCGCGACGGCGGCACCGTCGTCGCGGTCGGGTCGCACGAGCCCGGCGCCCGCGAGCTCGACGGCGACCTCATCGCCCGCGCCACCGTGGTCGTCGAGGCCAGGGCGGCCGCCCTGGAGGAGGCGGGCGATCTGCTCATCCCGATCCGCGAGGGCACGATCACCGCTGGTCATCTCGCGGGCAACCTCGCCGACCTCGTCGCGGGTCGGGTGGTCGCCGGCACGGGGCCGCGCGTGTTCAAGAGCACGGGCATGGCCTGGGAGGACCTCGTGGTCGCGGCCGCCGCGTACGAGGCGTGGAGATAGAAAGGGATGCGGATGGCTGCCGAGGACCGGCTCGACCTGCCGATGGTGGGGGAGCGGCAGAGCCTGCGCGAGCAGGTCGCGCACGCGCTGCGTGCCGCGCTGATCACCGGCGAGATGCGGCCGGGAGTGGTCTACTCCGCGCCGGTGCTGGCCGCCCAGTTCGGCGTCTCGGCCACGCCGGTGCGCGAGGCCATGCTCGACCTCGCCAAGGAGGGCCTGGTCGAGGCGGTGCGCAACAAGGGCTTCCGGGTGACCGAGCTGTCCGACCGCGACCTCGACGAGCTCACCGAGATCCGCCAGCTGATCGAGGTGCCCACCGTCGCGCGGCTGGCCGGCGGCGCGCGGGAGGCGGAGCTCGAGCGGCTCAGGCCCGTCGCCGAGGAGATCGTCTCGGCCGCCGAACGCGGTGACCTGCTCGCATACGTGGACGCCGACCTGCGCTTCCACGTCGAGCTGCTGACCCTGGCGGGCAACGCCCACCTGGTCGAGGTGGTGCGCGACCTGCGCAACAGGGCCAGGCTCTACGGCCTGTCCCAGCTCCGGGAGCGCGACGTGCTGGGCGAGTCGGCCAGGGAGCATCTGGCGCTGCTCGACGCGCTCAAGAGCGGCGACCGCCAGGCCGTCGAACACCTCATGAAGGAGCACATCGGCCACGTGCGGGGGATCTGGGCCGAGCACTGAGAAGCCGCTGGTGGGTGGACTCGTCCGTTTTTCGCCCACTAAGTTCTGACATTCGGGGATCGCGCGGACCGGGATGGCGGTACTCTCATCTCGGGTCGAAAGAGCGACGCCCCAAGCGTCCGCCGGCGGCCCCGTCGTCCAGGTCCCAAGCGGACCGGCCACCACCGATTCCGGTGGGTGGCGCATGCCTGGTCACGCGGACACCCGCACTCCGCTGACCTTCCATGGGCTCGGCCTACCCCGCCCACCAAAGCCGAGCCCTCCGCCGCGCGCCCGAGACCCCATCCCACGGGCGCGCGGCGGCCCGCCACAGCTCCCGCGTCAGACCTTGCGCCGCCGGGTCGAGCCCAGGCTGGCGGCCACGATGCAGACGATCGCCGCCCACTGCTGCGCGTGCAGGACCTCGTTCAGCAGCATCACGCCGATCAGCGCCGCCACGGCCGGCTCCAGGCTCATGAGGATGCCGAACACGTGCTTGGGCATCCGCCGCAGCGCCTGGAGTTCGAGCGAGTACGGGATCACCGACGACAGCAGCCCCACGCCGAGCCCGATCAGCAGCAACTCCGGCTGCAGCAGCTCCGCCCCGCCCGTCGCGATGCCGACGGGGGCGACCACCAGGGCTGAGACGATCATCGCGAACGACAGCCCGCTCGTCCCGGGGAATCGCTGCCCGGCCGCCGCCGACAGCAGGATGTACCCGGCCCAGCCGACGGCCGCCAGCATCGCGAACCCGATGCCGAGCCAGCTCACCGACGCCGACTGCCCCCATGGCGCCAGCAGCACCACACCCGCGCCGGCCAGGCCGATCCACAGCAGGTCGATCCTGCGCCGCGAGGCCGCCACGGCCACCCCCAGCGGCCCCAGGAACTCGATGGCCACCGCGATCCCCATCGGCAGCCGCGACAAAGCCTCGTAGAACGTCAGGTTCATGAGGGCGAGCGTCACCCCGAACCCGATCCCCACCGCCCAGTCGCGCCAGGACAGGCCCTTCAGCCGGGGCCGGACGAGCGCCCCCATGATCAGCGCCCCGGCCGTGATCCGCAGGAACACCACCGCGCTCGGCGGCAGCGCCGCGAACAGCTCCTTCGCGAACCCGGCGCCCAGCTGCACCGAGACGATGGCCAGCAGCACGAGCCCGGACGGCGGGATCGAGTCGGCGGCCGTGCGCAGCAGGTTTCCCGGCCTGGGCAGGCCGGAGCCGCGATCGAAGGGATCGTCGAGGGCGAACGCGGTCACAGGACTCCTCACGGGCTTCAGGGGATGACGGTCAGAGCGTACTCGTGGCCTGCGACATGACCCGACATAGGGTGTTCTGGATGGCTCTTGGATCATTGATCGTATGAAGTCCCCCACGAGTCTCGCCCGGCCGCCGCTGGCCCTGTCCGCGGCCTCGTTCGTCAGCAGCTTCGACCGCTTCGCCGTGAGCCCCATGCTCGTGCTGATCGCGGTGGACCTGAAGGTCCCGCTGTCCGCCGCCGTCGCGGCCGCCAGCGGCTACTACCTCGCCTACGGGCTCACCCAGCCGCTGTGGGGGCTGCTGTCCGACCGGTTCGGCCGGGTGCGGGTGATGCGCGGGACGCTGTTCGGCGCGGCGCTGGCTGGGCTGGCCTCGGCGCTGATGCCGGTCCTGGGAGCGCTGGTGGTGGCCAGGATCGTGACGGGCGCCTGCTTCGGCGCGGTGATCCCGACCGGGCTGACGTACGTGGGCGACACCGTGGAGCCGTCGACCCGGCAACGCGCGCTGACCGATCTGATGGGCGCCGCCGCCCTCGGCACGGCCCTGGCCACCGGGCTGAGCGGGGTGCTCGCGGGCCTGGTGGACTGGCGGGTGGCGTTCACCGTGCCCGCCGCCTGCGCCCTGGCCTGCGCGCTCGCGCTGCGCTCGCTGCCGGAGCCGTCCCGCTCCCTCCCGCACGGCCGGGGGTTCGGTGTCGGCCGGTACCTGGGCGCGGTGCTCGGGCACGGCTGGGCGCTGCTGGTGTTCGGGCTCGCGTTCGTCGAGGGCGCGATCATGCTCGGCGCCATGCCGTTCCTGGCCACCGCCCTGGAGCACGCGGGGTACGCCGCCGCCGTGGCCGGGCTCGCCATCACCGCGTACGGGCTGGGCCTGTGGTTGTTCACGAAGCTCGTCAGGCGGCTGTCGGGGCGCTGGCCCACTCCCGCGCTGATGACGGTGGGCGGGGCGCAGCTCTGCGCCGGGTTCGCCATCGTCGCCGTGCACGTGGACATGGCCACCGTGGCGGTCACGGCGCTGCTGCTCGGCGGCGGCTGGTCCTTCCTGCACTCCTCGCTGCAGACGTGGGCGACGTCGGTGGTGCCCGAGGCCAGGGGGACGACGATCGCCTTCTTCGCCTGCGCGCTCTTCGTGGGCAGCGCGGTCGCGTCATGGGCGGCCGGCCCGCTGGCCGAGCACGGCCGCTACGCCCTGCTGTTCGGCCTGGCGGCCGCCGCCGCGATCCCGCTGACGGCCGCGGCCGCGCTCACCAGGCACCGCTACGGCACCCTGCACGGCGAGCTGCCCCGTACCGGGTGAGCCGAGCTACTCCCAGCGGAACGTACGCGAGACCAGCCCCAGCGACAGCACCGCCCACACGGTCAGCACGGCCAGCGGGCCGAGGGGCAGCGCGGCGCCCTGAGAGAGGACCGCGCGCAGGCCGCCGGTCAGGGCCGAGATGGGCAGCAGCTCCAGGACCTGGCGCATGCCCTCGGGGAACTTCGACAGCGGGAAGATCACCCCGCCGGCCCCCAGCAGCAGCAGGTAGACGAGGTTGGCGGCGGCCAGGGTGGCCTCCGCGCGCAGGGTGCCGGCCATGAGCAGCCCCAGCCCGCTGAACGCCGCCGTGCCCAGCACGATGAGCAGTGCCGCGCTCAGGAACGACCCGTGCGGCCGCCACCCCAGCGCCAGGCCGACGCACACGATCACCACGGCCTGGATGACCTCCACGGCCACCACGGCGGACGTCTTGGCGAGCATGAGCCCGGCCCTGGACAGCGGGGTCGCGCCCAGCCGCTTCAGCACGCCGTAGCGGCGCTCGAAGCCGGTCGCGATGGCCTGGCCGGTGAAGGCCGTGGACATGACGGCCAGCGCCAGCACGCCGGGCGCCAGGAAGTCGATGCGCCTGCCGCCGCCGATGTCGATCAGCGGCGCCAGCGAGAACCCGGTCAGCAGCAGCACCGGGATGATCAGGGTGAGCAGCAGCTGCTCGCCGTTGCGGAGCATCGCCCGGATCTCCGCGCCCGCCTGGGCGAGGACCATGCGCGGGAACGGCGCCGCCCCGGGCGCGGGCGTGAAGTCCAGCGCGATCTGCCCGGCGGGCGCGCGCTCCGATCCGGTCATCGCAGCTCCCTGCCCGTCAGCTCCAGGAAGACGTCCTCCAGCGTGCGGCGCTCGATGCGCAGATCGTCGGCCGTGACGCCCTCGGCCGCGCACCAGGCGGTCACCGTGGCCAGTAGCTCGGGACCCACCTGACCCTCGATGATGTAGTGCCCGGCGGGCGACTCCTTGGCCGCGCTGCCCGTGGGGAGCGCGTTGAGCAGCTCCTCCAGCGCCAGCCCCGGCCGGGCCCGGAAGCGCAGCTGCCGCTCGGCGCCCGTCAGCGAGGCCGGGCTGCCCTCGGCCACCACCCGGCCCTTGTCGATGATCACGACCTGGTCCGCCAGCCGCTCGGCCTCGTCCATGTGGTGCGTGGTCAGCACCACCGACACGCCCGCCCCGCGCAGCTCGCCCACCAGCTCCCAGCAGGCGTGCCGGGCCTGAGGGTCGAGCCCGGCCGTCGGCTCGTCGAGGAAGACCAGCTCGGGCCGCCCGACGACGGCCGCGGCCAGCGAAAGCCGCTGCTGCTGCCCGCCCGACAACCGCCGGTAGGGGGTGCGTACGTGATCGGCCAGCCCCAGCCGCGTCAGCAGCGCCCCCGCGTCGAGGGGACGGGCGTAGAAGCGCGAGACCAGGCGCAGCCATTCGGCGCAGCGCATGGCGGGCGGCACACCGCCCGACTGCAGCATGACCCCCACCCGCGGCCGCAGCTCGGGCAGCGTGGGCGTCAGGCCGAGCACGCGGACGGTGCCCGCGTCGGCCCTGCGGAACCCCTCGCAGATCTCCACCGTGGACGTCTTGCCCGCGCCGTTGGGCCCGAGCACGGCGGTCACCGCGCCCCGCTCGGCGCGCAGCGTGAGGCCGTCCACGGCCGTGATGCCGCCGTAGCGTTTGACCAGGCCGATGATCTCGACGGCTGGGGACTCCATGGCCACGAGTTTAGGGACTGGGGCAGGCGGTTCGAGCCGCAGGTGGGGTTGGCCGGATTTGGACATGTCTTGACCCGGCCATTTCCCAGAAAGGCGCCAACAGAGGTGAAAGTCTGACGACGAGCTCCATGTAGCAGGAGGGCGCAATGGCGCAACGCAGTGGGTACGACCCGGGAGTCCCGTGCTGGGTGGACCTGTCCAGCACCGACGTCGAAGCTTCCGCCCGGTTTTACAGTGAGGTCTTCGGCTGGCAGGCCGACATGATCGACGACCCCGAGGCCGGTGGCTACGGGATGTTCCTTTACCAGGGCAGGCAGGTCGCGGGGCTGGGGCCGGTCATGGGCGCGGGGTCGCCCTCGTTCTGGAACATGTTCGTCGCCACCGACGACGCCGCCGCGCTCGCCGAGCGCGTCAGGAACGCCGGCGGCGCCGTCACCATGGAGCCGATGGCGGTCTTCGACGAAGGCGTCATGACGGTCTTCCAGGCCCCTGACGGCTCGTACGCGGCCGCCTGGCAGGCGGGCAACCACCCCGGCGCGCAATTGGTCAACGAGCCCGTCTCGTTCTGCTGGAACGAGCTGGTCACGCGTGACCCGTCGGCCGCCGAGAGCTTCTACCCGGCCGTCTTCGGCTGGATGCCGCGGCTGCAGGAGATGGACGGGATCAAGTACACCGAGTGGCAGATGGGGGAGCGGGCCGTCGCGGGCATGGTCGAGATGTTCTCCGACTACCCGGCGGCGACGCCGTCGTTCTGGATGACGTACTTCGCGGTCGCCGACCTCGAAGCCACGACGGCCGCGGCCGAGGGAGCCGGCGCGAGCGTGCTGGTGCGGGGGATGGAGGCGCCGCCCGGCCGGTTCTCGATGCTCACCGATCCCCAGGGCGCGGCGTTCTCCGTCATCCAGCTTCACGAAATCGTGTGAAATATCTGATGACCGGGAATTCGGAGGACCGGATCCTGGTTTGATCTCTCGGCCCTCGTGGGCCAAAGGCCTGCGAGGGAGAGGGGATCACGCATGTCCGTGGCGGCCGAAGCCACGTCCACGTCCACCATCGGGATCGAGCGGAGGGGGAGCAGCCGCGGGCTGCTGTTGGTGATCCTGGGCGCCTTGTCGGCGATCGGGCCCCTGTCCATCGACATGTACCTTCCGGCGCTGCCCGCCATCACCTCCGAGATGCTCAGCGCGCCGGCGCAGGTCCAGCTCACCCTCACCGCCTGCCTCATCGGCGTGTCCATCGGCCAGGTGATCGCCGGTCCGGTCAGCGACGTGCGCGGCCGCAGGACACCTCTGATCGTGGGCGTGGCCGGCTTCATGGTCGCCTCGCTGCTGTGCGCGTTCGCGCCGTCGGTGCCCATGCTCATCGCCTTCCGCCTGCTGCAGGGCGTGCTGGGCGGCGCGGCCCTGGTGATCGTGCGGGCGGTCGTCCGCGACCTGTACGACGGCGCCGCCATCGCCCGCATCTTCGCCACGCTCATGCTGGTCAGCGGCCTGGCGCCGATCCTGGCGCCCATCGCCGGCGCGCAGCTGCTGGAGTTCACCTCGTGGCGCGGCGTGTTCGTGGCGCTCAGCGTCGCCGGGATCGTGCTGCTGCTGGCCGTCCTGGGGGGCGTGCGCGAGACGCTGCCCGCGGCCGAGCGCGAGAGCGGCGGCCTCAAGCACACGGTCGGCACGTTCGGCAGGCTCCTGCGCGACCGGACGTTCATGGGCACCGCGCTGACCGCGAGCCTGGCGTTCGCGGCCATGTTCGGCTACATCTCCGGCTCGCCGTTCGTGCTCCAGGAGGTGTACGGCGCCACGCCGCAGCAGTACTCGCTCATCTTCGGGCTCAACGCCTTCGGCCTGACCGCCATGGCCCAGCTCGGCGGCCGGCTGTCGGGACGGGTGCCGCCGGTGACCCTCGTGATCACCGGGCTCGCCGTCGCCCTGACCGGTGCCTCGCTGCTGCTGACCGCCGCGCTCACCGGGCTCGGCCTGTGGGGCATCGTGGGCGGGCTGTTCGTCATCATGCTCGGCCAGGGTCTGGTCATGCCGGCCACCGGCGCGCTGGCCCTGGCCAGTCAGCCCGCGCAGATCGCCGGCAGCGCCTCGGCCCTGCTCGGCGTGCTGCAGTTCGCGCTCGGCGCGGCCGCGGCCCCGCTGGTCGGTCTCGCGGGCGCCACCAGCGCCGTGCCGATGGCCTGCGTGATGCTGGGCCTCATCCTTTGCTCAAGCTTGACCTTCGCCTTCCTGCGGAAGAGTTAGGTAAGGCTACCCTGCGTGAGAAATTCCATTCCCGGGCTGCTCAGATCCGTTTGTGAACCGGGAAGGAATTACGGCACACTGATGTTGTGAAAAACATGTCGGGGATCGAGCCAGGAAGCGAGCGGAGCACGCGTGCCCGCGTCGCCCGGCTGATCCTTGAGCATGGTCCCGTCGCGGCCGCCGCGCTGGGCGAGCGGCTGGGGCTCACCTCCGCCGCCGTCCGCCGTCACCTGGACGCGCTGCTGGCTGACGGGATGATAGAGCCTCGCACGGTCGGGCCGCGGGGGCAGCGCGGGCGCGGACGCCCCGCCAAGCTGTTCGCGATCACCGACGCGGGGCGCAGTGCTTTCGAGCACGCCTATGACGACCTCGCCGGGAGCGCGCTGCGCTTCCTGGCCGAGCGCATGGGAGAGGAAGCGGTGGCCGACTTCGCCCGCTTGCAGGTCTCGAGCCTGCTCAAGCGGCTGGAGCCGGTCATGCGGACGGTGCCGGCGGACCAGCGCGTACAAGTGCTGGCGCAGGCGCTGTCGGCGGAGGGGTATGCCGCCTCGGCCAGCAAGGCCAAGTCGGGCGGCGACCAGCTCTGCCAGCACCACTGCCCGGTGGCCCACGCGGCTGCGGAGTTCCCGCAGCTCTGCGAGGCCGAGACGGAGGCGTTCGCGCAACTGCTCGGCACCCCGGTGCAGCGCCTGGCCACGATCGCCCACGGCGACGGGGTCTGCACGACACATGTGAGCCCACAGTCGCTGGGTGAATCCGCACATAGAGACAAGAGCAAGGAGACCGGAAGGTGACTGTCACCGACCGCCCGGAGCTGGAAGGCCTCGGGAATTACAAGTTCGGCTGGGCCGACCCGGATGCCGCCGGGGCGGCGGCCAAGCGCGGCCTGTCCGAGGAGGTCGTCCGCAACATCTCCGCTCTGAAGAACGAGCCGGAGTGGATGCTCGACCTTCGCCTGAAGGGCCTCCGCCTGTTCGACCGCAAGCCGCTGCCCACCTGGGGCTCTGACCTCACCGGCATCGACTTCGACAACATCAAGTACTTCGTGCGCTCCACCGAGAAGCAGGCTGCTTCCTGGGACGAGCTGCCCGCCGACATCAAGAACACCTACGACAAGCTCGGCATCCCCGAGGCGGAGAAGCAGCGCCTCATCGCCGGTGTCGCCGCCCAGTACGAGTCCGAGGTCGTCTACCACAAGATCCGTGAGGACCTCGAGGAGAAGGGCGTCATCTTCCTCGACACCGACACGGGCCTGAAGGAGCACCCGGAGATCTTCCAGGAATACTTCGGCTCGGTCATCCCGGTGGGCGACAACAAGTTCGCCGCCCTCAACAGCGCCGTGTGGTCCGGTGGCTCGTTCATCTACGTGCCGCCGAACATCGAGGTCGAGATCCCGCTGCAGGCCTACTTCCGGATCAACACCGAGAACATGGGCCAGTTCGAGCGGACCCTGATCATCGTGGACGAGAACAGCTACGTCCATTACGTCGAGGGCTGCACCGCGCCGATCTACTCCTCCGACTCGCTGCACAGCGCGGTCGTCGAGATCATCGTGAAGAAGAACGCCCGCTGCCGTTACACGACCATCCAGAACTGGTCGAACAACGTCTACAACCTGGTCACCAAGCGCGCCGTGGCCTACGAGGGCGCGACCATGGAGTGGATCGACGGCAACATCGGCTCCAAGGTCACGATGAAGTACCCGGCCGTCTACCTGATGGGCGAGCACGCCAAGGGCGAGACGCTGAGCGTCGCGTTCGCGGGCGAGGGCCAGCACCAGGACGCCGGCTCCAAGATGGTGCACCTGGCGCCCAACACCAGCTCCAGCGTCATCTCCAAGTCGGTGGCGCGCGGCGGTGGCCGGACCTCCTACCGCGGTCTCGTGCAGATCGAGGAGGGCGCCCACGGCAGCGCCAGCACCGTCAAGTGCGACGCCCTGCTGGTCGACCAGATCAGCCGCTCCGACACCTACCCCTACGTCGACGTCCGCGAGGACGACGTCAAGATGGGCCACGAGGCCACGGTCTCCAAGGTCAGCGAGGACCAGCTGTTCTACCTCATGAGCCGCGGGCTCGACGAGGACGAGGCGATGGCGATGATCGTGCGCGGCTTCGTGGAGCCGATCGCGCGTGAGCTGCCCATGGAATACGCGCTCGAGCTCAACCGGCTGATCGAGCTGCAGATGGAAGGAGCCGTCGGCTGATGGGCCTGAACGAGAAGCCCTTGTCGACCTTGCACGAGAAGGCGTCCTACGAGCTGGGCGACTTCGAGGTCCCGACCGGGCGCGAGGAGGCGTGGCGCTTCACGCCGCTCTCCCGCCTCAAGGGCCTGCACAGCGGCAAGGCCGAGGCCGTCGGTCACGTCCGGGTGGACGTCGACGCGGCGCCCGAGGTCACGGTCGAGACGGTCGGCCGCGACGACGCCCGGGTCGGCAAGGCCTTCGTGCCCACCGACCGGGTCAGCGCCCAGGCGTGGAACAGCTTCGAGAAGGCCACCGTCATCACGGTGCCGCGCGAGGCCGTCACCTCCAAGCCGACCGTGCTCACGCTCACCGGCTCCGGTGACGGCGCCGCGTACGGCCACATCGTGGTCAAGGTGGAGCCGCTGGCCGAGGCCGTGGTCGTGCTCGACCACAAGGGCAGCGCGGTCTACGCCGACAACATCGAGTTCGTCGTCGGCGACGGGGCCTCGCTCAGGGTCGTCAGCCTGCAGGACTGGGAGGACGACGCGGTCCACGTCTCCCACCACCACGCTCAGCTGGCCAAGGACGCGACGTTCCGCAGCTTCGTGGTGACGCTCGGCGGCGACCTCGTACGCCTGTCGCCCAACGTGTCCTACACCGCTCCCGGCGGCGACGCCGACATGTCGGGCGTCTACTTCGTGGACGCCGGGCAGCACCTGGAGCACCGCCTGCTGGTCGACCACTCGCAGCCCAACTGCAAGAGCAACGTCGACTACCGCGGCGCCCTGCAGGGCGAGGACGCGCACGCCGTCTGGATCGGCGACGTGATCATCAGGGTCGAGGCCGAGGGCACCGACACCTACGAGCTCAACCGCAACCTCATCCTGACCGACGGCGCCCGCGCCGACTCGGTGCCCAACCTGGAGATCCTCACCGGCGAGGTCGCCGGGGCGGGGCACGCCTCCGCCTCCGGCCGGCTCGACGACGAGCACATCTTCTACCTCCAGGCCCGCGGCATCCCCTACGACGAGGCCCGCCGCCTGGTCATCAGGGGCTTCCTCGGCCAGCTCGTCGAGAAGATCGAGGTCGAGGAGATCCGCGAGCGCGTGCTGAGCGCGCTGGAGGCGGAGCTCGCGAGATGAGTTCGTTCGAGAAGGTCTGCAAGCTCGACGACATCCCCGACGGGGGAGTCATCGGGGTGGAGGTCGACGAGACGCCGGTGGCGCTCGTGCGCAGGGGCGGCGAGGTGTTCGCCCTGCGTGACGTCTGCTCCCACGCCGAGGTGAAGCTCAGCGAGGGCGAGGTCTACGACGGCACCCTGGAGTGCTGGCTGCACGGCTCGTGCTTCGACGTGCGCTCCGGCAAGCCCACCGGCCCGCCCGCCACCCAGCCCGTGAACGTCTACACAGTCAAGATCGACGGCGACGACGTGCTCGTCTCGCTCTCGAAGGAGTCATAACAACAATGTCCACCCTTGAGATCCGCGACCTCCACGTCGCCGTCGAGGACAAGGAAATCCTGCGCGGCGTCAACCTGACCGTCAACTCCGGCGAGACCCACGCCATCATGGGCCCCAACGGCTCGGGCAAGTCGACGCTCGCCTACGCGATCGCCGGCCACCCGAAATACACGATCACCGGCGGCCAGGTGCTGCTCGACGACGTGGACCTGCTGGAGCTGTCGGTCGACGAGCGGGCCCGCGCGGGCCTGTTCCTGGCCATGCAGTACCCGGTCGAGGTCCCCGGCGTGTCGGTCTCGAACTTCCTGCGCTCGGCCGTCACCGCGGTCCGCGGCGAGGCGCCGAAGCTGCGCGAGTTCGCCAAGGACCTCAAGAACGGCATGGACGCGCTGTCCATCGACGCCGCCTTCGCCCAGCGCAACCTCAACGAGGGCTTCTCCGGCGGTGAGAAGAAGCGCCACGAGATCCTCCAGCTCGAGCTGCTCAAGCCGAAGATCGCGGTGCTCGACGAGACCGACTCCGGCCTCGACGTCGACGCGCTGCGCGTGGTGTCGGAGGGCATCAACCGCTTCCGCGCCTCCGGCGAGACCGGCGTGCTGCTGATCACGCACTACACCCGCATCCTGCGCTACGTGAAGCCGGACTTCGTCCACGTCTTCGCGGGCGGCCGGATCGTCGAGGAGGGCGGCCCCGAGCTGGCCGAGAAGCTCGAGGCCGAGGGCTACGAGCAGTACACGAAGGCATCTGCATGACACAGCTCAGCTTTGACGTGGAGAAGATCAGGAAGGATTTCCCGGTCTTCTCCCGCGAGCTGCCCGACGGGCGCCCGCTCGTCTATCTCGACTCGGGCAACTCCTCACAGAAGCCCAACCAGGTCATCGAGACCATGCGTGACCACTTCGCGCTGCACTACAGCAACGTCGGACGGGCCATGCACGTGCTCGGCGCCGAATCGACCGACGCCTACGAGGGCGCCCGCGACAGAGTCGCCGCGTTCGTCGGGGCGCCGTCGCGCGACGAGGTGATCTTCACCAAGAACGCCTCCGAGGCGCTCAACCTCGTCGCGTACGCCTTCGGCAACCCCATCAACACCGATCCGCGCTTCACGCTCGGGGCCGGCGACGAGATCGTCATCTCCGAGATGGAGCACCACTCCAACATCGTGCCGTGGCAGCTGCTCGCGCAGCGCACCGGCGCGAGGCTGAAGTGGTTCGGCGTCACCGACGAGGGACGGCTCGACTACGACCCGTCCGTGATCACCGAGCGGACGAAGATCGTCTCGATCGCCCACCAGTCCAACGTGCTCGGCACCGTCAACCCGGTCGCCGAGGTGGCCAGGCGGGCGCACGAGGTCGGCGCGCTGATCATGCTGGACGCGTCGCAGTCCGTGCCGCACCACCCGGTCGATGTCACCGAGCTGGGCGCCGACTTCGTGGCCTTCACCGGCCACAAGATGGTCGGCCCGTCGGGCATCGGCGTCCTGTGGGGCAAGGCCGAGTTGCTCGACGCCATGCCCCCGTTCCTGGGCGGCGGCGAGATGATCGAGGCGGTCTGGATGGACCACTCGACGTACGCGCCGGTGCCGCACAAGTTCGAGGCCGGCACGCCGCCGATCGTCGAGGCCATCGGGCTGGGCGCGGCCGTCGACTACCTCACCGAGGTCGGCATGGAGGCCATCGAGGCGCACGAGCGCACGCTGACGGCCTACGCGCTCGACGCCCTGCGCGAGGTGCCCACCCTGCGCCTCATCGGGCCCGACTCGCTGGAGCAGCGGGGCGGCACGGTGTCGTTCACGCTGGCGGGCATCCACCCGCACGACGTCGGCCAGATCCTCGACGACCAGTTCGGCGTCGCCGTACGCGTCGGTCACCACTGCGCGCGTCCCCTGCACCTACGCTTTGGAATACCGGCGACCACGCGGGCGTCGTTCTACCTGTACAACACCACGGGCGAGATCGACGCTCTGGTCCGCGGCCTCCATCACGTTCAGAAGGTGTTCGCATAGCCATGATCGGCGAGTCGATGTACCAGGAGCTGATCCTGGAGCACTACAAACACCCGCAGGGGCGGGGGCTGCGTGAGCCGTACGACGCCGAGGTTCACCACGTGAACCCCACGTGCGGCGACGAGATCACGCTCAGGGTGAAGGTGGGCGACGGGGGCAAGGTCCTGGACGTCTCCTACGACGGACAGGGCTGTTCGATCAGCCAGGCCGCCGCCTCGGTGCTGCACGAGCTCGCCACCGGCTCGACGGTCGAGGAGACGCTCTCCGTGGTCGACGAGTTCACCAGGCTCATGCAGGGCAGGGGACAGGTCGAGGCGGACGAAGAGGTGCTCGGCGACGCGGTCGCGTTCGCGGGCGTGGCCAAGTTCCCGGCGCGCGTCAAATGCGCGTTGCTTTCGTGGATGGCCTACAAGGATGCGGTAGTGAGGAGTGCCCGATGAGTAAGCCGGTGGAGACTCCGACCGACTTCGACGGCGAGACCACCGTCGAAGAGGTCATGGAGGCGCTCAAGGACGTCGTGGACCCCGAGCTCGGCATCAACGTGGTCGACCTGGGCCTCATCTACGGGCTCAACCTCGACCCCGCCGACGGCCTGCGGCCCGTGGCCACCATCGACATGACGCTGACCAGCGCGGCCTGCCCGCTGACCGACGTCATCGAGGACCAGGCCCACTCGGCGCTCGACGGCATGGTGTCCGACGTCAAGATCAACTGGGTCTGGCTGCCGCCGTGGGGCCCGGACAAGATCACCGACGAAGGGCGCGATCAGCTCCGTATGCTAGGATTCAATGTCTGATCTTTTCTGTTGAAACGGCTGATGTTGACTCGTCAGCCGTTTCAGCGTGCCATAGAGGGTTGCGGAAGGTCCGGGCCCGTCCGGGGAATTTCAGATAGCATCCCGGCGTTGGTACCAAACGCACCTGACGTCTCATCGCGCGTCTGCATCGCCTGCGGCCGGTGCCCGGTGTGTTCCCCCCTTAAATGATTTGACCCGCCCGTACGGCGGGTGACCAGAACCCCTGTGCGGCGTGCGCCGCACGTCCCGGCTCGTCCTTTCGCAGAAGTGACGTGCCACTTCGACTGAAAGGCACGACTTTCGTGACCATGCTTGACGCTGTCATGCCCGCGTTCGACGAGACCGCCGGTGCGGCGGGCTCCGACTCGCCGGCCCCTTCCGGCCAGACGGCCTCGGCCTCTGGCAGAGACGCCGACCCGAGGCCGTCGGAGTTCGAGCTGCTCGGCCTGCCCAAGCCGCTCATCACCGGGCTGGCCAAGCAGGGCATCGACAGCCCGTTCCCCATCCAGAGCGCGACCATTCCCGACGTGCTCGCCGGCAACGACGTGCTCGGCCGTGGCCAGACCGGCTCCGGCAAGACGCTCGCGTTCGGTCTGCCCACCATGGCCCGCCTCGCGGGCGTGCGGCCGGCCCCCGGCCACCCCCGCGCGATGATCCTCGTGCCCACCCGTGAGCTCGCGCTCCAGGTGCACGACGCGCTGGAGCCGCTCGGCCGCGGCCTGGGCCTGCGCATGAAGGTCGTCGTGGGCGGCATGTCCATGGGCAAGCAGATCGAGGCGCTGCGGCGCGGCGTCGACATCGTCATCGCCACGCCCGGCCGGCTCGGCGACCTCATCCGGCAGGGTGAGTGCTCGCTCGCCGATGTCGAGGTCAGCGTCCTGGACGAGGCCGACCACATGTGCGACCTCGGCTTCTTCCCCGTCGTCACCGACCTGCTCGCGCAGACCCCGGCCGACGGGCAGCGGCTGCTGTTCTCGGCCACGCTCGACGGCGACGTCGACAAGCTGGTGCAGCGCTTCCTCAAGAACCCGATCACCCACTCCGTGGCCCCCGCGACCTCGCCGGTCGACACCATGGAGCACCACGTGATGCAGGTCACGCGCGACGAGAAGTTCGACGTCGTCGCCGAGATCGCCAACCGTGAGGGCCGTACGATCATCTTCGTCCGCACCCAGCACGGCGTCGACCGGCTCTGCAAGCAGTTGGCCAGGGTCGGCGTCAAGTCGGGCGGCCTGCACGGCGGCAAGCGCCAGAACCAGCGCACCCGCATCCTCGCCGAGTTCCGCGAGGGCGCCATCAACGTGCTCGTCTGCACCGACGTCGCGGCGCGCGGCATCCACGTCGACAACATCAGCCTGGTGCTGCACGTGGACCCGCCCCAGGACCACAAGAGCTACCTGCACCGGGGCGGCCGCACCGCCCGCGCCGGTGAGAAGGGCACCGTGGTCACGCTGGTGCTGCCCAGCGAGCGCCGCTCCACCGACGCGCTCACCCGGCGGGCCGGCATCCACCCGTTCCGCCTGAAGGCCACGCCCGGTCACCCGCGGGTGGCCGAGGTGACCGGCGCCCGCATGCCGAGCGGCGAGGCCATCCCGGTCTGGGAGCCGGACGTGCGCAAGCCCCTGCGCCCCCGCCGTGAGGGCGGCGGCGGTCAGGGCGAGCGCCGCAACGGCCGCCGCCCCCGCCGCGACTTCGACGGCGACCGCCGCCCCCGGCGTCACGAGGACGGCGAGCGTTCGTTCGGTTCGGGTGAGGACCGCCGTCCGCGCCGTCACCAGGACGGCGAGCGTTCCTTCAACTCCGGTGAGGACCGTCGCCCGCGCCGTCACCAGGACGGCGAGCGGCCCTTCAGCTCCGGTGAGGACCGTCGTTCCCGGCCGCACGCCGAGGGTGAGCGGCCGTTCGGGCGCTCGCAGGAGCCGCGCACCTTCGGGGACGACCGGCGCCGTGACAGCGGGCCGCGCGGCGGCTACCGCTCGGACGATCGGCCGTTCCGCCAGGACGACCGAGGCCAGCGCGGTGGCGGCGGCTACCGTTCGGACGACCGCGGCGGACGCTACGCCTCCGACCGCAGCCGCCCGTTCTCGGCCGACCGCGATCGTGGCCCCCGCTCCGACGAGCGCGGCCCGCGCGACGGTTACCGCTCCGGTGGTGGCCGTTCGGACGAGCGCGGCCCGCGCGACGGCTACCGCTCGGGCGGTGGCCGTTCGGACGAGCGCGGCAACGGCGGCGGCTACAGCCGCAACTCGGGCCGTCGCTTCGAGCGCTGACCCGCAGCTTCATCTCCCACCCGCCCGCCGGACCCCGCAAGGGGTACGGCGGGCGGTGTCATTTGCCGTAGAGTCGCGCTTGGCGACATATATGAACCGGTAAATCCAAGGGGCGGCCGATGAAGCGACCCACGATCGACGACATCGCGCGCAGGGCCGGCGTCTCGAAAGGGGCCGTGTCGTTCGCGCTGAACGGCCGTCCCGGCGTCTCCAGCGAGACGCGCCGCCGCATCCAGGCCATCGCCGCCGAGCTGGGCTGGCAGCCCAACAGCCTGGCGCGGGCCCTGTTCGACGGGCGGCCGGACGTGCTGGGCCTGGTCGTGGACCGCCCGGCGCGCACGCTGGGGCTGGAGCCGTTCTTCATGCAGCTGATCTCCGGCATCGAGGCCACGCTGTCGGCCGCGTCCGTGGGGCTGCTGCTGCAGATGACCGAGGACCACGAGGCCGAGATCGCGATCTACCGCAAATGGTGGGCGCAGCACCGGGTCGCCGGGGTGTTCGTCGTGGACCTGCGGGTCGAGGACGCCAGGATCGCCGTGCTGGAGGAGCTGCGACTGCCCGCCGTGGTCATCGGCGGCCCCGGCGGGACCGGGCGGCTGCCCGCCGTGTGGATCGACGACGGCGGCGCGCTCGCCGCCGTGATCGAGCACCTGGCCGGGCTGGGGCACCGCAGGATCGCCAGGGTCGCCGGCCCCGAGGAGCTCATGCACACCGGCGTCAGGACCTCCGCCATGCGGGCCACCGCCGCCCGGCTGGGCGTCGAGAGCGTCACCGTGTACGCCGACTACAGCGGCGAGAGCGGCGAGCGCGCCACGCTCGACCTCCTGCGCGGGCCGGACCGGCCCACCGCCATCGTGTACGACAACGACGTGATGGCGGTCGCGGGCACCGCCGCCGCCCGCGAGGCCGGGATCTCGGTGCCCGGCGAGCTGTCCGTCGTGGCCTGGGACGACTCCGCCCTGTGCCTGCTGGCCCGGCCGCACCTGACGGCGGTCAGCAGGGACATCGCCGCCTGCGGCGCCCACGCCGCCCGCGCCCTGCTCGATCTGGTGCAGGGCCGCGAGGTGACCGACGCGCGGCAGGCCGACCCGCGCATGGTCAGCAGGGGCAGCACCGCGCCCGTACGTGAACCCGTTCAGTTAATGGTCGGAAACATTGAAACTAAACGGGTTTAGTGATGCGATTGCCATTCCCGCTGCTCGAGCCCGGAGGGTTGATGAGCCCGTTCCGCCCCCTTCATGAAGCCTGGACCGTCCGCTCCGCGAGCGGCGACGTGCGGGCCCCGGCCACCGTCCCAGGTTGCGTGCACACCGACCTGCTCGACGCGGGGCTGATCCCCGATCCCTACCTCGACGACAACGAGACCCACCTGGCCTGGATCGGGCGCACCGACTGGCGTTTCGAGACGGAGTTCTCGTGGGACGGCACCGGGCACGAGCACGTCGACCTCGTGTGCCAGGGGCTCGACACCGTGGCGGCCGTCGAGCTCAACGGCGTGCGGGTGGGCGAGTCCGCGAACATGCACCGCTCGTACCGGTTCGACGTGCGCCACGCGCTGCGGACCGGGAGCAACCGGCTGACGGTCACGTTCGGGTCGGCGCTCGAATACGCCGAGCGGCTGCGGGAGGAGCTCGGCCACCGGCCGGGCGCCTACACCCAGCCCTACAACTTCATCAGGAAGATGGCCTGCAACTTCGGCTGGGACTGGGGCCCGACGCTGATCACGGCGGGCATCTGGCGGCCGATCGGGCTGCACGAGTGGAGCGGGGCCAGGATCGCCGAGGTCCGGCCGCTGGTGACCGTCGAGGACGGGACGGCCAGGGTGGACGTGCATGTCCGGGTGGAGAAGACGGGCGCCGCCGAGGTGAGCGCGGCGATCAAGGGGGTGACGGCCCGCGCCGTGATCCCCGAGGACGGCGACGAGGCCGTGCTCACGCTGGAGGTGCCCGACCCGGAGCTGTGGTGGCCGCGAGGGTACGGCGAGCAGCCGCTCTACGAGCTCGAGGTGACGGCCGGCGAGGACGTGTGGCGCCGCCGGATCGGGCTGCGCGAGGTGCGCCTGCGTACCGAGGACGGCGCGTTCACCCTGGCCGTCAACGGGGTCGAGGTGTTCGTCAGAGGGGTCAACTGGATCCCCGACGACTGCTTCCCCACCAGGGTGGGCCGCGACCGCTACGCCGCCCGGCTCGCCCAGGCCTGCGAGACGAACGTCAACCTCGTCCGCGTGTGGGGCGGCGGCCTGTACGAGAGCGAGGACTTCTACGACCTGTGCGACCGGCTCGGGCTGATGGTCTGGCAGGACTTCCCGTTCGCCTGCGCCGCCTACCCCGAGGAGGACCCGATCGGGGCCGAGGTGGAGGCGGAGGCGCGCGAGCAGGTGGCCAGGCTGAGCGCGCACCCGAGCCTGGTCCTGTGGTGCGGCAACAACGAGAACATCGAGGGCTACGCCGACTGGGGCTGGCAGGAGCCGCTCCAGGGACGTAGCTGGGGAGGCGGCTTCTACCTGGAGACGCTGCCGCGCGTCGTGGCCGAGCTGGACCCGACCCGCCCGTACTGGCCGGGCAGCCCCTACTCGGGCTCCATGGACCTGCCGCCCAACGACCCGGCCCGCGGCACCATGCACATCTGGGACGTGTGGAACGAACGCGACTACACCGTCTACCGCGACTACCGGCCCCGCATGGCCGCCGAGTTCGGCTTCCAGGGGCCCGCCGCGTACGCCACGATCCGCCGGGCGATCAGCGACGAGCCGCTGCTGCCCGACTCCCGGGGCCTGTTGCACCACCAGAAGGCCGTCGACGGCAACCTCAAGCTGGCCGCCGGGCTCAAGCCGCACTTCCCGGTCCCGGGGACCTTCGACGACTGGCACTACCTCACCCAGGTCAACCAGGCGCGTGCCATCCAGCTCGGGGTGGAGCACTTCAGGGCCCTGTGGCCGCACTGCGCGGGCAGCGTGGTGTGGCAGCTCAACGACTGCTGGCCGGTCACGTCGTGGTCGGCCGTGGACGGGGACGGGCGGAGGAAGCCGCTGTTCCACGCGCTGCGCAGGGCGTACGCCGATCGGCTGCTGACGGTGCAGCCGCGCGCTGGCGGGATGGCGCTGGTCGCCGTCAACGACAGCGCGCGGCCGTGGCGGGCGTCGGCGCGGGCCGTACGGCACGGCTTCGACGGCAGCGTGCTCGCGGCGCAGGACCTCGCGCTGGACGTGCCGCCCCGGGCGGTCGTCACCCTGCCGCTGGCCGCGCCCGTCGCCGAGCCGGGCGACCCGGCGAGCGAGCTGA
Source organism: Nonomuraea sp. NPDC051941 (assembly GCF_044593615.1). NCBI lineage: Bacteria > Bacillati > Actinomycetota > Actinomycetes > Streptosporangiales > Streptosporangiaceae > Nonomuraea > Nonomuraea sp. NPDC051941. The sequence goes on from NZ_JBIUCF010000033.1 coordinate 88,885, forward strand.
TCATCGCCGCGATCACCGAGCCGGACGAGCAGGCGGGCGAGCCGATCGCCGCCGTGATGATCGAGCCGGACGACCGGGCGGGCGAGCCGATCGCCGCCGGGATCGCCGCGCCGGGCGGTGGCGAGCCGGCGGTGGCGCGGGCGCTGTGGTTCTTCGCGCCCGATCGGGACCTGCGCCTGCCCGAGCCGCGCTACGACACCGCGGCCGAGGCCGTCCCCGGCGGGCTCCGGCTGACGGTCACCGCGCGCACGCTCCTGCGCGACCTGGCCGTCTTCCCCGACCGGCTGGACCCGGCCGCCGAGGCCGACGACCAGCTCGTCACGCTGCTGCCGGGCGAGCGGGCCGAGTTCCTGATCAGCACGGCGGGCCTGGACGCGCAGGCCCTCGTCCGCGTGCCGGTGCTGCGCTGCGTCAACGATGTGGTGGTGGAAGCATGAGGCGATACGGGTTCAACCTGCAGTGGATGTTCTGGAAGGACCCCGGGGTGAAGCCCGCGCCCGTCGATGAGCGGGTGCTGGACGCGATCGCCGCGTGGGGCTTCGACTTCGTCCGCATGCCGTGCGACTACCGCTTCTGGACCGACGGGCTCGACTACGCCCACCCCGACGAGCGCGTGCTCGAGGTGCTGGACACCTACCTCGACGCCTGCCGCGAGCGCGGCCTGCACCTCTCGCTCAACCTCCACCGCGCCCCCGGCTACGTGATCACCGGCTGGGAGAGCGAGCACCACAACCTCTGGGCCGACCGCGAGGCGCAGGATGGCTTCGCCGCCATCTGGACCGGTTTCGCCCGCCGCTACCGGGGCGTACCCGGCGACGAGCTCTCGTTCGACCTCGTCAACGAGCCGCCCTCCGTGGGGGAGCGGGGGTTCACCAGGGCGGCGCACGAGACGGTGATCCGCCGCGTGGTGGCGGAGATCCGGCGGGCCGACCCGGACCGGCCGATCGTGCTCGACGGGCTGGGCGGCGGCCACCTGGCCATGCCGGAGCTGGCCGACCTCGGAGTGGTCCACAGCACCCGCGGCTACGCGCCGATGAGCGTCAGCCACTACCGGGCCGAGTGGTGGCCCGGCTCACAGGGCCTGGCCGAGCCCACCTACCCCTGCGACTACCAGGGACGACGCTGGGACCGGGCCGCGCTGCGCGACTTCTACGCCCCGTGGCGCGAGGTGGCGGGGCAGGGTGTGCCCGTCCACGTGGGCGAGTTCGGCTGCTACGACCACACGCCGAACGACGTCGCGCTGCGCTGGCTGTCCGACGTGCTCGGCGTGTTCGCCTCGTTCGGCTGGGGATACGCGTTGTGGGAGTTCCAGGGGCCGTTCGGGGTGATCGGGCACCGGCGGCCCGGTGCGCGCTTCGAGCAACTCGACGGGTTCCCGGTGGACCGGGACCTCCTGGAACTGCTCCAGGCGCACCGGGTCAGCCCTTGAGGCCGCTGAGGGCGATGCCGCGGGTGAAGTACTTCTGGAAGATCACGAAGAAGACGATCGTCGGGACCGACGCGAGCAGCCCGCCCGCCATGATCGCGCCTTGGTGATCGGGGCCCACATAGTAGGAGTTGAGCCTGGCCAGTGCGACGGGTATGTTCGCCATCTCGTCGCTCTGGACGATGATGAGCGGCCAGAGGAAGTTGTTCCACTCCGCGAGCACGATGAAGATCGACATCGCGGCGAGCGCCGGCCGCAGCAGCGGCAGCACGATCTTCCACCAGATCCGCCACTCCCCGGCGCCGTCCACCCTGGCCGCCTGGATCAGCTCGTTCGGCAGCGACTGCAGGAACTGCACCAGGAAGAACAGCACGAACGCCTTGGCCAGCGCCGGCACGATGTAGGCGGCGTAGTTGTCCAGCCAGCCCAGGTTCCGCATGATCACGTAGTTGGGGATCAGCGTCGTCTGCCAGGGCACCATCATCGAGGCGATGATCAGCAGGAAGATCGTCCGGCGGCCCTTGATGTCGTGCTTGGAGATCACGTACGCGGCCAGCGAGCAGATCAGCAGCGACCCGACGGTGATGGCGGTGGTGATGACGAGGCTGTTGAGCATGAACCGCCAGAACCCCATGTCCACCTGGTAGCGCTGGAAGATGCCCGCCAGGTGGCCGGGGTTGATCCCCTTGGGGCTCCACTCCGTGTCGTAGAAGTTGGCGACCGTGGGGGACTGCGGCACGAACGACGGCGGCGTCCTGGCCAGCTCCCTCGGCGGCTTGAACACCGTGATGAGCAGCCAGTAGAACGGCGCGATCATCGTCAGCGCCAGCAGGTAGAACGGCAGGCGCAGCAGATGCCCGTTGATCTTCGCGCGCCGGTTGCCGCCCGCCGGGGCCGCGTGCCGGGACGGCTGCGGCGCGGGGGCGATCGTGTCCATCGGGGCGACGGCCATCACAGCTCCTTCATGGCGCGGCCCACGCGCAGGTTGACGAGGCTCAGCACGAAGATGATCAGGAAGAGCACCCAGGCGATCGCCGAGGCGTAGCCCAGCCTGAAGTGGGTGAATCCCTGGTCGTAGAGGTAGGGGACGATCATCAGGCCCGAGTCGAGCACGCCGCCGATGGTGTTGGCGCCCGACGAGAAGACGATGTAGACGGCCTCGAACACCTGGAAGGCGCCGATCAGGCCGGTCACCACCACGTACGTGGTGACGGGACGCAGCAGCGGCAGCGTGATGTGGCGGAAGCGGTGCCAGGTCGAGGCGCCGTCGATCTTGGCAGCCTCGTAGTACTCCTCGGGGATCGAGCCGAGGCCGGCCACGTACAGCACCATGCCGTAGCCCATGCCGCCCCACACCGACATCACCACCAGGATGGGGATCGTCAGCCCCGGCGTGGCCAGCCAGGCCACGGCCTTGCCGCCGAACCAGCCCACGATGGTGTTGGCCAGGCCCACGTCGCTGGGGTAGAGGACCCACTTCCACATCAGCATGAGCGCGATGGAGGAGGTCACCGACGGCAGGAAGAACACCGTGCGCATGATCCGGTGCAGCCAGTTCGTGCCGCTGAAGGCCAGCGCGAGGCCCAGCGACAGCAGCGTGCCGAGCACGACCGACGCGACCACGTACAAGGCCGTGTTGCCCAGCGCGTGGCGGAACCTGGCGTCCGAGGCCAGCTGCTGGAAGTTCTCCAGGCCGGTGAACGCGGCGGGGTTGATCCCGTCGAACTTCGTGAAGCTCAGATAGAGAGAGTTGGCCAGCGGCCAGATCAGAAAGCCCGCGAACAGCGCGAGAAAGGGCAGCAGCATCGCGTACGAGGTGCCGTAGCGGCGCAGCCTGCTGCGCAGGGGGATGGGGGAGGCCATGTCAGACTCCTAGGTCATCGGGGGGCCGGACCGGGACCGGGACAGGCCGGTCCCGGCGAGCGGCTAACCGGCGTTGCGCTCCATGACCTTGGCGGCCTCCGCCAGCGCGGTCTTGGCATCCGACTTGCCCAGGATGACCGACTGGAGCTGCTTGGTCACGTCCGGCGCGCTCTCGTCCCAGCCCGGGCAGCCCGGCGCGGCCTTGCCCGTCTTGATCGACGCCTCGAACACCTGAGCCTGCTCGGGCGCGAACACCGAGCCGTTCACGATCTTGTCGGCCCGCGGTGAGATGTAGGAGATGTTCCGCTTCCTGGCCTCGTCCGAGATCGCGGCGATGGCCTCGTCGCTGTACATGAACGTGACGAAGTCCGCGCCCGTCTCGACGTACTTGCTGAAGGAGGTCACGCCGATCGCCCGGCCGCCGATGAACGCGGTCGGCCCGGCGGGCCCCGCGGGGATCGTGGACATCGCCCACTTGCCCTTCAGCTTCGGCTTGTTGATGTCGATGCCCTTGGCGATCCAGTTGCCCGCCACCACCAGCGCGGTGCCGGTGTCCAGCGCGTCGGAGCCCTCCACGGTGGCGGTCGGCGCGCCGTGCTTCTTGTACAGGTCGGCCCAGTACGTCAGCGCCTTCTCGGCTTCCGGGGTGTTGAGCGAGGGCTTGCAGTCGGCGGTGTAGAACGAGCCGCCCGCCTGGTAGAGGTAGTTGAAGTAGCCGATCCAGTCCAGGTTGCCCCAGTCCTGGCTGTAGGGCTTCTTCACGCCGGCGGCCTTGAGCTTGTCGATGGCCGCGGTCAGCTCCTCCCAGGTCTTGGGCGGCTCGACCTTGGCCTTCTCCAGCAGATCGGTGCGGTAGTAGAGGGCCAGCGTCGACATGTCCAGCGGCACGCCGTACACCGAGCCGTCAGGGGAGATGGCCGACTCCCACTGGGCGGGCAGCGCCTGCGCCTTGAGCGAGTCGGCGCCGTACTTGCGCAGGTCCACCATGGCGCCCCTGGTGCCGAACTGGATGGTCCAGGTCATGCCGCCGGAGATGATGTCGGGCCCGTTGCGACTGGTGGCCGCGGCCAGCAACTTGGCGTACGCGTCGCTCCACGACAGGGTCTGCACCTTGACCGTCACGTTCGGATGCTTCTGGTGGTAGAGGTCGGCCGCCTTCTGGAAGGTCGCGGTCTCGTCGTCTCCGCCCGTGGACCAGAAGGACAGGGTCGCGGGGGCGTTCTGGTCTGCCTGCTTGGTCTGCGTCTGGCCACTCGTGGCGCAGGCCGCGCTCAGGACCGTCAGCAGGACCGCGCTGCACGCTGCCATCGTTCGTCGCATGGGGCTGTCCGATCTATCGGTCGGATGGGCGCCGGGACTCCCCTGCGAAGGGCGTGCGGATGTGCGAGGGCATCCCCACGACTGGCGCCCAAATTCAATGGTGTAGGGATCTCACCACTTAAACGGGTAAGTTACAATAGCCAGCCTTGGAGATTGCTGAAATGTTTCCCCTTATGGAGCCGCTGACCTGTGGCTACATCGCCCGTGAAACGGTTCGGTCACGGCCCGCGGGGGCCGTGCTGCCCCGGGGCAGCAGGCGCGCCGGCGGCCCCTCCAGGCTCCCCGTCTCCCCGCTGCCGATCAGCCGGAGCAGGGTCTGCGCGGCGTGCGCGCCGCAGGCGGGGATGTCCCTGGTCACCGCGGTCAGCGACGGCCGCACCACCTGAGAGAGCGGCGAGTCGTCCCAGCCCACGATCGACAGCTCGGCGGGGACGTCCAGGCGCATCTCCTGGGCGACCGACAGCCCCGCCACCGCCATGATGTCGTTGTCGTAGACGATCGCGGTGGGCCTGGCCCGGGAGCTGAGCAGCCGCCTGGTCGCGCGGGCGCCCTGCTCGCCCGTGTAGTCGGTGTGGACGACCGGATGCTCGCCGACGCCCGACTCGGCGCAGAGCTCCGCGAACGCCTCGTCCCTGATCCTGGTGTGCAGCAGCTCCGGCAGCCCGGCCACCCTGGCGATGTGCCGGTGGCCGAGCGCCGCGAGATACTCGACCACCTCGCGCAGCACGGCCACCTCGTCCGACCACACCGAGGGCAGCGAGCCGGTGCCCGACGGGTGGCCGGTCACCACCGCCGGCATGCCCAGCCGCTCGACCACCGGGATCCTGGGGTCGTCGGCGTGCAGGTCGACCAGGATCGCGCCGTCCACCCGGCCCTCGCCCCACCAGCGCCGGTAGACCGCGATCTCGGCCTCGTGGTCGGCCACCACCTGCAGCATCAGCGCGCACGAGCTGGCCGCCAGCTCGCCCTCGATGCCGCTGATCAGCTCCATGAAGAACGGCTCCACGCCGAGGAAGCGCGCCGGTCGGCACAGGACCAGGCCGATGGCGTCGGCCCTGGCGCCGCTGAGCGAGCGCGCGGCCACGTTGGGCCGCCAGCCGATCTCCTGGGCGATCGCCTGGATGCGCGCCCTGGTCTCGGCGGAGACACCGGGCTGGCCGTTCAGCGCGTAGGAGACAGCCCCCTTGGACACGCCGGCCCGTCTGGCGATGTCGGCGATCGTTGGCCTCTTCACCCCGTGCTCCTCTCTGAAACTTTCACTGAACCGTATCAGCGATAACCGCGGCTCTCCTGGCGCCGAACGCTCGCCCTCCCGCGACCGGATGATCGCGCCGGCGCGATCACCGTTACGGTGAGGGCACCCCGATGTGTCCTCCAGGAGTGCCGATGTTCGTAGACATGCCACTCGCCCGGCTACGCGAGTATCTCCCCGAACGCGCCGAGCCCGCCGACTTCGACGCCTTCTGGGAGCGCACGCTCGCCGAGGCCCGCACCCACGACCTCGCCCCCGAGTTCACCCCCGTGGCCTCCCCGCTGACCACCGCCGAGGTGTTCGACGTCACTTTCGCCGGCTTCGGCGGCCATCCGATCAAGGGCTGGCTGCTCGTCCCGCGCCAGGCCGCCGGGCCGGTGCCGTGCGTGGTCGAGTACCAGGGCTACGGCGGCGGACGCGGGCTGCCGATCGACTGGCTGCTCTGGCCCAGCCTCGGCTACGCCGTCTTCGCCATGGACAGCCGGGGCCAGGGGGCCGGCGGGTGGCGGCGCGGCGACACCGCCGACCCCTATCCCGGCTCCGGCCCCACCACGCCCGGCGTCATGACCAGCGGCATCCACGACCCGGACGCCTACTACTACCGGCGGCTCTACACCGACGCGGTGCGCGCGGTCGAGGCCGCCAGGGCGCACCCCCGGGTGGGCACGGTCGCGGTCGGCGGCGCCAGCCAGGGCGGGGCGATCGCGCTGGCCGCTTCGGCGCTGGTGCCCGGCCTCGCCTGCGCCTTCCTGGACGTGCCGTTCATGTGCCACATCCGGCACGCCACGGAGATCACCGGCGAACATCCGTACGCCGAGATCGCCGCCTACTGCCGGGCGTTCAAGGAGAAGGTCGAGCCCGTCTTCGAGACCCTGGCCTACTTCGACGGCGTCAACTTCGCCGCCCGCGCCGCCACGCCCGCCCTCTTCTCGGTCGGGCTGCAGGACGGGATCACGCCGCCGTCCACGGTGTTCGCCGCCTACAACCACTACGCCGGGGAGAAGGACATCAAGGTCTACCCGTACAACGGGCACGAGGGCGGCGAGTCCGCGCACGCCATGGAGCGGATCGCGAGGGCCAGGAAGGCACTCGGCTGAGAACGCCCCGGTGGCCCATTGGTGAGGCCGTCTCGCGTGGCGGACGCGGGGCGGCGTCACCCTCTCACGCAGACTAGGCTTGACGAGCACGTCAGCCGACCGACGAGAGAGACCATGAAGACCTTCGAAGAGCTGTTCGCCGAGCTGTCCGAGAAGGCCAGGACCCGGCCCGAGGGCTCGGGCACCGTGGCCGCCCTCGACGCCGGCGTCCATGCCATCGGCAAGAAGGTCGTCGAGGAGGCCGCCGAGAGCTGGATGGCCGCCGAGCACGAGTCAGACGACAGGGCCGCCGAGGAGATCTCCCAGCTCCTCTACCACGTGCAGGTGCTCATGATCGCCAAGGGCATCGGCCTCGACCAGGTCTACAAGCATCTCTAGGGCGCCCGGCGCCCGCCACCAAGCCCTGGAGAAGCAACAGCGAGACAGATCGAGGACCCGAACATGCTGCGTCTGGCAGTACCCAACAAGGGCTCGCTCAGCGAGGCGGCCCAGAACATGCTCAAGGAGGCCGGTTACCGGCCCCGCAGGGACAGCAAGGAGCTCGTCGTCGTCGACGAGGCCAACGGCTGCGAGCTGTTCTTCCTGCGACCCCGCGACATCGCCGTCTACGTCGGCGAAGGCACGCTCGACGTCGGCATCACCGGCCGTGACATGCTGGTCGACTCCGGCGCGCCGGTCGAGGAGATCATGCCGCTCGGCTTCGGCGGCTCCACCTTCCGCCTGGCCGCCGCGGCCGGCGCGATGACCTCGGCCGCCGACCTCAACGGCCGCCGCATCGCCACCTCCTACGCGGGCCTGCTCGACAAATACCTCTCCGACGAGGGCGTCGACGCCCGCGTGATCAAGCTCGACGGCGCCGTCGAGACCGCCATCCGGCTCGGCGTGGCCGACGCGGTGGCCGATGTCGTCGAGACGGGCACCACGCTGCGCAACGTCGGCCTGGAGGTGTTCGGCGAGCCGATCATGCGCTCGGAGGCGGTGCTGATCAAGCAGCAGAGCTCGCCCGACACGCCCGCCGTCCAGCAGCTCGTCCGCCGTATCCAGGGAGTCGTGCACGCCCGCGACTTCGTGATGATGGACTACGACATCCGGGCCGAGCGCATCGAGGAGGCCATCGCCCTCACACCCGGCATGGAGGGCCCCACGGTCTCCCCGCTGCACCGCGAGGGCTGGGTGGCCGTGCGCGTCATGGTCCGCCGCCAGGGCCACCAGCTGGTGATGGACCAGCTGTGGGACATCGGCGCGCGGGCGATCCTGATCACCGACATCTACGCCTGCCGCGTGTGACGTCCGGCCCCGGCGTTGGCCTGACAAATGTCACGGCCAACGCCGGAGGTAACGCACTAACCGGCCGGAAGCCGCGGCCATAGCGTTCTTTTCATGAACGCCATCGTGTTCGACCACGTCAGCAAGCACTACGGGGACGTGCTCGCCGTCGACGACCTCTCCCTCGCGATCGAGCCAGGCAACACCGTGGCCCTGCTCGGCCCCAACGGCGCCGGCAAGTCCACCTCCATCAACCTCCTGCTCGGCCTGCTCAAGCCCACCGCGGGCACGGTCGCCGTGCACGGGCGCACCCCCGACGAGGCCGTCCGGGCCGGCCAGATGGGCGCCATGCTCCAGAACGGCGCGCTCATCCCCGAGCTGTCCGTCAAAGAGCTCATCGACCTGGTACGCCGCCTCTACCCGAACCCCCTCGCCCTGGACGAGATCCTCAAGCTGGCCGACCTGACCGAGCTCGCGGGCCGGCGGGCGAACAAGCTGTCCGGCGGCCAGTCGCAGCGCGTCAGGTTCGCCCTGGCCATCGCGGGGGCGCCCAAGATCCTGCTGCTCGACGAGCCGACCGCGGCCATGGACGTGGAATCGCGGCTGCGCTTCTGGGCCAGCATGCACGACTACGCCTCCGACGGCAGGACCGTGCTGTTCGCCACCCACTACCTGGAGGAGGCCGACGAGCACTCCGACCGGGTGATCGTCATCGCCAAGGGCCGGCTGGCCGCCGACGGCACCGCCGCCGAGATCAAAGCCGGGGCCGGCGGCCACACCGTCAGCTTCGCCCTCGGCGAGCAGCCCGCGGCCGGGCTCGACCGGCTCCCCGGGGTGACCGCCGTGGAGGTCGCCGGCGGCGTCGTCACCCTGCACACCTCCGACACCGACGCCACCCTCGCCGCGCTCTACCGGGGCACCACCCTCGACGTGAGCGGGCTGAAGCTCTCCAGCGCCGACCTCGAATCCGCCTTCCTCGCCCTGACCAGGGAGTCCTGATGCTCTACTACGCCAAGACCGAGGCCGTGCGGATGCTGCGCAACCGGCGCTACCTGATCTTCGTGGTCGCCTTCCCCGTCCTGCTCTACCTCATCAACGCCAACATCTACGGCAACCAGACCGACGCGGGCGGCGTGAGGTACAGCGTCATCCTGATGGTGTCGATGGCCGCCTACGGGGCGCTGGCCTCGTCCATGATGAGCTCGGCCGTGCCGTGGGCCACCGAGCGGCAGTCCGGCTGGCTGCGCCAGCTCCAGATCACCCCGCTGCCGAGCTGGGCGATCATCGTGACCAAGCTCGGCGCCACCATGGTGCTCGTGCTGCCCTCGCTGGTGCTGGTGAGCCTGGCCGCCGTGGTGCAGCAGCACGTGTCGCTGTCGCTCGGCACCTGGGTGGAGCTGCTGCTCGCGCTCTGGCTCGGCGTGCTGCCGTTCGTCGCGCTGGGCCTGGCCATCGGGTCCGTGCTCTCGGCCGACGCCGCCCAGCCGGCCGCGATGATCTGCATGTTCGCGCTGGCGATCGCCGGCGGGCTGTGGTTCCCGCCCGAGGTGCTCGGCGACACCCTGCGCACGGTCGCGGACGTCACCCCGTCGTTCCACTACGCCAGGCTGGGCCAGAGCATCGTCGCCGGCCAGGGACTGCCCATGACGGACGTGCTGGTCGTCGCCGGATGGGCGGTCGCGCTGGGGGGCGCGGCGGCCTTCCTCTACCGGCGGGCTACCGTACGAGCATGAGCTTCGCCGAGAGGATCACCTTCGGGGACGCGGATGGCAAGCCGTCGCGCAAGCGGCGGCTCATCGGCATCTCCGTGGGCCTGGTCTACCTGGTCTTCCCCGTCAGCGACATCGTGGGGGGAAACCTGACGGGAGCCCGGGCGGTGTGGGCGGCGGTGCTGCTCGTCACGTTCGTCGCGTCCTTCCTCGCGACGGTGCTGATCAACAAGGGCATGTTCGACCACAGCCGCCTGACCTATCCGCTGCTCCTGGTGACCAGCGTGCTCGGTGTGGTGGGCGCCACCGCCTTCGGCGGCCCCTGGCTGAGCCTGCCGGTCTACACCGTCGTGCTGTACGGGTTCACGCTGCCGCCGCTGTGGGCCGTCGTGGCCGTGGTGGCCCAGCTGGCCGTCGTCGTCGGGGCCGGCCTGATCAACCACGACGACGCCGACACGATCATCGTCCTGGGCCTGCAGGTGCTGACGCTCGGCGTGCTGTTCATCAGCGTGCGCAACACCAGGGCGCTGACCGTCAAGCTGCGCCTGGCCCAGGACGAGGTGGCCCGGCTGGCGGCCACGGAGGAGCGGCTGCGCATCGCCCGCGACCTGCACGACCTGCTCGGGCACAGCCTGTCGCTGATCGTGCTCAAGAGCGAGCTGGCCGGACGGCTGTCCGAGGACTCGCCGCAGGCGCACAGGGAGATCACCGACATCGAGACCGTCGCCAGGAAGGCCCTGACGGAGGTGCGGGAGGCAGTCACCGGCTACCGCCAGCGCAGCCTGCCCGAGGAGCTCGACAACGCCAGGACCGTGTTACGCGCGGCGGGTGTGGCGGCCGAGGTGCGGGTCTCGGGGACGCCGCTGCCCGAGCTGCTCGACGGGCTGTTCGGCTGGTCCGTACGCGAGGGCGTCACCAACGTCGTGCGCCACGCGCGGGCCACCCGGTGCGAGATCAGGGTGACGTTCGACGCCGGACACGCCACCCTGGAGATCATGGACAACGGAACGGGCGGCGACGGGCCGTACGCGATGGGCAGCGGGCTGAGCGGGCTCAACGAGCGGGTGGCGGGTGCGGGCGGCACGGTGGAGGCGGGCCCCGCCAGGGGCGGCGGCCATCACCTGCGGGTGCTGGTGCCGGTCGGGAAGGAGGCCTGCGCGTGATCCGCGTGATGCTGGCGGAGGACCAGGGCATGGTACGCGGCGCGCTGGCATCCCTGCTGAGCCTGGAGCCCGACATCGAGGTGGCCGGCGAGGCCGCCGACGGGGAGGAGGCGGTCGCGGTCGCCGCCGAGGTCCGGCCCGACATCGCGCTGCTGGACATCGAGATGCCCGGCATGGACGGGCTCGCGGCCTGCGCGAGCATCACGCGGCAGGTGCCCGGCTGCCGGGTGATGATCCTGACCACGTTCGGGCGGCCCGGCTACCTGCGTACCGCCATGGAGGCCGGGGCCTCGGCGTTCCTGGTGAAGGACAGCCCGGCCAGGGAGCTGGCCGCGGCCATCCGGCGGGTGCACGCGGGGGAGCGGGTGATCGACCCCGGGCTCGCCGCGGCGGCCCTCAGCGCCGGGCCGAACCCGCTGTCGGCGCGGGAGCGGGACGTGCTGGAGGCGGCGGTGGACGGCTCCACGATCGGCGACATCGCCGGCAAGCTGCACCTGTCGGAGGGGACCGTGCGCAACTACCTGTCCTCGGCCATCCAGAAGACGCACGCCCGCAACCGCATCGAGGCGGTGCAGCGCGCCAAGGCCCAGGGCTGGCTCTGACACCCGGGCTCAGCGGAGCCCGGCCACCGCCTTGACCGCCTGGTCCACCTGCTCGGGGGTGGTCACGATGCTGGTGCCGAAGCGCAGCAGCGGCGGGTCGTACGGCGTCACGCTCGCGATCACCTTGCTCGCGTGCAGCCGGTCGACGGCCTCCAGCGGCGCCATCCCCTCGATCGAGCAGCACACGAGGCCCGCCGACAGCTCGGGCGCCCGCGGCGTGGCCAGCGTGACCTGCGGGATCGCGGCCAGGCCGTCCTTGAGCCTGGTGGCCAGCTCCTGCGTGCGCCGCCGCACCCGGTCCTTGCCGATCGCCGTCATGAACCCGAACGCCTGCGGCATCGCCCACCGGTGCTCGAACGCCTTGAAACCGCCCGGCGTGACCAGCTCCGCCGTGCTCGCCCCCGGGGAAGCGCCGCCCTGCCACGCCTGGAACGACGCTCCGCTGAAGCTGGCGATGATCGGGGAGACCGCGTCCCAGGCCCTGCCCCACACGATGCCGGTGCCGCGCGGCCCGAACAGCCACTTGTGCGTGCCGCTGGCCAGGAAGTCGCAGCCCAGGTCGCCGGGGCCGTCGGCCATCGCGCCGAACCCGTGCACGCCGTCCACGCACAGCAGCGCCCGGTCGTGCTCGTCGCGGCCCTTGTTCGCCTCGGCGAGCATGTCGGCGATGGCGCGGACGGGCAGGCGCACGCCGGTGCTGGAATGCACCCAGGTGACCGCGACCACCCTGGTACGCGGGCCGAGCCCGGCCTTGATCGCCGCCACCATCCGGCCGGCGTCGGCGCGGGCGGGGTCGTCGTACAGCCTGACCTTGCGCACCTTCGCGCCCGTGCGCTCGGCCAGCAGCCGCAGCCCCTCGTGGGTGGCGAGGAAGTCGTGCTCGGTGGTCAGCACGTCCTGGCCAGGGCGCAGCCTGAGGCCGGAGTAGAGCAGGGCCAGGCCCATGGTGGTGCTGTCGGTCAGCGCGACCTCCTCCGCCCTGGCGCCCAGATAGCGGGCCGCGGCCTCGCGTACCGTCTGGTCGGGCGACTGCGCGCCGGGCGGCGTGTACTCGGGGTCGGCGTCCAGCGCGTCGCGGTGCTCGGCGATCGTCTCGCGGACCGGGGCCGGGGCCGGCGCCAGCACGAACGCCGCGAACTGCCCGTAGGCCGGGTCCAGCGCGAACTGGGCCCGCACGGACGCCCAGTCGCCGGGGTCGAACTTCGGCTTCACCGCAGGCGTACTGGTCGTGCACGCGCTTGCCAGCCCCGCCAGCATCCCCGCGCCGAGCAGGGTTCTCCTGTCCATCCGCATGGCTACTTCCTATCCCGGTCGCGCGCCCGCGCCCAGGACCCCCACGCGAGTCGTTCGTCAACTCCTGATTGCGGCGACCTGCCTGATGAGGTCGGAGACGCGGACGATGCCGAGGCAGCGGTTCATCTCGTCGGTGACCACCAGGTCGTCATAGACGCGGGCCGAGTCCCGGCCCGCCGCCTGCATGGCCGCGATCGCCGGGGTGGTCCGCGGCACCGTGCGGGGAGGGTCGGCCAGCCGCTGCGCCGGCTTCGAACCGTGCAGCGCGTGCCCGTACCGGGCCGCGAACGACAGCAGGAACCGGCTGCGGTCGAGGCTGCCCTTGGGCCGCTGGAACTCGTCCACCAGGATCACGCTGGTGATCGTCGGCTCGTGCCCGAACGCCTTGACCGCATCCTCCGCCTTGGCCTCCGCGGGCAGCGTCACCGCCGGGATGAGCAGCTCCTGGACGCGCGGCCCGAGCATGACGGAGACCGGCTCGTCGGTGACCGGGAGCGGCACCCGTACCTTGCCGTCGGGGCCCGGGGCCAGCAGCGGGCCGTGCGCCAGCCGCACGCCGAGGCCGCGGGCCACCGCGACCTGCGGCTCGCGTTCGACGCCGGGAGCGAGCACATGGGCGCCGATGCCGCGGGCCAGCGTCACCACCGACCGCGCCACCGCGGTCGCGCGATGGTCCCCGGGGATGCGGGTGACCATCTCGGGGTCGAGGGCCAGCAGGTACGGGCTCGTGTCGGCGACCAGGTCCAAGGCCGCGCCGCTCGTGCCGACGTCGGCGAAGCCGAGCAGGTAGCCGATCGTGCGCAGGCCGTCGAGCCCGACCTTGAGCACCGGCCGGTCCTGTTCCTGGCACGGTCCAGTGAGCAGCAGGATCGCCTCGCGGGGATGCCTGCCGGCTCTTCGGAGCGCCTCGTGCAGGGGCGCCAGGGCGCCCGCGCCCGCCATGACGACCCTGACAGGCAGCTCCAGCACCATCGGCAGGGGGGCCGCCTTGAGCGTACCCGCGGAGTCGACGACGGCCGGGTGGGCGATTACTGCCCCGGTGTCGAGATCCACCATGGGGCTGGTGAGCAGGGAGGACACGTACAGATGGTGGTGCAGTCACGGGCGTGGCTGAAGGCCCAACCAGCAGAATTTACCGACATTTCGTTTTCCCTCCGGGGAGCGGCGGCTTGTCCGTGGGGAATGTGATTCGGTTAGCCTTCGGGGCATGAGCGCGCGTCCGGCGAGGGGTGGCGGCCGGTGGGTCACGGTGCCGCCGGAGCGCCTGCATCCGTGGATCGACGGGTTCGCGGGGCGTCACGGGCCCTTCACGGCGACCGGCGACGAACGGGTCGTGCGGCTGCTCGCCGACGACGGGGCCCTGGCCGAGCTGCACGTGCCGTTCCCGCCCATGACGCCGCCGGGGCCGCCGCACGTCACCCGGTTCGTCACGCACGCCCAGGCCGCGCGGCAGGTGGGGGTGTTCCTGGTGCGGCTCGGGGGCTACGCGGCGGGGGTCTTCTCCGGGGCGTCGCTGGTGGCCTCCAAGGTGGGGTCGCGGCTGGTGCAGGGGCGTACGGCGGCGGGCGGGTGGTCGCAGCAGCGCTTCGCCCGGCGGCGGCGCAACCAGGCGGCGCAGGCGTACGACGACGCGGTGGAGACGGCGGTACGGGTGCTGACGCCGTACCTGGGGGAGCTGGACGGGGTGGTGCTGGGCGGCGACCGCCGGGCCATGGACGCCCTGCGCGCCGACCGGCGGCTCGCGCCCCTGCTGGCTCTGGAGACCGAGCCGTTCCTGGTGGTGCCCGACCCTCGGCTGGCGGTGCTCCGGGACACCCCGGCGTCCTTCCGCGCCACCCGCATCCACATCGTCGATCCGTCCTGACCTCATCCCTTCACGCGGCCCCGTGACCGGTTTGAGAGTTTGAGACGATTCAAAAGAATCTTGAATGCCGCTATGATGCGAGAGTTCGCGGAGGACCGTCATCGGCGGTCCATCCGTTGTCCCTGCGCTCACGGCGTACCGCGTCCAGCGGATCGCCGCAGGTAGCGGTAGGGCGCATCCACGGTGGACCGCTTCAAAGCGGCCCGCCGCAGCACCTTCGGTGGGCCGCGTTCAGCGGACCACCGCCAAGTAGCGGATTATGCATTTCAAGCAGCACGGCCTCGTGAGGATCGATGGCGACCAGGAACATCAAGGAGGTCGCGCAGCTGGCGCGCGTCTCGGTGGGCACGGTGAGCAATGTGCTCAACCGCCCGGAGATCGTGTCCCCCGCCACACGCGAACGCGTCTTCGAAGCGATCAAGAAACTGGGCTTCGTCCGCAATGAGGTGGCCCGCCACCTGCGGGTGGGCCGTAGCCGCACGGTCGGCCTCGTCGTGCTCGACGTCTCCAACCCGTTCTTCGTGGACGTGGCCCAGGGCGCCGAGTCGGTGGCCGACGACCACGACTCGATGGTGGTGCTCTGCAACAGCGCCGGCGACCCCGGCCGCGAGCGCCGCCACCTCGACCAGCTCGAACAGCAGCGCGTCATGGGCATACTGATCACCCCGGTGGAGATGGAGAGCCCCTGGCTGGAGGAGCTGGCCGCCCGCGGCACGCCCGTGGTGCTGGTCGACAGCCCCGCGACCGGCCTGCAGTGCTCGGTGGCGGTCGACGACCGGCTCGGCGGCCAGATCGCCGGCGCCCACCTGATCGAGCGGGGGCACCGGCGGATCATGTTCGTCGGCGGGCCGACGTCCATAAGACAGGTGGCCGACCGGCACGCGGGCATCAGCAGCGCCGTCGCCGCGGCCGACGGCGCGGTCGAGCTGCTGACCTCCACCGCCCCCACGCTGACCGTCGCGGAGGGCCGGGCCGTCGGGGAGCGCGTCGCGGCGCTGCCCGCCGACGAGCGGCCGACGGCGGCGTTCTGCGCGAACGACATGATGGCGCTGGGCTTCTTACAGGCGATGGCCACGCACGGACTGCGCGTGCCCGAGGATCTGGCCATCATCGGGTACGACGACATCGACTTCGCCGCGGCCGCCGCGGTGCCGCTGTCCTCGATCCGGCAGCCCCGTGAGCTGCTCGGACGTACGGCGATCGACCTGCTGCTCGAAGAGGTCGCCGACCCGGAGCAGCACCGGCACCGGCAGGTCATCTTCCAGCCCGACCTGGTGATCCGGGAGTCGAGCGCGTTCGATCGGCGCTCCTGACCCCGGCGCGTCCATGAACCGTTTCATCGCCGGCGGCCGTGCGCCCGCCGGCTCCGTTCGGCGTGCGCACGTTCCCGGCGAGCCGAGCGACCCCATGAAGGAGCCCCCTTGACCGAGCTCTACCGCAACCCCCTGGCCACCCCCGATGACCTGGCAGGATTCCGCCTGGAGGGGGACGGCGCCACCTCCTTCCCCCAGGGACGCCTGCGCCTGGAGAGCCTCAGGCCGCCCTCGGACGGCCAGGCGGCCAACCTGGTGCTCTGGTGTCCCGAGGAGTTCCCCGCCGACGTGCGGATCGAATGGGACTTCTGGCCCGTCCGCGAACCCGGCCTGGCCATCATGTTCTTCCATGCCCGCGGCAGGAACGGCGAGGACCTGTTCGACCCGGGCCTGGCCACCCGCACCGGCCCGTACGACCAGTACCACCACGGCGACATCGACGCCTACCACGTCTCCTATTTCCGCCGGATGTGGGCCTCCGAACGCGCCCTGCACACCTGCAACCTGCGCAAGAGCCACGGGTTCCACCTGGTCGCGCAGGGTCCCGACCCGCTGCCCGCGGTGCTGGACGCCGAGGGCCCGTACGCGATGCGCCTCGAGGTCAGGGCCGGGACGGTCACGTTCTCGGTCAACGATTTGGTCTCGTTCCGCTGGGCGGACGACGGCTCGATCGGCGGTCCCGCCCTGGCCGGAGGCAAGGTCGGGTTCCGGCAGATGGCCCCGCTGATCGGAGAGTACGCAAATCTCCGGGTATCTCGTCATTGACTTTGAGTCGATTCAACACTAATTTCGCACCAACCGCCGTTCACTGGCTTGTAACGGGGCAGGAATCGCGGTGCAACAACCCCACCCCCGAATCCGTGCACATGCCACGAGAGGTGGTGCCGGATGAACCATCCCGCCATGTCTATCAGGCTTCAAGCTGCCTGCTCAGAGCTCATCTGGGCGGTCCAGCTCAACCTGATGTGGATCGTCTTCACGCTCGCTGGAGGCGTGATCGGCGGGCTCGGGCCCGCCACTGTCGCCGCGTACACGCTGGCTCGGCGGCGGACTCGTAATGAATCGTTTCATGGCTGGGTCGAATTCTGGACCGTCTACCGACGGGAGTTCGTTCGGGCCTCGCTGCTGGTCCTGCCCGTGGCGGCGCTGGCCACCGTCCTGGTCGGCAACTATCTTTACCTCTCCGCTCTCGGGCCCAGCATGGGAGCGTTGCGGATCGCGACCTTCGTGGCGCTCATCGCACTCGCCGGTGTGGGGGCGTACGTGGGACCGCTGTACGCGCACTACGATCTGCCGCTACGGGCCTACTGGCCCAAGGCGGCGCAGCTAGCGCTCCTGCGCCCGGCCTCGTCCGTGCTGTTGCTGCTAGCGCTATCAGCCATCGCCTACGCGACCTCGGCGGCGCCCATCCTCGCGCCGGTGATCAGCTTCGGCGCGTGGATCTATCTCAACACGTGGCTCTGCCAGCGCTTCTTCGCGGAGAACGAGGCGCATCTGCATTCGAAAGGGAACTCATGAGCGCATCCCGTCGTCGCCGGCTTCTGGCCGGTGTGTTAACGCTCACGGCTGCACTCACCGCCTCGGCCTGCTCAGGCAGTGACGCGCCCGCCAGCGATCCGAACACGCTGACCATCATGACCAAGCTGTTCGGCGCCGCGCCCGACCCGAAGGGCGAGATGCAGCAGGCGGTCGAGAAGTTCCTCGGCAAGAAGCTCAAGATCAACTGGGTTCCCAACGCCGAGTATGCCGACAAGGTCAACGTCACGCTGGCTTCGGGCAACGTGCCGCAGCTCATCGTCGTGGACCCGCACGGTCCGGCGTTCGTCAAGGCCGCACAGGCCGGGGCGTTCTGGGACTTGACTGACAAGCTGGACAAGTACCCGAACCTGAAGCCGACGGACGAGCGCCGCGTGCTCAACGCCTCCATCAACGGCAAGTCCTACTCCATCCCCCGGATGCGGCCCATGCTGCGTTCGGCGGTCATGATCCGCAAGGACTGGCTGGAGAAGCTCGACCTGAAGCTGCCCGAGACCGTCGACGACCTCTACACCATCGCCAAGGCGTTCGCCGAGAAGGACCCCGACGGCAACGGCAAGAAGGACACCTACGGCCTGATCATCCCGAAGTGGCCGGGCAAGTACGCCAGCTCCAGCCCCTATGACACGCTCGAGACCTGGTTCGGCGCCCCGAACGAGTGGGGCGAGCGCGACGGCAAGCTGGTCCCCGGCTTCGACACCCCCGAGTTCCTCGAGGCCAACAAGTTCCTGAAGAAGATGATCGACGAGGGCCTGGTCAACCCGGACTTCGCCAGCTACGACACGGCCAAGTGGGACGATCCGTTCTTCCAGGGCAAGGGCGGCATCATCATCGACGTGAACGTCCGCTCCAGGGCGCTGCTCGACAAGTTCAGGGACGACGGCGACAAGGACTACGGCGACAAGGTCGCCATGGTCGGCAACCTCAAGCGCGCCGACGGCAAGAAGTTCTCCCTGCCGTTCACCGGCTACAACGACGCCATCGCGATCTCCAAGCAGAGCGTGCGGACCGACCAGGACCTCGACAACGTGCTGAAGATCCTGGACAAGCTGGGGTCGAAGGAGGGCCAGGTCCTGGTCCAGAACGGCATCGAGGGGCGCAACTTCAAGGCCGACGGTGACACCGCCGCGCTGATCAACGAGACCGACCCCGCGGTCAGGGTCGTCCAGGACAACGTCGACCAGGCCTTCACCCAGCTCGGCTTCAAGGGCGACACGACGTACGGCGGCCTCGCCTACGCGCGCACGCCGTCCGGCCAGCCGTACAAGGACATCATCAAGCTGGGCTTCGACCTGATGAACGAGGACCTCAAGACGGCCGTGTTCAACCCGGCGCTGGCCGTGGTCTCACCCACCAAGGTCGCCAAGGGCGCACAGCTCGACGACATCATCCCCGACGCCCGGATCAAGTACCTCTCCGGTGAGATGACCGAAGAGCAGCTGAAGGGCGAGATCAAGCGCTGGTACGACGCCGGCGGCACGCAGGTCGCCACCGAGATCAACGACCTGGTCTCCAAGCTCGGCACCAACTGATCCGCCTGAGGGACCCGGGCCGCCGTGCCCGGGCCCCTCACATGAAAGGAGGCCGCTGTGGCCACCGACCTGGCGCCGCCTCCCGCGAGGGCGGCGAGCAAGCCCGGCCGACGCCGGAGGCCGGGATTGGGCGCCGCCCTGGCGCGCTATCGCTGGCTCTACCTGATGCTCCTTCCGGGCGTCGTCTACTTCGCAGTCTTCAAGTACCTGCCGATGTACGGCATCACCATCGCCTTCCAGGACTTCCTGCCGTTCCTCGGCTACTCCGGCAGCCCCTGGGTGGGCTTCCAGCACTTCCAGGATCTGTTCACCGGGCCGGACTTCGGCCGGCTGATGTTCAACACGCTGTTCCTGGCGCTCCTGACCGTGGTCTTCATCTTCCCCGCGCCGATCATCGTTGCGCTGCTGCTGAACGAGCTGCGGATCAACGTGCTCAAGCGTTGGGTCCAGTCGGTGATGTACATCCCGCACTTCCTGTCCTGGACGATCGTCGCGTCGCTGACGTATCTGCTGTTCTCCGCGGATTACGGGGTGCTCTCCGGATGGATCCGCGACATACTCGGCGACACCGCGAAGATCGACTATGTGGCGCAGGAGGAGTGGTTCCGGCCGCTGATCATCCTGCAGCAGATGTGGAAGCTGACCGGCTGGGGCACGATCATCTACCTGGCCGCGCTGGCCGGTGTGGACCCGCAGTTGTACGAGGCGGCACGCATGGACGGCGCCAGCCGCTTCCGCCAGCTCTGGCACGTCACGCTGCCCGCGATCCGCCCGACGATCGTCGTCATGGCCATCCTCACCTCGGGCAACCTGCTCGACACGGGCTTCGAGCAGATCTGGCTCATGACCACCTCGCTGAACCGCTCTGTGGCGGACGTGTTCGACACCTACGTCTACTACACCGGTATCACCCAGGGCGCCATCAGCTACTCCACCGCCGTCGGCCTGTTCAAGGGCGTCGTCGGCTGCATCCTGATCTTCGGCTCCAACTGGCTGGCCAAGCGCCTCGGCCAGCGTGGACTGCTCTAGGGGGCCCTGGATATGAACAGCATGAAGCACAAGAAGCTGAACACCGAGTACAGCACCGTGGCCAGCCGAGTGTTCGACGTGATCAACGTCGCCGTGCTCGTCGGCCTGGCGCTGGTCACGGTGCTGCCGCTGCTGTACGTGCTGGCGGGGTCCTTCGCGAGCGAGTCGGAGATCGCCGCGCGGCCGTTCTTCCTGTGGCCGGAGAAGTTCATCACGGACACGTACACGTTCATCTTCTCCACCCCCACCTTCGTCCGCGCCCTGCTCACGACCATCGTCGTGACGGCGGTCGGCACGGTGGTGCAGCTGGTGCTGACGTTCACCATGGCGTATCCGCTGGCCAAGCGGTACCTGCCGGGCCGGACGCTGGTGCTCAACCTGGTGATCTTCACGCTGGTCTTCTCCGGCGGCATGATCCCCACCTACCTGGTGGTGCGCGACATGGGGCTGCTGGACAGCTACTGGGCGCTGATCCTGCCGCTGGCGATCAACCCGTTCTATCTGATCATCGTGAAGAGCTTCTTCCAGGAGCTGCCGCAGGCGCTGGAGGAGGCGGCGCGCATCGACGGCTGCAACGAGATGGGCGTCTTCTTCAAGATCGTTCTGCCGCTGTCGAAGCCGATCATCGCGACCTTCGCGCTGTTCTACGCGGTGAGCATCTGGAACGACTACATGTCGCCGCTGCTGTACATCAGCGACCCCAGCAAATGGACGCTGCAGATCCTGGTGCGCCAGCTGACCAGCGCTGACCAGGCCGACGCGCTGGCGAACATGGACAGGACGTTCGTGCCGCCGGAGCAGGGCCTGAAGTTCGCGGTCGTGGTGATCGCGACGCTGCCGATCCTGCTCTTCTACCCGTTCCTGCAGAAGCACTTCGCGAAGGGTGTTCTGATCGGGGGCGTCAAGGAGTGAGTCGCGCCATCCTCCTGGCCGGTGACTCGACGGTCGCCGCGTGCCCGGCCTGGGAGGCGCCCATGTCCGGGTGGGGGGCTCAGCTCGGCGCGTACGCGGGCGAGCCCGTGCGCAACTTCGCCAAGGGCGGCGCCACCACTGCTAGCCACCGCGCCGAAGGGCTGTGGGCGGCGCTGCTGCGCGAGGTCGTGCCCGGAGACGTGGTCGTGATCCAGTTCGGGCACAACGACCAGAAGGATCCCGCGATCCCATACCAGGACAACCTGCGCGCCTTCGTCGAGGAGGCGCGCGGGGCGGGGGCGTCGGCGGTGCTGTGCACGCCGGTGCAGCGGCGCCGGTTCGACGGGGACCGGCTGGTGCCCACGCACGGCGACCACCCCGACCTGGTGCGGGCGCTGGCCGCCGCCGAGGGCGTGCCGCTGATCGACCTGACCGCCGCCACCACCGAGCTGTACGAACGGCTCGGCCCCGACGGCTCCAGGAGCCTGTTCACGCACTTCAAGCCGGGGGAGCACCCGCTCTACCCCGACGGGGTGGCCGACGACACCCACTTCAGCTTCCGCGGCGCCGACGAGGTGGCCGCGATCGTCGCCGAACGACTGAAGGAGATCCGATGACGGCACTTCGCTGGCTGGACCGACCGGGGGAGCAGGGGGTGACCTGGGGGGTTCCATGGCCGCGCGGCGCGGTCGAGCGGGATGCGCCGTTCGCGCTGGCCGACCCGGAGGGCCGCGAGGTGCCCGTGCAGAGCTGGGTGACCGCCACCTGGCCCGACGGCTCGGTCAAGTGGTCGGCCCACGCGATCGGCGCGCGGCCCGCGGAGCTGTCGTACCGGATCGAGGCCGGACGCGAGCCCGCCGCGGCCGCCACCCCCGTCACCGTGGCCCGCCGGGACGGCGTGCTGACCGTGAGCACCGGCGTGGTCACCTGGACGATCGAGGAGTCCGGCGGCACGCTGGCCCGCTCGATCTCGCGCGGGAGCCGCGAGATCGCCAGGGACGTGCGCCTGGTCAGCCTCCGCCAGAGCGGGCCCACGCCGGACGACGGCGGCGCGGTGGCCCGTTCGCGGGCCACGGGGCAGGTCGAGACGGTCACGGTCGAGCAGGACGGGCCCGTGCGCGCGGTCGTCCGGCTGGAGGGCCGGCACGGCGACTGGCTGCCGTTCACCGTGCGCCTGTACTTCCACGCGGGCGCCGAGCAGGTGCGGATCATGCACACGTTCGTCTGGGACGGCGACCCCGAGCGCGACTTCCTGGCCGGGCTCGGGCTGAGCGCCGACGTGGTCATGCGGGACGAGCCGCACGACCGGCACGTGCGCCTGGCCGGCAGCGGCGGCTTCCTCACCGAGGCCGTGCGCGGGCTGACCGGCCTGCGCCGCGACCCCGGCGAGTCCGTACGGCGGGCGCAGGTCGAGGGCCGGCCGGTCGGCGAGATCGCCCCCGAGGTCGCGGGCCGGTTGCACCTCATCCCCACCTGGAACGACTACACCCTCGACCAGGGCTCCGCCGACGGCTTCACGCTGCGCAAGCGCACCGCCGAGGGCCACTCCTGGGTGACGATCCCCTCCGGCACCCGCTCGGCCGGCTACGGCTACGTCGGCGGCGCCGGCGGCGGCCTCGGCTTCGGGCTGCGCGACTTCTGGCGCCTGCACCCCACCCGCCTCGACGTCAGGAACGCGGCCACCGACCTGGCCACCGTGACCGCCTGGCTGTGGTCGCCGTCCGCGCCCGCCATGGACCTGCGCTTCTACCACGACGGCATGGGCCAGGACACCTTCGCCGAGCAGCTCGAGGGCCTGGAGGTCACCTACGAGGACTACGAGCCCGGCTTCGGCGACGCCCACGGCGTGGCGCGCACGCACGAGCTGACCCTGCGCGCCTACGAGGCCACGCCGTCCGCGCAGGACCTGTCCCGGCACGCGACCGCGATGAACCAGCCGGGGCTGCTGGCCGCGTCCCCGGAGCGGATGCGCGAGGCGGGCGTCTTCGGCGTCTGGGAGCTGCCCGACCGCTCGACGCCGGCCCACGCCGAGATCGAGGACCGGCTGGACTTCCTGTTCGACCTGTACGTGCGCGAGCGCGAGCAGCGCAGGTGGTACGGGTTCTGGGACTACGGCGACGTCATGCACACCTACGACCCGGACCGCCACACCTGGCGCTACGACGTGGGCGGCTACGCCTGGGACAACTCCGAGCTCTCGCCCGACCTGTGGCTGTGGCTGCAGTACCTGCGCACGGGCCGGCCGGACGTCTTCCGCTTCGCCGAGTCGATGACCCGCCACACCGGCGAGGTCGACGTCTATCACGCGGGCCGCTGGAAGGGCCTGGGCAGCAGGCACAACGTGCAGCACTGGGGGTGCAGCTGCAAGCAGCTGCGCATCTCCAACGCCGCCTACCGCCGCTTCTACTACTACCTGACCGCCGACGAGCGCACGGGCGACCTGATGGACGAGCTGAGCGTCCCCGAGGAGACGTTCACCGTCATCGACCCCCAGCGCAAGGTGCGCGAGGACGTCTACACGCCGGACCCGTCGGCGCTGTCGGTCGGCCTCGGCACCGACTGGGGATCGCTCGCGGCCGCGTGGCTGACCCGGTGGGAGCGCTACGGCGACGAGCGGGCCAGAGACCGGTTGCTGGGCACGATGGCCGACATCGGCGCGCTGCCGAACGGCTTCCTGACCGGCGAGGCCCGGCTGGACCTGGCGACCGGGCGGTTCGACACCTCCCGGGACAAGATCTCCGTCTCGCACCTGTCGTCGCTGTTCGGGCTGCCGGAGATGTGCGCCGAGCTGATCGGGCTGGACCTGGACGTGCCCGGGTTCGAGCAGGCGTGGCTGCAGTACTGCCGCCTCTACCTGGCGCCGCCCGAGCAGCAGGAGGCGGAGGTGGGGGAGCGGCTGAGCGGGATCTCGCTGATCCAGGCGCACAGCAGGCTCACCGCGTACGCGGCCGCCCGCACGGGCGACGCCGGCCTGGCCGCCTGGGCGTGGCGCAAGTTCTCCCTGGACGAGGGTGACCAGCTCAACAGCAACCCGATGCAGCGGGAGAAGGACTGGCGCCTGAACCTGGTGGACGGGCCGCACGTGCTGTCCCCGGTGCACGAGGCGGCCTTCGTCAGCACCAACGGCGCCGCCCAGTACGGACTGGCCGCCATCCACAACCTCGCCCTGATCGGAGCGCAGCTGAAGGAGTCATAACCGTACCGTATGACGTACGGTACGCTGTACGGAACCCAGAAATGTCGGGGCGGCGCTGTACGCTGTCCCGGCTTTCCCCTATGGCAACAAATCCGAAGATGGAAGGGTTCCGTGGTTTCCAGCCAGGCCAGCGCCGTTCACCGCGATCACACCGCCGCCGACAGCCACGACCTCATCCAGGTCCGCGGCGCGCGGGAGAACAACCTCAAGGGCGTCTCCCTCGACCTCCCCAAGCGCCGCCTCACCGTCTTCACCGGGGTGTCCGGCTCCGGCAAGTCGTCACTCGTCTTCGACACGATCGCCGCGGAGTCGCGCCGGCTGATCGACGAGACGTACACGTCGTTCATCCAGTCGTTCATGCCGAGCCTGGCCCGCCCCGACGTGGACGCGCTGCACAACCTGAGCGCGGCCATCATCGTCGACCAGGAGCGGATGGGCGCCAACGCCCGCTCCACCGTGGGCACGGCCACCGACGCCCACACGATGCTGCGGATCATGTTCAGCCGCATCGGCGAGCCCCACGTCGGCGGGGCCGGCGCCTTCAGCTTCAACCTGGCCGAGGGCATGTGCCCCGAGTGCGAGGGGCTGGGCAAGGCGTCCACCATCGACGTCGACGCCCTGGTCGACCGCGAGCTGTCGCTCAACGACGGGGCGATCAAGGTCCCGGGATACCCGGTGGACAGCTGGCAGTGGCAGGTCATCGCGGGGTCCGGACTGTTCGACCCGGCCGTCAAGCTGAAGGACTTCACGCCCGAGCAGTGGGAGGACTTCCTGCACAAGCCCCCCACCAAGCTCAAGTACGGCACCAACAACTTCACCTACGAGGGCCTGGCCGGCAAGGTCAGGAGGACCCTGCTGGGCAAGGACCGGGAGTCGATGCAGCCCTCGGCGCGGGCGTTCGCCGACCGGGCGCTCAAGCTCACCCTCTGCCCGTCCTGCGGCGGCTCCCGGCTGAACGAGGCCGCCCGGTCCGCCCGGATCGGCGGCCGCAACATCGCCGAGTGCGCGGCCATGCAGATCAACGACCTGGCCGACTTCGTCCGCGGCATCGGCAACCCCGCCGTGGGCCCGGTGCTGGACGGGCTGCGCTCGACGCTCGAGTCCCTCGTCGAGATCGGCCTGGGCTACCTGAGCCTCGACCGCGAGTCGTCCACGCTGTCCGGCGGCGAGGCGCAGCGGGTCAAGATGGTGCGCCACCTCAACTCCAGCCTGACCGACGTCACGTACGTCTTCGACGAGCCCACGGCCGGGCTGCACCCGCACGACATCCAGCGCATGAACAACCTGCTGCTCCAGCTGCGCGACAAGGGCAACACGGTGCTCGTCGTCGAGCACAAGCCGGAGACGATCGCCATCGCCGACCACGTGGTGGACCTCGGCCCCGGCGCGGGCACGGCGGGCGGGAGCCTGTGCTATGACGGCGACCTCGACGGGCTGCGCGCCTCCGGCACGCTGACCGGCCGCTACCTCGATCACCGGGTGCGCCTGCGCGACGACGTCCGCAAGCCGGCCGGTCACCTGCAGATCACGGGCGCCACGCTGCACAACCTCAAGGACGTGAGCGTGGAGGTCCCGCTCGGCATGCTGACCGTGGTCACCGGCGTGGCCGGGTCGGGCAAGAGCTCCCTCATCCACGGCTACATCGCCGGGCGCGAGGGCGTGGTGGTGGCCGACCAGTCGCCGATCCGCGGCTCGCGCCGGAGCAACCCGGCCACCTACACCGGCCTGCTCGACCCGATCCGCGCCGCGTTCGCCAAGGCCAACGGCGTCAAGCCCGGCCTGTTCAGCGCCAACTCCGAGGGCGCCTGCCCGGCCTGCAAGGGCATCGGCCTGATCTACACCGACCTGGCCATGATGGCCGGCGTGGCGTCGGTGTGCGAGGAGTGCGAGGGCCGGCGGTTCACGCCGGAGGTGCTGACGTACACGCTGCGCGGCAAGAACATCGGCGAGGTGCTCGACATGCCGGTGGCCGAGGCCCGCGACTTCCTGACCGAGCGGCAGGCCCGCACGATCCTCGACCGCCTCGTGGCCGTCGGGCTCGGCTACGTGGGCCTGGGCCAGCCGCTCACCACGCTGTCGGGCGGCGAGCGGCAGCGGCTCAAGCTGGCCATCAACATGGCCAAGAGCGGCACCACGTACGTGCTGGACGAGCCCACCACGGGCCTGCACCTGGCCGACGTGGACCAGCTCCTGGCCCTGCTCGACCGCCTGGTGGAGGACGGCAACACGGTCATCGTGATCGAGCACCACCAGGCCGTCATGGCGCACGCCGACTGGATCATCGACATCGGCCCGGGGGCCGGTCACGACGGCGGCCAGGTCGTCTTCTCCGGCACCCCCGGCGAGCTGGTCGCCGACGGCACCTCGCTCACCGCGATCCACCTGCGCGACTACGTGAGCAGAACCTGACCGTTCCGCGCTCCTGGAGCCCGCCCCAGGCCCTTCAGACGGCCAGGCGGGCCAGGACGCGGGCGAACTCCGGCGGCGGCGCCACCACGAGCCTGGTCTGCCCGTCCTGGGTGACGATGTCGGCCCTGATGAGCGTCAGCCGCTCCTCGTGCCACCAGTAGACCTGCGAGCTCAGCCCGTCCGTGCGCGCCGCGTGCACCCGCAGCCGCTCGATGGCGCGTACCACGCCGATCCCGTCCACCGCGTGCACGAGCAGCGTGTACGGATCGGGCAGCACCACGAGCACCCCGTCGGAGGGCACGGGGAGGTAGTCGCCCAGCCAGCGCAGGTGCGTGGCGGCCGCCGGGGTCATGGCGGTCAGCCGCGTCACCGGCGTGCCGGACAGCAGGATCGTCTCCACCTCCAGCCGCTCCTCGCGGCGGACGTTGGAGACGGCCAGGTCGATCGCCTTCGCGGCGGCCACGGGCCAGCACCCGGCCTGCTCGGGCCGCACCGGCCGGGAGCCTGCGAAGAGCAGCTCCACCAGGTCGGCGTTGAGGTGGCGGCCCACCACGCGGGTCAGGTCGGGCACCGCGTCCACGGCGTCCACGCGGGTGCGCAGCAGCGGGCGGGCCTGCTCCAGGTCGCACACGTCCAGCCGCTCGCCCGCGGTGGCCACGGCGTGCGCGAGGTGCTCGGAGACCAGCATGGGCCAGTCCTCCCTGGCCCGGCGGCCCGCCTCGCGGCGCAGCCCGGTGAGCCTGACGACCAGCTCCATGTCGCCTCTGAGCGTCACGGAGCCGCCGTCCTTGGCGAACTCGAAGGAGTATCCGAGGGATTCCGCGACGAGTGAGAGCAGCGAGTCCAGGTCGACATCCTCGACCGGCCGGCGCGAGGGCCG
Organism: Nonomuraea sp. NPDC051941; assembly: GCF_044593615.1. NCBI lineage: Bacteria > Bacillati > Actinomycetota > Actinomycetes > Streptosporangiales > Streptosporangiaceae > Nonomuraea > Nonomuraea sp. NPDC051941. The sequence continues at coordinate 116,547 of NZ_JBIUCF010000033.1, forward strand.
GCGGTCACGCTTGAACAAGCTCACGCGCCGTGTCCCTTTCTGTCGGATTCGTCCCTCTTACCTTGCCTGCCCCTCATCACTGACGATGCCCGCTAGCGAGCACGATTCGGTATCGATAACCCCAAGTCTCCCCAGCCACACGCTCATCTGGGGCGACCCGTGCCCCACCGGAAGCCCTGCCAGGACGGGCACTCCGAGCCTCCCGAGCCGGTCCTCGAGCACCGCGTACGGGTCACCGCAGTCGACCCACGAGCCGAGCGCGATCCCGCGCACCCCGTCGAACGCCCCCGCCTGCAGGAGCTGGGTGAGCATGCGGTCGATCCGGTACGGCTCCTCCCCGATGTCCTCCAGGAACGCGATCCTGCCCGCGAACGACGGCTGCCACCGGGTCCCGCACATCGAGGCCAGCAACGACAGGTTGCCCCCGGCCAGCACCCCCTCGGCCCGCCCCGGCACCAGCACCCGCTCGCCCCGGACGCTCTGGGGCGCCCCGAACAGCGCCGCCCGCAGGCTGTCCCACGTGCGCGGCTCGGGCCCCTCCTCGGCGGCCAGCACGTCGCAGGCCGCCATCGGCCCGTGCAGCGTGGGCACGCCCAGCTCGATGGCGAACGCGTTGTGCAGCGCCGTGATGTCGCTCGACCCCAGCAGGACCTTGGGGCCGGCGGCCCGCATGGCGTCCCAGTCGAGCAGGTCGAGGAGCCGGGCGGCGCCGTACCCGCCGCGGCAGCAGAACACCGCGGAGACGGCCGGGTCGCACCAGGCGGACTGCAGGTCGGCGGCCCGGGCGGCGTCGTCGCCCGCCAGGTAGTCGAGCGGCTGACGGTCGAGCGCGTGCGCGCCCACCACCACCTTCAGCCCGAGGCCCTCCAGTCGCTCCACGCCACGCCTCAGCAGCGCCGCGCTGGGCGGCCCCGACGGTGAGACGACGGCGACGGTGTCACCGGGTCGCATGGATCAACTCCTCGTTTGGCTCGTACACGTGGCAAACGGTGTCACACTTACCTCTCGTATGCGACTTCCGCCCCACATCCTCGTGGTCAACGGCATCAAGGTCCGCCGGCCGGTCTTCCTGATCGGAGCGCCGCATTCCGGTACGGACCTGCTGGCCCGCGCCCTGAAACGATCCCCCGGCTTCCATGTGACCATGGGCCGCGCGAGTGTGGCGCACGTGGTGTACGCCTTCGCCCGCAAGCCGTCCATCGGCCAGACCTCCGGCGCCGTGCGCGTCATGCGCGACGCGCTCGCCGAGTCGTGGCAGGTGCTGCCCCGGTCGTGCGGCCAGTGCGCCGTGTCGTGCCGCGAGGCGGGCGGCGTCACAGGGACCGGTCCCTGTGTCTCGGCCGGCGACATCACCAGGTTCGGCGACGGCAGCCCCGATCTGCTCTACAGCGCCCCGGTGCTGCTCCAGGCGTTCCCCGACGCGCGGTTCGTGCAGCTCATCCGCGACGGCAGGGACGTGGTGGCCGGCATGCTCGACGACCCCGCGTGCCTGGCCTGGTTCAAGCCGGCCATGCTGACGGAGCAGACCGAGTTCCCCAATCCGTTCCTGGGCGTCAACAAGGACGAGCACCTCGAACGCTGGAAGGGCATGCCGGCGGCGGGCAAGAGCGCCCTGCGCTGGCGCAGCGCCGTGCGCATGAGCGCCGAGCTGCGCAGGACGCTGCCCGAGGGGCAGCTCCTGACGCTGCGCTACGAGGACCTGGTGCACAAGCCGGCGCCGTCGGTCGCCACGCTCGCGGAGTTCCTGGAGACGCGGGTGTCCAAGGTCGTCCTGTACGACACCGGCGTCCCCAAGGTCGGCGCCTGGCGCGCCAAGCTCCGGGGACCCGATCTGGAGCTGGTGGAGAAGGTGGCCAGGGAGGAGCTCAACCGCCTGGGCTACCTGAAGAGGTGAACTGGGTGCGGTAGAGCTCGGCGTAGAGCCCGCCGCGCTCCAGCAGCTCCTCGTGGCGGCCCCGCTCGGCGATGCGGCCCTCGTGGATCACCAGGATCTCGTCGGCCTCCCTGATCGTCGAGAGCCGGTGCGCGATCACCAGCGAGGTGCGGCCCTCCAGCGCGGTCTTCAGCGCCACCTGCACGGCCGCCTCGGACTCCGAGTCGAGGTGGGCGGTGGCCTCGTCGAGCACGACCACGCGCGGCGCCTTGAGCAGCAGCCGGGCCAGCGCCAGGCGCTGCTTCTCGCCGCCCGACAGCCGGTAGCCGCGGTCGCCCACGACGGTGTCGAGCTGCTCGGGCAGGCCCTCCACGAGATCGCCGATCTGCGCGGCCCTGAGAGCCTCCCAGATCTCCTCGTCGCTCGCCTCAGGCCTGGCATAGCGGAGGTTGGCCCCGATCGTGTCATGGAAGAGATGAGCGTCCTGCATGACCACTCCGACGGTGTCGCGCAGGGAGTCGAGGGTGGCTTCGCGCACGTCGAGCCCGTTGATGCGGACCGCGCCCTCGTTGACGTCGTACAGGCGGGACACCAGTGACGTGATGGTCGTCTTGCCCGCGCCCGAGTGGCCGACCAGGGCGACCAGCCGGCCCGGCGCGGCCGTGAACGAGATGCCCTTGAGCACGGGGTACGACGGGCCGCTGTCCTGCCTGGCGACCGACTCCAGCGAGGCCAGCGAGACCTCCTCGGCGGCCGGGTAGCGGAAGCGCACGTCGTCGAACTCGATCGTGACCGGCCCGCCGGGGATCGGCACGGCGCCGGGCCGCTCGGCCACCATGGGCTTGAGGTCGAGGATCTCGAAGACGCGGTCGAAGCTCACGAGCGCGGTCATCACGTCGACGTGCACGTTAGACAGGGACGTGAGGGGGCCGTACAGGCGCATCAGCAGGGCGGTCAGGGCCACCAGCGTGCCCAGCTCGAAGGCGCCGGACACGGACAGGACGCCGCCGATGCCGTACACCAGGGCGGTGGCCAGCGCGGCGACGAGCCCGAGCGCGACCCGGAAGACGGTGCCGTACATGCCGACCGTCACGCCCACGTCGCGCACCCGGGCCGCCCTGCGGCCGAACACCTCCGCGTCGTCCTCCGGGCGGCCGTAGAGCTTGGCCACCATGGCGCCCGCCACGTTGAACCGCTCGGTCGTCACGGAGCTCATCTCGGCGTCGAGCTGCATCTGCTCGCGCGTCAGCGCCGACATGCGCCGCCCGACGAACTTGGCGGGCACGATGAAGATCGGCAGCAGCACCAGCGCGACCAGCGTCACCTGCCACGACAGCGCCAGCATCGCGCCCAGCACCAGGACCAGGCTGACCACGTTGGAGACCACCGACGACAGCGTGCTCGTCAGCGCCCGCTGCGCGCCGATCACGTCGGTGTTGAGCCTGCTGACCAGCGCGCCGGTCTGGGCCCGCATGAAGAACGCCACCGGCATGCGCTGCACGTGGTCGAACACCTCGGTGCGCAGGTCGTAGATCAGCCCTTCGCCGATGCGCGCCGAGAACCACCGCTGCACCAGCGTCAGCCCGGCGTCCACCAGCGCCAGCGCGCCGATCGTCACCGCCAGCCCGACCACGACGCCCGGCCGCCTGGCCAGGATGCCGTCGTCGATGATCGCCTTCATCAGCAGCGGGTTGGCGATCACGATGACCGCGCCCGCCACGACGAGCAGCAGGAACGCGGCAATGTGCGTCCTGTACGGCTTGGCGTAGCGCGCGATGCGCCGCACGGTGCCGGGCCGCAGCCGCTGCTTGGTCACCGAGCCGTCGCGCCGCAGGGACGCCATAACGTTGGGGCCGAAACCCCCTCCCATCATCGCCATCCGGGGGATCCCTCCTTCTCCACGGGAGAGAGCACCGCCGGCGCGCCCGGCGATTCCCCCGTCCGCTCAGCGCGAAACCCACCGGCGCCGCCGCCCCTCCCAACCTACCGCCCACCCGCGTGACCAGGGCGCTCGCCGCCGTCGCCACGCCCGTCCTTCGGGGAGCATGAGGACGCCAGGCGGTCCTGGGTTCGCCTCGGACGCCCGGATGGGGCAGCGGTGGCGGGCGGCCGTCCGGGGCGAGCCCGCGAGGCCCCGCGCCTCCGAGGGGCGGCCGTCCGATGGGTCAGGCGAAGAGGGCCTTGATGCGGGCCGCCTGTTCGACCCGCTCGGCCGCACACTGCTCCTCCAGGGAGCGGCCCTGCGCCCCCTGGAGGAGTCGCTTCGTCGCGATCGCCGCGTCCCGGTTGACGGCCAGCAGCTCCGCGACCTTGTCTCGTACGGCTTGATCCAGGTCGCCCCGAGCGACCACTTTCTCCGCGAGGCCGATGCGCATGGCCTCGTCCGCGTGCACGGTCCTGGCGGTCAGGCAGATGTCGATCGCCTTGGCCAGGCCCACCAGCTCGACCAGGGGCTTGGTCCCCGTCAGGTCGGGCACCAGGCCCAGTGCGGGCTCTTTCATGCAGAAGGAAACATCATCGGCCACGATCCGCAGGTCACAGGAGAGCGCGAGTTGGAACCCCGCACCGATCGCGTACCCCTGCACTGCGGCGATGGAAACGATCTCCGGGCGGCGCAGCCACAGGAACCCCGCCTGTGCCTGGCTGATGCGCTGCTCGAAGGTTGCGTCGTCGCTCTTGGCCGCCGAGCTGAACGAGCCCTGTCCGGGCACCCCCTCAGGTGTGAACATCCGCAGGTCGATCCCTGCCGAGAAGGACGGTCCCTCACCTTTCACGACGACTACGCGCACCTGCTCGGGCAGGCTCTCGCCGATCCGAGCCAGCGCCGACCATGTCGCGAACGTCTGCGCGTTCCGCTTTTCCGGCCGGTCCAGCGTGATCGTCGCTATCTCACCGTCCACCTCGAGACGAACTCCGTGCTCCGCCGTGACGGAGACCTCGTCCGCATTCCCCCCGCGCTGTCGCGCCTGTGCTGCCGCCATCGCCCGCTCCCTCCAGTCCTGGTCGCGCAAGGAGTGCGCGCCCAGTGTGCTGACCGTCGCGCCCGAGCCTACAGAACATGGTTCTGGCCCGGGCGCGACGGTATGGCTGACTAGGGACGGGCGGCTGCGGTCGCACGTTCCGAGGCGGCCGTCAGCGCTTGGACTTGCCTCGGGTCGCCCCGCCGCGCCCGCGCAGAGTCACGCCGGACTCGCTCAGGATGCGGTGGATGAACCCGTAAGACCGACCGGTCGAAGCGGCCAGGGCGCGAATGCTCTCGCCCGCGGCGTAGCGCTTCTTGAGATCGCCGGCCAGTTTTTCCCGGTCGGCCCCGGTGACCCGGGTGCCCTTCTTCAGTGTCTCGGCCACGAGTACCTCCTGTAGTGCCGGACTTCCGCAGCGTTACTCCGCCATGATCAGTCATTTCAGCGGGATCGGCTACCTACTCCACGGGAAAAGATCCGTACCCACTCAAATTAAGATCAGGCAAGTGCCACAAGATCGGAAAATTCGTCGCTCCATGCGTCTTCAGTTCCGTCCGGTAGCAAGATCACCCTATCCGGTGACAGGGCGTCAACGGCACCCTCGTCATGTGTGACTAGGACGATTGCTCCTGAATAGGACCTCAGAGCATTGAGAACCTGCTCGCGGCTGACCGGGTCGAGGTTGTTCGTGGGCTCGTCGAGAAGGAGGACATTGGCGCTCGACAGCACGAGGATCGCCAGCGCCAGCCGGGTCTTCTCGCCGCCGGACAGCACCCCGGCGGGCTTGTCGACGTCGTCCCCCGTGAAGAGGAACGAGCCGAGCACCTTGCGCAGCTCGGTGTCGGTGAACTGGCCCCCGGCCGACTGCATGTTCTCCAGCAGGGTGCGGCCGGCGTCGAGGGTCTCGTGCTCCTGGGCGTAGTAGCCGACCTTGAGGCCGTGGCCGGGCCGGATCTCGCCCGCGTCGGGAGTCTCGATGTTGCCGAGAATCCGCAGCAGCGTGGTCTTGCCGGCGCCGTTCAGACCGAGGATGACGACCCTGTGACCTCGGTCGATGGCCACGCTGACGTCGGTGAAGACCTCCAGCGAGCCGTACGACTTGGACAGCCCCTCGGCCGTGAGCGGGGTGCGCCCGCACGGCTGCGGCTCGGGGAAGCGCAACCGCGCCACTTTGTCGCTTTGGCGCTCTTCCTCGGTGCCCGACAGCAACCGGTGCGCACGCCGCATCATGTCCTGCGCGGCCTTGGCCTTGGTGGCCTTGGCGCGCATCTTGTCGGCCTGCGCGAGCAGCGCACCTGCTTGTTTCTCGGCGTTGGCGCGCTCGCGCTTCCTGCGCTTCTCGTCGGTCTCGCGCTGGGCGAGGTAGGCCTTCCAGCCGACGTTGTAGTGATCGATCACCGAGCGGTTGGCGTCCAGATGCAGGACCTTGTTGACCGTCGCTTCAAGAAGACCGACGTCGTGGCTGATGATCACCAAGCCGCCTTGATGCGAACGCAAAAAATCACGAAGCCACCCGATTGAGTCGGCATCTAGGTGGTTTGTCGGCTCGTCGAGAAGGAGAGTTTCCGCCCCGCTGAAAAGAATTCGCGCCAATTCCACGCGCCTGCGCTGACCGCCGGAAAGCGTTTGCAACGGCTGTGACAGCACGCGATCGGGCAGCCCGAGGCTGGAGGCGATGGACGCGGCCTCGGACTCGGCCGCGTATCCGCCCAGCACGTGCATCTGGTCCTCGAGCCTGCCGTACTTCCTGACGGCCTTCTCGCGGGTGCGGTCGTCGGCGGAGGACATGCCGAGCTCGGCCTCGCGCAGCTTGCGCATGACCTCGTCGAGGCCGCGCGCCGACAGGATGCGGTCGCGGGCGAGCACCTCCAGGTCGCCGGTGCGCGGGTCCTGGGGGAGGTAGCCGACGCTGCCGCTGGTGGTGACGGCGCCGCTGGCGGGCAGGCCCTCGCCCGCCAGCACCTTGGTGAGGGTCGTCTTGCCCGCGCCGTTGCGCCCGACGAGCCCGATCTTGTCGCCCGGGTTGACCCGGAACGACGCTTTTTCGATAAGCAGCCGCGCGCCCGCGCGCAGCTCTATGTCACTGGCGATGATCATGTTGGCGGAACACTCCCGAGCTAGGAAACGGAGGATTGAGGCGTGCGACGCCAGATCAATCGGGAGTATGCATACGGATCAGTGTAGGCTGTTCGGACCCACGCGTCGGCAGCTTGGCCCCCCGCCGTGGGCAGGGCGCCTGATCGCGAAGGCTTCGTCCCGCGCTCATCTCGCGTACGCCCGGCCGTCCCCGTCATGCCAGATCTTGTCGCGTGTGAACAAGAAGAGATGGCTCGCGGTCCTTGCGGCGGCAGCGGTGACCCTGACGGCCACGCCCGAGGCGGCGCTCGCCGACGGGCGGCGTACGTTCGACCTCCAGGCGCACCGGGGCGGGCTCGGGCTCGTGGTGGAGAGCACCCTGCCCGGGTTCGCGAACGCGCTGGAGCTCGGCGTAGGCACGCTGGAGCTCGACGTGCAGATCACCGAGGACGGCCAGGCCGTCGTCACGCATGACAGGCGGATCAGCAACAGGAAGTGCCGCGACACGGCGCCCGCCGTGCCCGGGGACCCCGAGTTCCCGTACGTCGGCAAGTACATCAACACGCTCACCCTCCAGCAGGTCAGGACCATGGACTGCGGGTCGCAGACGCTGGCGGAGTTCCCGGGGCAGCGGGCGGTGCCCGGGGCGCCGATGACGATGCTGCGCGAGGTGTTCGACCTCGTACGCCGGTACCGGGCGTGGGGCGTGAAGCTCAACGTCGAGACCAAGGTGGAGGCCGGGGCGCCGAGCGAGACGGCGCCCAGGGAGCAGTTCGTCCAGGTGACGCTGCAGGAGATCCGGCAGGCGGGGATGCTGCGGCAGGTCACGATTCAGAGCTTCGACTGGGGCGCCCTGATGCGGATGCGGGAGCTGGAGCCGCGGCTGCCGCTCGTCGCGCTCACCAACCGCGACTTCCTGCAGACCGGACAGCCGGGCGCCTCGCCCTGGCTGGGCGGCATCGACATCGACGACTTCGGCGGCGACCCGCTCAAGGCGGTCAAGTCGTTCGGGGCGGACGCGTTCTCGCCGGTGCACGGGTTCCCGCAGAACGGCAAGGTGACCGACCCCGGCTACCAGGCGTACGTCACCAAGGACATGGTCGACCAGGCGCACGCCCTCGGCCTCAAGGTGATCCCGTGGACGATCGACGACGGGCCGACGCTGAACAAGCTCATCGACGACGGCGTGGACGGCATCATCACCGACTACCCCGACCGGCTGCGGCAGATCATGGCCGAGCGCGGGTTCAAGCTGCCCAAGCGCTACCGGCTCCACCGGCAGTAGCGGGGGCCCGCCCGGGCCCCGGCGGAGCGCTGCCGGGGCCCGGGCGGAATCTCAGGCCGACAGCGGGTTGACGTGCCGGTGGTGGACCCCGATGACGGGGATCTCGTGCAGGCTGCCGGAGTACAGGAACTGCGTCATGCCGATGAGCAGCCGCCGCACGTCGTCCTGCGGCCGCACGACCAGGCGGATGAACTGGCTGGTCGTGCCCAGCTTGTTGCCGCACTCGCGCACGTACACGCCGTGCTCGGAGAGCAGGTGGTCGCGCAGTCCCACCCCGTCGTAGCCGGGCGGCAGCTTGATCAGCAGGAAGTTGCCCTGCGACGCGAACACCGACAGCCCCGGCATGGTGCTGAGCTGCTGGAACATGGCCCGCCTGTCCGCGCCCACCAGCCTGAGGCTGTTGCGGTACTCGCCCATGAACTGCCGCATCATGAACACGATGACCTCGGCGAACGAGTTGAGGTTCCACTTGGGCAGCGCGTCGCGCACCCGCCCGGCCAGCGCCGGGTTGGCGACCATGTAGCCGAACCGGATGCCGTGCAGGCCGAAGTTCTTGCCCAGGCTGCGCAGCACGATCACGTTCGGCCGGACCGCCGCCTCGGCCGCCAGCCCCGCGTCCGGCTCGCAGTCCACGAAGTCGCCGAACGACTCGTCCACGATCACCAGGTCGAGGTCGATGAGCTCGTCCAGCAGCTGCAGGACCTCGTGCTTGGGCAGGTAGCCGCCGTCGGGGTTGTTCGGGTTGCAGATCACCGCGACCCGGGAGCCGCGCATGCGGATGAACGAGACGTAGTCCTGCACGTCGAGGGTGAAGTTGCGGCTCTCCAGCAGCGGGTACATGTCCACCCGCTTGCCCGTCTCCAGCGGCTGGTCGGTCCAGCGCCCGAAGGTCGGGATGGGCACCGCGAGGCTCTCGCGCACCAGCAGGTGATCGATCCAGGTGATCAACTCGGTCGACCCGTTGCCCATGGCGACCGTCTTCGGGTGGAGGCCGAGCGTGGCGCAGAGCTCCGCGGTGATCGTGCCCGCGTCGCTCGGATAGAACTTGAGAATCGTCTCCAGGTTTCTCCCGAGATGCTCGAAGATCTCCGGGGTCGGGAAATATGGGTTGCACGGGATGCAGAAGTCAACCGGCGCGCGCTCTCCTGACGAGGCACGCATCAACGAAAAATACGACGGGCTGTGAGCCTGTGCCCGCAAGAGGCTGAGCTCCACGACACCTCCATGGACATGTCCGATGTGTGTAGGTACGCGTGGGTGGAGCGACCGGTTCATGACGGTGCGCGAGCCGGCTCCCGGCAGGTCAGGACTCGGACCGGCGTAGCGTGAGGATCGCGATGTCGTCGCGCGGCGCGGTCCTGGTGAACGCGCGGAGATCCTCGCCGAGCGCCTGGGCGAGCCGGTCGGGAGGGTCGGGGGCCCAGCCCTCCAGGCGCTCCTCCAGCGGGTAGAAGGCGCCGCGGGGGTCGCGGGCCTCGGTGACGCCGTCGGTGCACAGCACCAGCGACGCGCCGGGCGGGAACGCGAACCGCGCGCCGCCGCGTGGCCCGGGGGCGAGCGTGCCCACGCCGAGCGGCACGGACGGCTCTCCGAGGTTGACCTGCCGCGCGTCACCGCGGTGGATCATGTACGGGGCGATGTGCCCGCAGTTGACCGCCTCGACGTCCAGCCGCCGGCTGATGTCCAGCACCAGGGCGGTGACCAGGCGCTCGGGCTCCCCGGTGGTGGCGGCGAAGGTGTTCTGCCTGGCCACGGCGTTCTCCATCGCCTCGACGACCCCGGCCAGCGTCTCCTCCCGGTAGGCCGCCTCCCTGAACGAGCCCAGCACGGCCAGCGCGGTTCCGATGGCGGGCAGCCCCTTGCCCTGCACGTCGGCGATGAGCACCCGGGTGCCGTGGTGGGAGACGGCGACCTCGTACATGTCGCCGCCCACCATCGTGTCCTCCTCCACCGGCTGGTAGAGGCCGTCGATGACGACGTCGGCGGTGCGCAGCGGCAGCGGGCGCACGATCAGCTGCTGGAGGGCGGCCGCCGCCGAGCGCAGCCGGTGCACCTCCTCCTCGCGCCGCACCCGGTAGGCGCAGCCGAAGACGCTCAGCGCGCCGAACACGGCCGTGAACCCGGCGGCCAGCAGGTTGTCGTCCAGCTCGCCGCCCAGGTACGTGGTGATCCCTCCCGCCGCCAGGACCACCCACAGCGACGCGACGACCGTCTGCCGCACGGTGCCCAGCCCGGCCACGATCGCCGGGAGGAAGATCAGCAGCGGGAACAGCCGCACCGCCGTGCCCGAGAGGATGTCGAGCGCGGCCACCACCGCGGTGATGACGACGAGCCCGGCGACGAACGCCGGTGTCGAGAGATTCGGCTCTTTGCGTCGCCCGCCATCCGTCACGAGTCCTTCATCCCCCGTCATGGAACGGCGTAACGGCGGTTTTCTCGAACGTACGGAAGAAAACCGTGAAATGAGCGGCCGAATTCGGGCTGTCGCACCCGGATCTGGCCTCTGTACAGGGCGGATAAGGGGATGAAAACCAGAAGTAAACGACTCTGCATCTTATGGCGGGATTTGCAGGTGTCGGTGGTTGGGCCCTCATGGTCTGCTTATTGATTTCTCATCGACGGTCTCATTGACAAGCAAAGATGATCTTGTAAGCATTTTGAGTTAAGACGTGCCGGGTGTAATTCCGCGCGAGAAGGGGTGGCCGTGTGAGCGAGCAGGACTGGACTTTGCTGCCGGCCGTGACCGTCCGGAGCGCGGGCTTCGCCTGGGAGCTCGTCCGATCCCTGGCCTACCCGCGGGCCGCGGCGGCGGCCGCCGAGGTCGTCCGGCTGGAGCGGCGGGCGCTCGACCTGCTCGCCGAGGCCCCGGCCCACCGAGCCCCGGCCGAGAACCCGGCCGAGAACCCGGCCGAGGGTCCGGCCCGCCGTGCCCCTGCCGAGGCCCCGGCCCGCCGCGCCTCGGCCGAGGACCCCCGTCCGGCCCGCAGCGCCGTAGGCGGGGACGCCCGTTCCGCACGCGGGACGGGCAGCGGGCGGCTGCCGCGTGGTCTGCGCAGCCGCCTGCGTGACCTGCGCCCGCTCCCGGGCGGCACGCCCGCGCCCGCCGGCTGGCTCGCCGCCTGGAACGAGGTGACCGGGTCGCTGGAGGACGCCCGGCTCGCCCTGGCGGGCACGACGGCCGCCGACGCGGCGCTCGCCCGCGCGGCCGTGGCCGGGATCGCGGCCGACGAGCGCTTCCTCGACGCCCTCGTGCGTTCGGCGCCCGGCCTCTACCGCGACCTGCGGCGCGGCGTCGCCAAGGGCGGCCGGCTGCGGCGCCTGGTCGGCTCGGTCCTGCAGGGGCTCTGCGCCACGTGCTGCTTCGGGCCGCTCGGCCACGGCCGCGTCGAGCCCGCGGCGGCCGGCGGCCACACCTGGTCGGGCCACCGGGAGCGGCCGCGGCGGGTCGCGTACCCGGCCGACTGGGTGGGCGAGTCGCTCCAGCGGCGCGTCCTGGCCGACCCCGTGCTCGTGGCGGGGCTGGTGCCGCGCCGCCGGACCTGGACGGGCGCCGTGCCGGACGCCGTGCCCGACGCGGCGCCGTTCGTCGCGCTGTGCGACGGGAGCCGGACGCTGGCCGAGATCGCCGCCGAGTCGGGGACGGAGCTGGAGCAGGCCGCGGCGGCCCTGGCGGTGGCGGTGCGCCGCGGGCTGCTCACCCACGACCTCTGCCCGCCGGCCACGGTCGCCGACCCGCTGTCCTGGCTACGCGAACGCCTCCCCGCCGAAACCCCCCGCCCGGACGCCCACCGCCGGGACGTCCCGCGCTCGGATGTCCCGCGCTCGGACGCCCTGCGCTCGGACGCCCATCGCCCAGACGCTCCCCGCTCGGAGGCTCCCCGTCCGGACGCCCCCCGTCCGGACGCCCACCGTTCGGGTGGTGACCTGTCGGTGGGGCGGCGCGTGCGGGAGATCACCGAGCTGCTCGCCCAGTATCCCGCCGCCTCTCCCGACGTGAAGCTGGCCCTCCAGCGGCGGGTCGAGACGCTGGCCGGCAGCGGGCGCGCGCACGACGACCGGCCCGGCGACGACCGCGTGGTCGTGCACGAGGCCGCGGCCGGCACCCTCCGGGTGACCGTCGGCGAAGGGCTGACGGCCGACCTGGAAGGCCGCGTGCCCCAGGTGCTCGACCTGCTCGCCGCCGACGCCGAGCTGACCAGGCAGCGCACCAACCGGCTACTCGCGGGCCGGCTCGGCGCGGGCACGTTCGGGCTGGCCGAGGTGCTGGGGGCGGCCGGCGGCCTGGAGATCCGCCACGGCGACCGCTTCGCCGAGCGGATCGCCGCGATCGTGCGCGCCGCCCCGCCCGGCGCCGCCACCGTCGACCTCGCGGGCCTGCTGGACGACCCCGAGCCGCCGGCCGCGCCCGTGCTCTGCTCGGCCGACGTGATGGTGGCCGCGCCGTCGCTGGAGGCGTACGAGCCAGGGCTGACCCCGCTGATCCTCGGCGACCTCCACGACGTCGCGCTGCTGACGCCGTGGGCCCTGCAGTTCCACCCCGACGGCGCCGCGCTCGTCGCCGAGCGGGACGCGGCGATCGTGCGGGCGCTCGGCGGCCACACCGCGCTCAACGTCATCTCGCGCCGCGCCACCGGCCGGCCGCCGCTGGAGTTCCCCGGGCCGGTGCTGGAGCTGGGCGGCGTGACGGCCGACGGCGGGCGGCGCCGGATCGGGCTCGACGAGCTGTACGTGCACAGCGACGGGCACCGGGCCGTCCTGCGGGCCAAGGGGGTGGACGGGCCGCTGCTGCTGCACAACGGCGAGCACGACGACACGGCGCTGCACACGGCGCTCGCCCTGCCCAGGGTTCGCCGGCCGGACCTGCGGCACCTCTCCCGGGTGCCCCGGCTGACCTGGGACAACGTGGTCATCTCGCGGCGCGCGTGGCGCGTGGGCCGGGCGTCGTTCGAGGCGCTCGGGCAGGCGGTCGGGGATCGCGAGCTGCTGGTCGCGATGGCGCGGCTGCGGGAGACGCACGACCTGCCCGTGACGTTCTTCGCCGCGTCCCCCCGCGAACGCCGGCCGATCCACGTGGACACCCGCTCGCCCGCGCTCGTCGAGGGGCTGGGCCGGCTGGCGGCCACGGCCGAGCGGCTCACGCTGACGGAGACCCTGCCGGGGCCGGAGGAGTGCTGGCTGCGCGACGGCGGGCTCCGGTTCGCCGCCGAGCTCCGCTGCGTCTACCTGCGCCCGGCCGGCGGCAGCCCGGCGTCCCGGCCGAAGCCGGAGACGGCTGACACGTGCTCCCCGGCGTCCCGGCCGAAGCCGGAGGTGACCGACACCTGCTCCCCGGCTCCGGCGACGCGTTCGCGGGCGGCTGCCCGCTATCCGGGACCGGCGGACGTGCGCGCGGACTCGTGCTCGCGGGTGGCCGACCCGGTGGCCCCGGGCGCGCGGGCGGCGCATCCGTACCCGTGGCAGGGGGATTGTCGCTGATGGAGCTGCTCGTCGTCCCGCCGCTCACCGACTTCACCACCGAGGTCGTGCCGCCCCCCGGAGCCGAGGTGCTCGACCTCAACGAACACGTCGTGGAACGCCTCGCCGACCCGTCCCGGCTGCGGGCCGCCGCCGAACGGCTCGACGGCGGGCCGCTCGCGGCGCTGCTCGAGCGGGCGGCGGCGGCCGTCCTGGAACGGCAGGCGTTCGACGACGCCCGCCTCAGAGCGGTGGGCACCGCGCTGCGGCTGGCGGCCGACCCCGCGGTCCGGCTCAGCATCGACGACCTGGAGCTGGCCGAGGGCAGCATGCAGAGCAGCAGGGACGTGCTCGGCGCGGCCGGGCGGTGCGAGGTGTTCCGGCCCGAGGTCGAGCTGGCCGCGCAGGTCGCCGGCGGGCGGCGGGCGCACGTCGCCCTGGACGGCGCCCGGCAGCTTCCCGCGGCGTTCGCGCTGGTGGGAGCGCTGGGAGCGGGGCGGGTGACGCTGTGCGGGCGGCTCGTGGCCGAGCACGGCACGGCGCTGCGGCGCGTGCCGGAGCTGGCCGGGGTCGAGTTCTCGGCGTGGTCGCCCGAACGGGTGATCCGCCCCTTGTGGCGCGCCGGCAAAGGGAAGGACACTGACGCCGGGCCCGTCGAGGGGGCACGGTCGCGGGACGCCTCGGACACCCGGCCGGGGAAGCAGGTGCGCTGGGTGACCGGGGCGTGCCGTCCGCCCGCGGGCGGGCCGTGGGCCGGATGGCTCGACGCGGAGCGGGTGGCCGCCTTCCCCAGGGACGTCCTGGCCCGCTGCCGCGGCCTGACGATCGCCGTGACGCGGATCGACTTCCTGGCCGCCGTGACCGGCCTGAACGGGTGGACCGTCAACCTGCGGCGGCTGCTGGCCGCGATCCCGCCGGGCGTGGCAGTGGCGTGCGAGCTGGTGCTGGGCGCGCCAGGCGTGGCCGCGGGCGCCGCGGGGGAGTCCGTCGAGCTGCTGGCGGCGGGCGCCGGCGGGGTCCGGCTGGCCGGGCTGCGGCCGTACCGGATGGCGATCCGCTCGGAGTGGGCCGGGCAGAGCGTGCGGTTCCCGCCGAGGGCCGGGGACGACCTGGTCAGGTGGGTGGAGTTCGACGCGCCCGACACGATGAGGGCCTACGAGGTCACCCGCATGATCAAGGAGTGGCTGGAGCGGCTTCCCGGGCTGCCGCCGGGGCGCCTGGCCGCCTGTTCCGTGGCCGGCGCGGAGTCCGTTGCCGGATGGGACCCGTGCGTGCAGGTGGTGGCCGGCGGCGCCGGGCCCGACGGGTGCGGGCCCGGGACGTTCGCGGTGAGCCTGCGGTCGGGGCGGTCGTTCCGGCTCAACCCGTACCAGGTCGTGCCCGTCTCCCGGCTGGCCGCCGACGACCCGCACGCCCTCGACTGCCTCCCGGGCCCCGCCCGCGCGCGGCTGACCGACGGGCTGGCGCGGGCCGGGGTGCTGAGGGGGAGCGGGTAAACCGGTTGCCCCGGCCCGCGCGGGGCTGCTGTACTCCCAGGAGCGAGCCCATCGGATCAAGGAGGTCGGCGATGAGGACAACGTTCATGTCCCGCCAGAGCAATGAGACCTCCTATCCAAAGGGCATGACGTTTGTCATCGAGATCATTCGACCAACGGATTCCACCGCATAGCACCTCCGTCCTGCGCCTGCTGCGCCCAGGACCCCGCCGGAGCGCCGCGCTCGTCGCGGCCATAGCCGCCGCCACCGCGCTCCCGCTGGCGGCTCCGCAGATCACCCGCCGCTTCGTGGACGACGCGATCGGCGGCGCGAGCATCAGACAGCTGACCCTGATCGCCGTCGGCTACCTGGCGCTGGCCGTCGCCGGCCAGGCCGCCCGGCTCGTCACCGCGTGGCTGGCCGGCCGTCTGGCCTGGGACGGCACCAACCGCCTGCGCGAGCGCCTCGCCCGGCACGCGCTCGGCCTGGACCTGGGCTTCCACGGCCGGCACACGCCCGGCGAGATGATCGAACGCGTGGACGGCGACGTCGTGGCCGTGGCCGACTTCGTCGTCGCGTTCCTCATGGACGTCGTGGCCAGCGTGCTGCTCCTGGCCGGGGTGGTCATCATCGTGTTCGGCGTCGACTGGCGTCTCGGCTGCGCGCTGCTGGTCTACTGCCTGCTCATCGGGTGGGGGATGGCCCGCGCCCAGCGGCTGGCCGTCCCGGCCGCCGCCCGGTCACGCGCGGCGAGCGCGCGGCTGTTCGGCATGCTGGAGGAGCGGCTGGCCGGAGCCGAGGACCTGCGGGCCAACGGCGCCGGCGAGCACACCGTACGCCGCTTCCACCAGGTCAGCGCCGCCCTCTACCGCGCCGAGGTCAGGGACGCGCGCATCGGGACCACGCTGCTGGCGGGCACGTCGGTGGCGTTCGCCGCGGGCACCGCGATCATGCTCGCGCTCGCCGCCTGGGCGCTGCGGTCGGGGACGCTCACGGTCGGCACCGCCGTGCTGATCTTCCAGTACACGCTGATGGTACGGACGCCGTTCGAGCGGCTCATCGACCAGATCAGGCAGTACCAGGCGGCGCTGGCCGGCCTGGCCCGCATCGCGGACCTGCTGGCCGAGCGGCGCACGCTCCCCGAGGGCACCCGGCCCCTGCCCGCGACCGGCCCGCTCGGCCTGCGCCTGGACGGCGTCGGCTTCGCCTACCCCGGCGACGACGAGCAGGTGCTGTCGGGCGTCACCCTCACGCTGGCCCCCGGCGAGACGCTCGGCCTGGTGGGGCGCACCGGCAGCGGCAAGACCACGCTCGCCCGCCTGGCGCTGCGCCTGTACGACCCGACCGAGGGCGCCGTACGGGTCGGCGGGCTGGACCTGCGCGAGGCCGACCAGGCGTCCCTGCGAACGCGGATCGGCGTGGTCACGCAGGACGTGCAGCTCTTCGCGGCGAGCCTGCGCGACAACCTGACGCTCTTCCGGCCCTCCCCGGGGGACGGCCGGCTGCGGGAGGTCCTCCACGGCGTCGGGCTGGGCGACTGGCTGGCCGGACTGCCCGGCGGGCTCGACACCGAGCTGCGCGAGGTGTCGGCGGGGGAGGCGCAGCTCATCGCGTTCGCCCGCGCGTTCCTCGCCGACCCCGGGCTCGTCGTGCTCGACGAGGCGTCCAGCAGGCTCGACCCCGCCACCGAACGCCGCATCGAGCGGAGCATCGACCGCCTGCTCGACGGCCGGACCGGCGTGATCATCGCGCACCGCCTGTCCTCGCTGTCGCGCGTGGACAAGATCGCCGTGCTCGACCACGGCAAGATCGTCGAGTACGGCCGCCGCGCCGACCTCGCCGCCGACCCCGGCAGCAGGTTCGGGCGCCTGCTCGACCTGGCGGGGGTGAGCCGGTGAAGCCGGTCATGCTGGTGGCCACCAGGCTGGCCACGTTCGACTTCCGCCGATACCTCGTCGGCGCGCTGCTCTGGCTGCCCGTCCACGTGATCCCGCTGGCGAGCGGGCTCGTGCTGCAGCGGATCTTCGACGGGCTCGGCGGCGACCCGGGCTGGGCGCTGTGGTTGTGCGCGGCGTTCGTGGGCGTGGAGGTCGCCCGGGGTCTGATGATCGTCATCGCGTGGACGTACGGGGTCTACTGGTGGGCCGCTGCGGCCACCCTGCTGCGCGCCAACACCCTGCGCTCCGTCCTGACCGCCCGCGGCCCCGCCGCGGCGCGGCTGCCGCACTCGCCCGGCGAGTCCGTCGCCCGCCTGCGGGACGACGTGGCCGACGCGGTCGACTTCACCGACGAGAGCGTCAGCCTGGCCGGGACGACGCTCTTCGCCGTCGCCGCGCTGGCGATCATGGCGTCCGTCGATCCGGTCATCACGGTGGCGCTGGTGCTGCCGATGGTCGCGGTCGGCGTGCTGAGCAGGCTCATGCGGCAGACCATCGGGCGGCTGCACCAGCGGGCCAGGACGCTCGGGGCGGCCGTCACGGCGTACGTGGGCGAGATCTTCGGCGGCGTGCTCGCGATCAAGACCGCGGGAGCCGAGGAGGCGGCGCTGGAGCGGCTGCGCGAGCACAACCGGCGGCGGCGCGCGGCCGCCGTCAAGGACCGCCTGGCCACCGACCTGCTGGACGCCACGACCGGCGCGACCGTCGAGCTCAGCATCGGGCTCGTCCTGCTCCTGGCCGCCCCCGCGATGCGCGGCGGCGAGTTCACGGTGGGCGACCTCGCGCTGTTCACCAGCTACGTCGGCTGGCTCACGGCTCTGCCCCGGTCGATCGGTACCGTCCTCTACCGCCTGCCGCAGGCCGCGGTCGCCACCGACCGGCTCACCCGGCTGATGGCGCCGCACGAGAGCGCCGGCGACCTGTCGCGCGGCGCCGACGTCTGGCTGCGCCGTGACCCGCCGGCCGTCGCGGCCGTGCCCCCGCACCCGGGCCCGCTCCGGGTGCTGGAGGTTCGCGGGCTGAGCGCTGGCGGGGTGCGGGGGATCGACCTGCGCGTCGAGCGCGGCTCGTTCACGGTCGTGACGGGCGCGGTCGGCTCGGGCAAGACCACCCTGGTACGCGCCCTGCTCGGCCTGCTGCCGCTGGACGAGGGCACGATCTCGTGGAACGGCGTGCCCGTCGGCGACCCGGGCACGTTCCTCGTCCCCGGCCGGGCGGCGTACGCGAGCCAGGTGCCGAGGCTGTTCTCCGAGACCCTGCGCGAGAACCTGCTCCTCGGCCGGCCCGCGACCGACGCCGAGATCGGGCGGGCGCTGGAGCTGGCCGCGTTCGAGCCGGACCTGGCCGCGATGCCCGACGGGCTCGACACGGTGGTGGGGCCGCGTGGGGTGCGGCTGTCCGGTGGGCAGGTGCAGCGGGCCACCGCGGCCCGTGCCCTCGTACGCGACCCGGACCTGCTGGTCGTGGACGACCTGTCGTCCGCGCTCGACGTCGAGACCGAGCGGCTCCTGTGGGAGCGGATCGCCGGCCACGGCACCCTGCTGGTCGTCTCCCACCGGCAGGCCGCGCTCGAACGCGCCGACCAGATCGTGGTGCTCGACCGCGGCCGGGTCGCGGGGCGCGGGCGGCTCGGCGAGCTGCTGGAGAGCTGCCCGGAGATGCGGCGGCTGTGGAGCGCCGAGCGGATCGCCGAGGCCGAGGAACGCACGGGCGACTAAGCGTGCCCATCTCCGCGCCCGCCCGTCCCCAGGGCCGAGGGACGGGCGGGCGCGGAGATCAGGCACCATGGAGGGTGTGACAGTGACACGACTGGCCGAGCTGGTCGCGGGCGGAGGCGTGGCGGTGCTCAGCGGAGCGGGCCTGTCGACCGAGTCCGGCATCCCCGACTACCGGGGGCCGACCGGCCGCTCCCGGCGCGCGGAGCCGATGACGTACCAGCGCTTCGTCGGCAGCGATACTGGGCGCGCAGCCACGTCGGCTGGCGGGAGATCGGCCAGGCCCGGCCCAACGCCGGCCATCAGGCGGTGGCCGAGCTGGAGCGGCGCGGGCTGCTCACCGGCATCGTCACCCAGAACGTCGACGGCCTGCACCAGGCCGCCGGGGCGCGGCGGGTGATCGAGCTGCACGGCGGGCTCGACCGGGTGGTGTGCCTGTCGTGCCGCGAGCGCACGCCCCGCGCCGAGCTGGAGCGGCGGCTGCGGGCCGCCAACCCCGCCTGGGAGGCCGCCGCCGCCCGGATCAACCCCGACGGCGACGCCGTGCTCACCGACGCGCAGGTCACCGGGTTCCAGGTGGTCGACTGCGTGGCGTGCGGCGGGGTGCTCAAGCCCGACGTGGTGTTCTTCGGCGAGAACGTCCCCCGGCCCCGCGTGGACGAGTGCTTCGCCCTGGTGGCGGGCGCGAGCCTGCTGCTGGTGCTGGGGTCGTCGTTGACGGTCAGGTCGGGGCTGCGGTTCGTCACCAAGGCCGCCTCGCTCGGCATCCCCATCGCCATCGTCAACCAGGGGGAGACCGGCGGCGACGCCGACGCCTCGCTCACCCTGGACGCCCCGCTCGGCCCCACGCTGACCGAGCTCACGACCCGGCTGCCGGTCCCGGCACAATAGGGGGCATGCCTCGTACATGCCCGTGCGGCCTGCCCACCTCCTACCAGGACTGCTGCGGCAGGCTCCACCGGGGCGAGGCGGCGGCCGCCACCGCCGAGCAGCTCATGCGGTCCAGATACAGCGCGTTCGGCGTGGGGGATGCCGCCTACCTGCTGCGCACCTGGCATCCGTCCGCCCGCCCGGCCCGGCTCGACCTGGACAGGAAGACGCGCTGGGTGCGGCTGGAGGTGCTGGAGACGACCGGCGGCAGCGTCGTCCACACCGAGGGCACGGTGCGCTTCCGCGCCCACTACGTCGAACGCGGCAATCCGGGGGAGATGGAGGAGAACAGCAGGTTCGTCCGTTTCGAGGGCCGCTGGGTGTACGCGGGCGCGCTGTAATCCCTCATCGGGGCTTGCGCGCGACGGCGCCGGCCAGCGTGTGACGGGACAGGCCGGGCCAGGCGAGGTCGCCGGAGGCCGGCCGCCATTCCGGCAGCGGCACGAGCCCGGGCTCCAGCAGCTCCAGGCCGTCGAGGCAGGCGAGGATCTCCTCACGGGTGCGCCACCGGCCGGTGCCCAGGGTCTCGTTGAACAGCTTCTCGGCGGCGTACGCCTGGGCGGACGCCTCGGGGTGCTCCGTGCCCGGGTCGTAGAAGTGGGAGACGGCCAGGTGGCTGCCGGCCGGGAGGCGGGCCATCAGGCGGGCGGCGATCCCGGCCGGGTCCTCGTGGTCGGCCAGGTGGTGCAGGATGCCGAACATCAGCAGCCCCACCGGCTCGCCGAAGTCGATGAGGCGCCTGGTCTCCGGGTCGTCGAGGACCGCGTCCGGGTCCCTGACATCGGCCTCGACGACCGTGGTGTCGCCGTTCACGGCCAGCAGCGCGCGGCCGTGGACGAGTACGATCGGGTCGTGGTCGACGTAGACGACCCGGCTGCCGGGGGCGGCCGACTGGGCGATCTGGTGGACGTTGTCCCGCGTGGGCAGCCCGGAGCCGAGGTCCAGGAACTGGCGCAGCCCGGCCTGTGCCGCCAGGAACCTGACCACCCGCCCGAGGAACTCCCGGTTCGCCCGCGCCGCCTCCGGCGCGTCCGGGACGATCTCCAGCGCCCGCAGCGCCATCTCGCGGTCGGCCTCGTAGTTGTCCTTGCCGCCGAGCATGAAGTCGTAGACACGGGAGACGTTGGGCCTGGAGGTGTCGATTCCGCGCGGCGCGCGCTCCGGCCGGCGGTCGACCATGGGGCTCCTTCGGGTACGCACCGTGGTGCGGAGGTGGCGTAAAGCGATCATAGTGTCGCGGTAAGCCAGATTTCCGCAATTTCGGTAAATGCCGGTCAGGATTCCGAGTCAGGCTCGGCTTGGTGGCTTCCGGGGATGAGGGAGGGGCGCGTGCGGGAAGTCAGGCGTGGCCGAGGACGCGCATGGCGGGCAGGGCGCGGTCGGCGTAGTCGAACAGGGCCTGGTTCTCCCAGCCGTTGCCCGACGACGGGTCCGCCGGGTCCCAGCCGTTGCCCTTGACGCCGGTCCAGGTCGCCTCCCAGGTGAACAGGCCGAGGCCCAGCCCGTCCGGGACCTGCCGGACGATGTCGGCGACCTTGGCCAGCATCGCGGCCTGGCCCTGCGGGGTCGCCGGGTAGCCGGGGTACGGCTCCGCGGAGACGATGATGTTCGGCCAGCCGTCGTCGTCCTCCGTCGTGAACGGGTACGCCGTCTCCACCACGACCACCGGCCGCCCGTAACGGGTGGCCACGTCGTTGATGTTGGCCTGGAACGTCTCCAGGGTCCCGTGCCAGTACGGGTAGTAGGACAGCCCGATCACGTCGTACCGGATGCCGTGGGCGGCGGCGTTGTCGAACCACCACCGGTACAGCCCGTTGTCGCCCCCGTTCGCCAGGTGCAGCACGACCTTGGTCGCGCGCGAGACCCGCTTGACCGCGTCGTACCCGGCGTTCAGCAGGCGGGCGGTGCTCGGCCAGTCGGCGTTGGAGCCGTCCGGCCAGAGCAGGCCGCCGTTGATCTCGTTGCCCACCTGCACCATGTCCGCCGTCGTGCCCTGGCGGCGCAGGGCGGCGAGCACGTCGTACGTGTGGTCGTACACGGCCTGCGCGAGCCGGTCGAGCGTGAGCGACTCCCACGCGGCGGGCTTGAACTGCTTGCCCGGGTCCGCCCAGGTGTCGGAGTAGTGGAAGTCCACCAGGAGCTTCATGCCCTGCGCCTTGGCCCGCTTGGCGACCGGGAGGATCCGCGCCTTGGTGTTGTAGCCGTCGGCCGGGTTCACCCAGACCTTGAGCCGGATGTAGTTGAGCCCGGCGTCCGACAGGATGCGCAGCGCGTCGCCCTCGCGGCCGCGGGCGTCGCGGTAGACGCCGCCGTACGCCTCCGACTTGGCGAGGCTGGAGACGTCCGCACCCCTGATCCGCAGCACCCCCGCCTGGGCCGGGTGCGCGACGGTCAGGGACGCGAGCACTAACAGGAGCGTGGTCAGGATGCGTTTCATCGAGGTCTCCCTAGGGGGTGGTGGCGATGACCGTGACCGCGCCGGGCGCGACGGTGACCGATCCTTCGTGCCGTACGCCGTCGAACACGCTGGTCCCGGACACCCCCTCGACCGTCGCGGGCTCGTCGCCGTGGTTGATCAGGAAGACGTGGCCACCCCGGCGGACGAGTTCGAGGGTGTCGGGGAGGCCGCGCGGCCGGGACACGTCCGCGTGGTCGAGCACCTGGCCGAGGAGCTCGCGCAAGCCGGTGACGGGTGCGGTGGCGAGGTACCAGGCGGAGCCGGCGCCCAGGTCGTGGCGGGTGACGGCGGGGTGTCCCGCGTCGGGTCCGGTGGCGAAGTCGCGTACGGCGACCGCGCCCGCCGGGTGGATCCGCTCGGACCAGATCCGGGCCGTGCCGCCGCCCGCCAGCGTCACCGTCTCGTGCTCGCGCAGCGGGTGGAACTCCTCGATCGACAGGCCCAGGAGCTCGCGCAGCGCGCCGGGGTGGG
Source organism: Nonomuraea sp. NPDC051941 (assembly GCF_044593615.1). Classification (NCBI taxonomy): domain Bacteria; kingdom Bacillati; phylum Actinomycetota; class Actinomycetes; order Streptosporangiales; family Streptosporangiaceae; genus Nonomuraea; species Nonomuraea sp. NPDC051941. Next base: position 139,185 of record NZ_JBIUCF010000033.1, read on the forward strand.
CACCCGGGTGGATGGTGTCGTGCTCGTCGACGATGCCGGAGAAGTAGGAGACGAGCAGGTTGCCGCCCGCCTCCACGTACCGGTGGAGGTTCTTGGCGGACGCCTCGGTCAGCAGGTACGAGCTCGGCGCCACCACCACCCGATATCCCGAAATATCGGCGGAAGGATGGACGAAGTCCACCGTGACGTGCTCCCGCCACAACGCCTCGTAGAAGGCGTCCATCCGCTCCCTGAACGTCAGGTCCACCGACGGCCGCCAGTCCAGCTCCAGCGCCCAGTACGACTCCCAGTCCCAGACGACCGCCACCTCGGCCGGCACCCGGCTGCCCCGCAGCCCGGCCAGCCCGCGCAGGTCGGCGCCCAGCCGGACCACCTCGCGCCACTGCTCGGAGCCGGTCCCCGCGTGCGGCACCATCCCCGAGTGGAACTTCTCGGCCCCGAACCTCGAGGCCCTGAACTGGAAGAACAGCACGCTGTCGGAGCCGCGGGCCACGTGTGCCAGGCTGTTGCGGCGCATCTCGCCGGGGCGCTTGGCGATGTTGCGCGGCTGCCAGTTGACCGCCCCCGCCGAGTGCTCCATGAGCATCCACGGCGCGCCGCCCGCCACCGAGCGGGCCAGGTCGGCGGACATGGCCAGGTCGATGTGGTTGTCCGGCCGCTCGGCCCGCAGGTAGTGGTCGTTGGCGACCACGTCCAGCTCGCGGGCCCACTGCCACAGGTCGGTGGACTTGCAGTTCACGGTGCCGGCGAAGTTCGTGGTCACGGGGATGCCGGGGGTGAGCTCGTGCAGGATGTCGCGCTGGAGCGCGTAGTGCTCGCGGTGCTGGCCGTCGCTGAAGCGGGCGTAGTCGAGGCGCTGGGCCGGGTTGACCACCGTGTGGTTGAACCGGGGGGCGTCGATCTCCGCCCAGTCGGTGTACGTCTGGCCCCAGAACGTGGCTCCCCAGGCCTCGTTCAATGCGGAAACATCCCGGTAGGTGGCTTTCAGCCAGCCGTGCCAGGCCGCCACGCTGTGCTCGCAGTAGCACTCGCCGAGCGGCGCCCCGTACTCGTTGTGCACGTGCCACATGACCACGGCCGGGTGCCCGCGGTAGTGCTCGGCCAGCGCGCGCACCAGCCGCGCGGTCGCCTCGCGGAAGGCCGGGGCGCTGGAGCAGGCGCTCTGCCTGCCGCCGAACCCGATCCGCGTCCCCTCCCTGGTCACCGGCAGCACGTCCGGATATTTCCGGATGAACCAGGCGGGCGGGGCAGCGGTCGGCGTGGCCAGGTCGACGGCGACCCCCGCCTCGTGCAGCCGGTCGACGATCTCGTCCAGCCAGCCGAACTCGTAGCGACCCTCCGCGGGCTCCATCAGCGCCCACGAGAACAGGCCCAGGCTGACCAGGTTGACCCCGGCCTCGCGCATCAGGGCCACGTCCTCCTCCAGGATCTCGCGTGGCCACTGCTCCGGGTTGTAGTCGCCGCCAAAGGCGATGCCGGCAGGACGCTCCGGATACATCCATCCCCCTAGAGAAGCTCTTCTGTGAACGTGCACAGTAGCGCCCACCCGGTCTCCCCGGGAACAGCCGCCCTGACTTATCCCGATAATGGCTGATTAACGAGAGCATAACGACCCCTTGACTCGCGTTTCGCGCCTGTTTCACTCTGTGCACGTTCACAGAACTTTCTGGAGGTACGCATGCGCGCCAACCGCCTCGGAGCCGCCCTGGCCGTCGTGCTCACGGCTGCTCTCGCGAGCTGCGGGTCCAGCGAACCCGCCCGAAGCACCGAGGCGGCGCAGAGCCCCACGGCCGCCGCCAAGGGACCGGTCAAGCTGACGTACTGGACCTGGGCCCCCAACATGGACAAGATCGCCGCCGTCTGGAACCAGTCGCACCCGGACATCCAGGTCACGGTCAGCAAGCAGGCGGGCGGTGACGACGCGGCCGCCAAGTTCCTCACCGCGGCCAAGGCCGGCAACCCGCCGGACCTGGTGCAGGCCGAGTACCAGCACCTTCCCTCGTTCGTCGCCGCCGACGCGGTGGCCGACATCAAGGCCGAGACGGCCTCGATCAAGGGAGAGTTCGCCGAGGGCCTGTGGGGCCTGGTCACGCTCGGCACGGAGGGCGTGTACGGGATCCCGCAGGACAGCGGCCCGATGATGCTCTTCTACCGCAAGGACCTGTTCGACAAGTACGGCATCGCGGTCCCCAAGACCTGGCAGGAGTACGCCGACGCCGCGCGCACCGTGCACAGGAAGGACCCGAAGGTGTACCTGGGCACGTTCTCCAGCAAGGATCCGGGAGCGTTCACGGGCCTGGCCCAGCAGGCCGGGGCCCAGTGGTGGTCGATCAGCGGCGAGTCCTGGAAGGTCGGCATCGCCGACGAGCCCACCAAGAAGGTCGCCGACTACTGGGGCGGCCTGGTCAAGGAGGGCGTCATCGACGACATGCCGTACTTCACCCCCGAGTGGAACAAGGCGCTCAACGACGGCAAGCTGCTCACCTGGCCGTCGGCGGTCTGGGCCCCTGGCGTGCTGGCGAGCAACGCGCCCAAGGCCAAGGGCAAGTGGGCCGCCGCGCCGCTGCCGCAGTGGAACGCGGGCGAGAGCTTCAGCGGCTTCTGGGGCGGCTCGTCCACGGCCGTGTCCGCCAAGACGCCGAACAGGGACGCCGCCGCCCAGTTCGCCACCTGGATGAACACCGACCCCGCAGCCTTGGACCTGCTGGTCAAGGAGGCCGCCATCTACCCGGCCGCCACCAAGGCCCAGTCGTCGCTCGGCCAGGCGCCCGACTACTTCTCCAACCAGCCCGACTTCTGGCAGCAGGCCGCCGCCGTCTCCGCCGTCGCCCGCGGCTTCACCTTCGGCCCGAACGTCGGCGTGACGTACAACGCCTTCAAGGACAACTTCGACAAGGCCGTGCAGAACAAGTCATCGTTCTCCGACGCGGTCCAGGGCATGCAGGACGCGACCGTCGCCGACATGCGCAAGTCCGGATTCCAGATCGCCTCATGAAGAAGTCCGGGAGGGGGGCGTGGCCGTACCTGTTCCTGACCCCCGCGATCGTGCTGTTCACGCTCTTCCTCGCGGTCCCCATCGGGTACACCGTCTGGCTGGCGACGCGCCGTACCAAGGTGTCCGGGCTCGGGCTGGGCAGGGGCGCGCGGAAGGAGATCTTCGTCGGCTTCGACAACTTCTCCGCCGCCCTGTCCGACCCCGAGCTGTGGCACGGCTGGCTGCGCGTGCTCGGCTACGGCGCGCTGGTGCTGGTCGTGATGCTGGGGCTGGCCCTGCTGTTCGCGCTGCTGCTGGACTCGGCGCGGGTGCGGCTGGCCCGGTTCTCGCGGATCGCGATCTTCCTGCCGTACGCGGTGCCGGGCGTGGCCGCCACGCTGCTGTGGGGCTTCCTCTACCTGCCCTCGCTCAGCCCCATCAGGGACGTCCTGGACATCGACTTCCTCGGCGCGAGCACCGTCACGTTCTCCATGGCGAACGTGGCGGTGTGGGGCGGGACCGGCTTCAACATGCTCGTGCTCTACACCACGCTCCGGGCGATCCCGCGCGACCTGTACGAGGCCGCGCGGCTGGACGGCGCGTCCGAGCTCCAGATCGCCCTGCGGGTGAAGATCCCGATCCTCACCCCGGCGATCATCCTGACCACCGTCTTCTCGATCATCGCGACCATCCAGGTGTTCACCGAGCCCACCGCGCTGCGGCCGCTGACCAACACGATCAGCTCCACGTGGAGCCCGCTCATGAAGGTCTACCGCGACGCCTTCGTCACCGGCGACCTGTACTCGGCAGCCGCCACCTCGATCGTCATCGCGGCGATCTCGCTCGTCATGTCGTTCGGGTTCCTGCGCGTGGTCCGCAACCGCGCCTTCGGGGAGGGCTGATGGCCACGACACACCGCGCGACGGTCGCGCGCACGCCGTGGGGGGTGGCCCCGACCGGGCTGCTCCTGCTCGGCGCGATCTACTGCCTGTTCCCGGTGCTCTGGGTGCTGATCGCGGCGACCAAGTCGCCGGGCGAGCTGTTCACCACCTCGACGCTGGCCTTCGGCACCGGGTTCGCCGACAACGTGACCGAGCTGTTCGCCTACCGGGACGGGGTGTTCTGGCTGTGGGCGGCCAACACGCTGCTGTACGCGGGCGGCGGCGCGCTGCTGTCGACCGCGGTCTCGGCGATCTCGGGGTACGCGCTGGCGAAGTTCCGCTTCCCCGGCCGCGACCTCATCTTCAACCTGCTCATCGGCGGCATCCTCGTGCCGGCCGTGGTGCTGGCGATCCCGCAGTACCTGCTGTTCTCCAAGGTCGGGCTGGCCGACACCTACTGGGCCGTCCTGCTGCCGCAGATCCTGCACCCGTACAGCATCTATCTGGCCCGCATCTACGCCACGGCGGCCATCCCCGACTCGCTGCTGGAGGCGGGGCGGATCGACGGGGCCACCGAGTGGCGGCTGATGTACCGGGTGGCCCTGCCGCTGATGGTGCCGGGCATGGTGACGATCTTCCTGTTCCAGTTCGTGGCCATCTGGAACAACTTCCTGCTGCCGTTCATCATGCTCGGCGACGACGGCAAGTTCCCGCTCACGGTGGGCCTGTTCACGCTGCTGGAGTCGGGGGCGAACCAGCCCTCGCTCTACAACCTGATCCTCACCGGGGCCTTCCTGTCGCTCGTCCCCTTGATCGCGCTCTTCCTCACGATGCAGCGATACTGGAAGACCGACCTGTCCTCCGGAGCCGTGAAGTAGCCGGATCCCCGCCCGAAAGCGGGGTTTTCATCCCAAATGGAGTGAAAGCCCAAGTGCTACCAGCACCAGCCAACTATTCGAGGAGGTGACCGACGTTGGCTACGTTCCACGTACGACAGAAGACCGACCACGCTGTGCCTCACCAGCAGCGCGCTCTCGAATTCGAGTCAGCAGACAACCCCGGGATCAGGGACGAAACGGGGCTCGAAGGCCGTAAGGCACCGGGCGCGGGACATGTGCGAGGTGAGACCCCCGGCAGTTCACCTGCTGCCAAAGGCGTCACCCCGGACCACCCGGTCCGGGAGAAGGGACGTGAGTCCCACCCCTATGTGTTCGTGCTTGACGGGCACGGACGTCCGCTTCAGCCCTGTACCCCTGCCAGGGCACGTCAGCTGCTCAAGAAGGGACGTGCTGTTGTTCACCGGCATACGCCGTTCGTCATCCGTCTCAAGGACCGTTCCATTGACTCCTCAGAGGTCGATGGCGTAGAAGTGGGCGTTGACCCCGGCTCCCGGCACACCGGCATCGCGGTGTTCACTGCGCAGGCAGGCGAGCGACGCGCCAGATTCGCGATCCGGCTCCGCAGCAGGGGAGGATCCGACCGCGTCTCCAGCCTCACCTTGGCCTGCGTGTCCTGCAACCAGGCCAAAGGCAACCGCCCAATCGAAGACTTCCTCACCCGCAAGCCGGAACTGCTGGCGAAGATCATTGCACAGGCCAAAGCACCGCTTAGAGACGCGGCAGCCGTGCAGTCCAGCCGCTGGGCGCTGTGGCGAGCACTCGATATCCGCCTGCCCACGCACGTGGCCTCGGGAGGTCGTACGAAGTGGAACCGCACCCGCAACCATCTACCGAAGACCCACACGCTGGACGCCCTGGCCGTGGGCAAGCTCGACTCGATCAGCGAGACCGTGTCCACGGTCCTGGTCGCCGGATGCGCCGGCCGCGGAACCCACACCCGCACCCGACCTGACAAGTATGGCTTCCCCCGCCTCCACATGCCCCGCCGGAAACTGTACTTCGGCTTCCAGACCGGAGATTTCGTCCGAGCCATCGTGCCCACCGGCAAGAAGCAAGGGACCCATACCGGGCGCGTCGCCGCCCGCACAAACGGCTACTTCAACGTCACGACCGTCCATAGAACCGTCCAAGGCGTCCACCACCGTCATTTCCGTCTCCTCCAGAGAGCGGATGGCTACGCCTACACCACGCAGAAGGAGGGAAGGGCGTCCTCCTCGGGCTGAAGCCCGGGGTTTTCAGCCCCAGACATCTGATGAAGCGCCCTACGATCCATGACGTCGCCGCCGCCGCGGGAGTGTCCCGCGGCACGGTGTCCCGGCTGCTCAACGGCGACAAGTACGTCAGCCCGGCGGCACGCGTGGCCATCGAGCGGGCCATCTCGGAGACCGGCTACGTGGTCAACCGGGCCGCCCGCAGCCTCGTCACCCAGCGCACCGGATCGATCGTGATGGTGCTTTCGGAGCCGCACGAGAAGCTGTTCGAGGACCCCAACTACAGCACGACCATCCGGGTCGCCATCAGGATGCTGGCCGAGCGGGACCTGTCGCTGGTGATGATGCTGGCCGGCGACGAGGGCGACCGCGAGCGGGTGGTCCGCTACGTCCGGGGCGGCCACGCCGACGGGGTGCTGCTGATGTCGACGCACGCCGGCGACCCGTTCATCGACGCGCTGCGTTCGGGCCCGCCCGCGGTCTCCTGCGGCGCCGTCATCGGCAGCGAGGGCGTCATCCCGTACGCCGCCGCCGACGAGCGCCTGGGCGGCCGCCAGATGACCGAATACTTCGTGAACCAGGGCCGCAGGCGCATCGCCATGATCACCGGCCCGATGGACACCCCCGGCGGCATCCAGCGCCTGGAGGGCTTCGCCGACGTGCTGGGCCGCAAGGCGACGAAGAAGCTGATCGCGCACGGGGACTGGACGCAGGCCAGCGGCGAGCGCGCGATGACCGAACTGCTGGCCCGCACGCCCGACATCGACGCCGTCTTCGTGGCCTCCGACCTGATGGCCGCCGGCGCCCTGGCCGCCCTGCGGGCGGCGGGCCGCCGGGTGCCGGACGACGTGGCGGTGGGCGGCTTCGACGACTCGTCGGTGGCCCTCTCGACGCACCCGCCGCTGACCACGATCCGCCAGCCGCTGGCGGAGGTGGCGCAGGAGACCGTACGCCTGCTGCTCGCGCTCATCGACGGCGCCGAGCACGTGGATCCGGTGATACTGCCCACGGAGCTGGTGATCCGCGAGTCGGCCTGATCCGGTGAGCCGCCCGGCGCATGCCGGACGGCCCGGTCAGCCGGCGTTCGCGTTCTCCTTCCTGCGGGCGTACCAGGTGAGCACCCAGAGCACCAGGCCGAGCGCGAGCAGCACGCCCGCGATCTCGTACTGGCCGGAGGGACGTCCGGAGGACCACGGCAGGACCAGGTACACGCACGTGATCGCGCCCACCACGGGCAGGACGCGCCCCGCGCTGAAGTGCTCGGTCGCCGCCCGTTCCCTGCGCAGGACGAGAACGGACACGTTGACCAGCGCGAAGACCGCCAGCAGGAGCAGCGAGGTCGTCCCGCCCAGCAACGACACGACCGGGCTGTCGGGACTCAGCGAGACGAACGTGATCAGCCCGAGGGCGATCACGGTGGTGAACACGATCGCCGCCTGCGGTGTGCGCCGCCCCGGGTGCACCTTGGCCAGGAAGGGCGGCAGCACGCCCTGCTTGCCCATGCCGTAGAGCAGCCGGCTGGCCATCAGCATGTTGATCAACGCGGAGTTCGCCACGGCGAACATCGAGATGAACGGCAGCAGATCGGAGATCGGGAAGCCGGGGGCCGCGGTCTGCACCACCGTCGCGAGCGGGGTCTCGCTCTCGGAGAGCCGTCCGACGGGGACCACGGCGACGGCGCAGATGGACACGAGCACGTAGATCAACCCGGTGATCCCGAGCCCGGTGAACATCATGCGAGGGAAGATCCGGGCCGGATTCTTGGTCTCCTCCGCCATGTTGACCGAGTCCTCGAACCCGACCATGGCGAAGAAGGCCAGCGACGTGGCCGTGCTGACCGCCAGGAACACGCTCTTGTCGGAGGCGGTCTCGAAGGTGACGACGCGGGAGAAGTCGGCGTTCCCGCCGAGGATGAAGTACAGGCTGACCAGGATGACGATCAGCAGACCCGAGAGCTCGACCGCGGTGAGCAGGACGTTGATCTTGACGCTCTCGCCGACGCCGCGGAGGTTGACGGCAAGGACCAGGAGCATGAACGCCAGCGCGATCAGCAGGATGACGCCGTTGCCGACGTCCAGGCCGAAGCCGGTGGCGAGGTTGGCGGCGAAGGCCCGGGACGCCGCCGAGGCAGAGGTGATGCCGGAGCACATCACCGCGAAGCACACCAGGAAGGTCAGGAGGTGCTTGCCGAAGGCCTTGTGCACGTACAGAGCGGCTCCCGCGGCCTGCGGGTATTTCGTCACCAGCTCCAGGTACGAGCACGCGGTGATCAACGCGACGGCGAAGGCGATGGCGAACGGCAGCCAGGCGGCGCCACCCACCTCGCCGGCGATCTCGCCGGTCAGCGCGTAGATCCCGGTGCCGAGAATGTCGCCGACGATGAACAGCAGCAACAGGCCGGGGCCCATCACCTGCTTCAGACTCGGCTCGCCGGCGCCGCCGGTCTCCTCGGCTGGACTGGGGGGTCTGGTTTGGGACATGCATTGGTCCTTCTCGCTGGGAGCCGCGGGGAAACCGTGATCGCGGGGGGCATGATGGCCGTATGACGATCGAACTGAGCCCGGACGAGCTGCTCACCACCACGCGCAGCGTGCGGAAGCGTCTCGACCTCACCCGCCCCGTCCCCCTGGAGCTCGTGCGCGAGTGCCTCGAGGCCGCGCTCCAGGCGCCCAGCGGCGGCAACCGGCAGGGGTGGCACTGGATGGTCGTGACCGATCCCGAGCTGCGCAAGGCGATCGGCGGCTACTACGAGCGTTCGCACCAGGCGTACTTCGAGTCCGGCTCCTCCGCGCGGGCGCTGTTCCAGGACGACCCGGTCCGGGCGGCGCAGCAGCGGCGGGTGGGCGACAGCTCGCTGTACCTGGCCGAGCACATGGGGGACGTGCCCGTGCTGGTGATCGGGTGCATCACGGTGTCGGGCGACGGGCTGCCCCAGGGGAACCAGGCCGGGCTGTGGGGGTCGCTGCTGCCCGCCGCGTGGAGCTACATGCTGGCCGCCCGCGCCCGCGGGCTGGGCACGGCGTGGACGACGCTGCACCTGGCGTACGAGAGCGAGATCGCCGAGCTGCTCGGCATCCCCGGCGACGTCCGCCAGGGCGTGCTCATCCCGACCGCCTACTTCCTCGGCGAGACGTTCGCCCCAGCGAAGCGGCAGCCGCTCGACGAAGTGCTTCACGTCGATCGCTGGTAGGCGCACAGTAGGAGGATCCGGGAGAAGGAGGCACTCGTGATCCTGCCGACGTCGCTGGTCGGGAGCTACCCGCAGCCGGAGTGGCTGATCGACCGGGCCAGGCTCGCCGGGCGGTTCCCGCCGCGGGTACGGGCCAGGGAGCTGTGGCGGATCCCGCCCGAGCACCTGGCCCAGGCCCAGGACGACGCCACCGAGCTGGCGATCAGGGCCCAGGAACGCGCCGGGCTCGACATCCTCACCGACGGCGAGATGCGCCGCGAGAGCTACTCCAACCACTTCGCCACCGCCCTGGAGGGCGTCGACCTCGACAACCCGGGCACGGCGCTCGACCGCAGCGGCCACCCGAACCCGGTCCCGCGCATCGTCGGCCCGATCCGCCGCCCGGCCCCCGTCCAGGCCGGCGACCTGCGGTTCCTGCGCGCGCGCACCGATCGCCCGGTCAAGATGACGGTGCCGGGGCCGTTCACCATGAGCCAGCAGGCGCAGAACGACCACTACCCGGACGCCGAGGCCGCCGCGATGGACTACGCGGCGGCGGTCAACGCCGAGATCCGCGACCTGTTCGCCGCCGGGGCCGACATCGTGCAGATCGACGAGCCGTACATGCAGGCCAGGCCCGAGGCCGCGCGCGCCTACGGGCTGGCCGCGCTCAACGCCGCGCTCGACGGCGTCACCGGCACGACGGCGGTGCACATCTGCTTCGGGTACGCCGCCATCATCCACGAGCGGCCGGAGGCATACTCGTTCCTGCCCGAGCTGGCCGGATGCCCGGTGCGGCAGGTGTCGATCGAGACCGCGCAGTCGGGGCTGGACCTCGGCGTGCTGTCCGACCTCAAGGACAAGACGGTCATCCTCGGGGTGATCGATCTGTCCACGCCGGAGGTCGAGCCGGTCGAGGTGGTGGCCGGGCGGGTGCGCAGGGCGTTCGGCCACGTGCCGCCCGATCGGATCGTCATCGCGACCGACTGCGGGATGAAATATCTGCCGCGCGAGTCGGCCGAGGGCAAGATGCGGGCGATGGCCGGAGCCGCTCGCCTGTTGCGTCACGAAATATCGGCATAAATCGGGGGTTGCCAATTAGGATCATGGCTCCACCCATCCGACCAAGGAGCCGACAGTGCCCGAGAGCGAGCAGGAGCGCGCGCCTCGCGGGATCGACACCGGCAAGCCCAGTGTCTCCCGTGTCTATGACTACATGCTCGGCGGCAAGGACAATTACGAGATCGACCGCCAGGTGGCGGCGGCCGCTCTCAAGGTCGCGCCCGACGCGCCCGAGGCGGCCATGGCCAACCGGGAGTTCCTGCGGCGCACGGTCCACTTCCTGGCGGCCGAGGCGGGCATCCGCCAGTTCCTGGACATCGGCTCCGGCCTGCCGACGCAGGGCAACGTCCACGAGATCGCCCAGGCGGTGGCGCCGCAGTCACGGGTGGTCTACGTGGACCACGACCCGATCGTGCTCGTCCACGGCCGCGCCCTGCTCGCCGTGGACGCCAGCACCACGATCGTCGAGGCCGACGCCCGCGAGCCGGGGAAGATCCTCGACGACCCGAAGACGCGCTCGCTGATCGACTTCAGCGAGCCGGTCGGGCTGCTGATGTTCGGGATCCTGCACCACCTGGGCGACGACGAGGACCCGGCCGGCGTCGCGGCCGCGCTCATCGGGCCGCTCGCCCCGGGCAGCCACGTGGTGATCTCGCACTTCCACAACCCGGGCGAGGAACACCCCGAGGTGTCGAAGCAGGCGTACGAGGCGGAGCGGATCTTCAACGACCACCTCGGCACCGGCCGGTGGCGCACCCGCGAGGAGATCCTCGCCTACTTCGACGGTCTCGAACTGCTGGAGCCCGGCCTGGTGCCGCTGCCCGAGTGGCGCCCGGGCCCCGACGACCGCGCCACGCCGGGCATCACGTACCACACCTTCGTCGGAGGCGTCGCCCGCAAGCCTTAGGCGGGCAGTTTTCCGGTGGCGACCACGTCGCGGTACCAGTGGGCGCTGTCCTTCCAGGTGCGCTCGAGCGTGTCCGGGTCCACCCGCACGATGCCGAACCGCTTGGCGTACCCGTGCGCCCACTCGAAGTTGTCCATCAGCGACCACACGAAGTAGCCGCGTACGTCGGCCCCCGCCGAGATCGCCTCGGCCACGGCGGACAGGTGACGGTGCAGGTAGTCGACGCGCCGCTCGTCCCGGATCCGCCCGTCGGGGTCGACGACGTCGGCGAAGGCCGCGCCGTTCTCGGTGATCATCGTGGGCATGGACGGGTAGTCGCGGTGCAGCCGCAGCAGTAGCTCGGTCAGGCCGGTCTCGTCGATGTTCCAGCCCATTTCGGTGTACGGGCCAGGCTGGGGGACGAACTCGACGTCGTCGCAGGCGATCCACGGCGACGCGGCCCCGTCCTGGTGCCCGTCGGCGGTCGCCCGCTCGGAGGATCCGTCCCACTGGCGCACCAGCGTCGGGTTGTAGTAGTTGACCCCGAGCACGTCCAGCGGCTGACCTGCGGTGGCCTCGTCGCCGTCGCGCACGAACGACCAGTCGGTCACCGAGGCGGTGTCGGCGATGAGGTCGCGCGGGTAGGCGCCCTCCAGCATGGGGCCGAGGAAGGCCCGGTTGGCCAGCGCGTCCGCGCGGCGTACGGCGTCGGCGTCCTGGTCGGACACGCCGCGCACGTGGTGCAGGTTGAGCGTGACCGACATCTGGGCGGCCGGGTCGACGACCGCGCGCAGCGCCTGGACGGCCAGGCCGTGGCCGAGGTTCAGGTGGTGGACGGCGGCCAGGGCGGCGGCGGGCTCGGTCCTGGCGGGGGCGTGCACGCCGGAGGCGTAGCCGAGGTAGGCCGAGCACCACGGCTCGTTCAGGGTGATCCAGGTGCGGACGCGGTCGCCGAGCGTGCGGCCCATGAGGTCGGCGTACTCGGCGAAGCGGTGGGCGGTGTCGCGGTTCGGCCAGCCGCCCGCGTCCTCCAGTTCCTGCGGCAGGTCCCAGTGGTAGAGGGTGGCGACGGGGGCGATGCCGCGGGTGAGCAGCCCGTCCACCAGCCGCGAGTAGAAGTCCAGGCCCGGCTGGTTGGCCCGGCCGCCCGGCTGCACGCGCGGCCAGGAGATCGAGAACCGGTACGCGCCCACGCCCAGGCCGACGAGGATGTCCAGATCCTCCTCCAGCCGGTGGTAGTGGTCGCAGGCCACGTCACCGGTGTCGCCGCCCGTCACCAGTCCCGGGGTGTGGGAGAAGGTGTCCCAGATCGACGGGCCGCGGCCGTCCTCGTTCCAGGCGCCCTCGACCTGGTAGGCGGCGGTGGCGGTGCCCCACAGGAAGTTCTCGGGGAAGGTGGTCATTCAAACTCCTTTATGGATGCTCAGGCTTTCAAACCAGAGAGAAAAGGCACACCTGCATAGTGAGGCAGGAATGGTGGTTCGCCGTCAGGCGGACCGCCGTCTACGACAATCGAGCAGCACTTGGCTGGTCTTCCTGCAAAAATTTGATGCGTGGCGCAGCGGGCCTACAGGTACCGCTTTTACCCGACTCCCGAGCAGGCCGGCGAGCTTGCCCGGACGTTCGGCTGCGTGCGCCTGGTCTACAACAAGGCCTTGGAAGAGCGGACCCGCGCCTACGCCCTGGTGGGCAAACGGGTTTCCTATGTGGAGTCCTCCGCCGCGCTGACGGCGTGGAAGAAGGCGCCCGAGCTGGCGTTCCTGGGCGAGGTGTCGTCGGTGCCGTTGCAGCAGGCACTGCGCCACCTGCAGGCGGCGTTCGCGAGCTTCTTCGCGCGCCGGGCGAAGTATCCGACCTTCAAGAGCAAGAAGAAGGCACGCGCGAGTGCGGAGTACACCCGTTCGGCGTTCCGCTGGCGCCAGGGCCGGCTCACCTTGGCGAAGATGGATGCGCCGCTGGACATCGTGTGGTCGCGTCCGCTGCCCGAGGGGGCCGA